>NZ_JAVTJF010000001.1:0-387527 GCF_031843905.1 Aeromicrobium sp. WCS2018Hpa-31 | reverse complement strand
CGACATCACCGCCAAGATCCAGGAGAAGATCTCCGAGATCCTCAACGCCGGCTGACACCAGCCCATCGGGACGGGGAGAGCACGGCAGCTGCCGGCTCTCCCCTCCTGACGTCCCTCTCGCCACGACCACGACCCTGCGGGGTCGCCCTCTTCCTAGGAGCCACCATGCGACCGATGATCGTCCTCGGCACTGCCTTGACGGCCGGTGTCCTGACCATGGTCGCCGCGGTCATCGCAGGTGTGGTCGCCGTCGACCAGGCCTCGGTCACCAGCGGCGTCATCACGCGCAGCTTCCTCGTCATCGCCGCGCTCGCCGTGACGGCCTTCATCTGGTGGACCCGCATGCGCCCCGACGACGCCCCCGAAGGTCTGTTCCTGGGCCTCGTCATCGGCTGGGTCTTCAACTTCTCCAGCTGGGCTGGGGCGTCGTTCGCCGGGCAGCTCGTCAGCGACCTCCCGCTGGCGGCCGCGCTCGTCGACCTCGTCCTGTGGGCCGGCGTCGCCTTCCTCCTCGTGCTCGCGCTGAGCCGCACCAGCGGCAACGCGGTGCGATGAGACGATGAGTCCCATGAACCTCCGACTCGCTGCCGCACTCGTCGCGACCGCCTTCGCCCTGAGCGCCTGCTCGGGCTCCGACTCCGACACCGAGGGAACCGCCACCGTGCCCGACGACCAGGTCATCCAGCCCGCCGAGGGCACTCCCTCCGGGTTCGTCGAGGCCGACCTCGGCGCCGTCAGCATCGCCGTGCCCTCGGACTGGGACAAGCAGCCCGAGACGCAGCCCGCCGACAACATCACGTCCACCGTCTGGCGCGGTCAGGTCCAGGACGGCATCGCCACCGGTGGCGTCGACGTCCGGGTCATCACCGATCCGCAGCAGCCGGCCGACAAGGCGGCCCAGGCCCTCGCCATCTCGGCCATGGCCACCCTCGGCGGACGCAACATCGAGCCGCAGGAGATCGTCTGGCCGAAGGCCTCGAGCGCCTACTTCCTCGAGTACGAGGCTCAGGCGCCGATCCCCACCGCCTCTCCGTCGGCCTCCGCCTCGCCCGCCGTGACGCCCGAGCTGGCCACGCGCACGCTGGTCCTCGACCTGGCGGACGGCACCCAGGTG
Organism: Aeromicrobium sp. WCS2018Hpa-31; assembly: GCF_031843905.1. Taxonomy (NCBI): domain Bacteria; kingdom Bacillati; phylum Actinomycetota; class Actinomycetes; order Propionibacteriales; family Nocardioidaceae; genus Aeromicrobium; species Aeromicrobium sp. WCS2018Hpa-31. The sequence goes on along the minus strand of NZ_JAVTJF010000001.1, from coordinate 386,413 downwards.
CAGGTCACCGCGCTGTCCGCGGACTCCCAGGACGTGCCCGCCGAGGTCCTGTCGACCGTCGTCGTCAAGGCCGAGGCCAACGAGGGCTGACCCGTGTCCGATGCCGCGCTCGCACCCGTCCTCGCCGCAGGGATCCCGGCACTGCTCGGGACCGTGTTCCTGACGATCGGCATCGTCCGCACCCGGATGATGCGCGGGTGGACACGGACGACCGGCGTGGTGGTCGATCGGCGGACGGGCCGCGCCGACCGCGGCATGACCTCCATCTACCCCACCTTCCAGTGGCGGGACCAGCACGGAGAGGTGCACCAGCACACCTCGTCGGTCAAGCAGTCCCTCGGACCGTCTCCGGGGACCGCCGTCCCCGTGCTCTACGACCCCGAGCGCCCCTCACGTGGGTCCATCGACTCCTTCGTGCAGGGCGGCCGGATCTTCGTCTACATCGGAGCCGGGCTGCTGGTCGTCGCCCTCGTCGCACTGGTCCTCGTCTCCAGCATCGTCATCTCCCTCTGATCCCCCACGGACAGGTCTCACCCATGTTGCTCTCGCCCCGACGCCCCGACCGCGGTCAAGGGTCCCTCGAGATGGTCGGCGTCATCATCCTCGCGTCGATCCTCGTCCTCGCCACCACGGGCGCGATCGTGCAGACCAGCCCACAGCTCAAGTCGGAGGTCTCGTACCGGATCTGCCAGATCCTGAACTTCGCCGGCGGCGGCAGCTGCGAGGCGCCCGGGGAGGCCGAGGTGCCCAGCCCGGAGGACCGGCTGCCCGACGACCCGTGCCTGGCCGGCTCGACGAGCACGGAGGCGAGCGTGGGCGGCTCGTTCACGTTCTTCACCGGCAACGCGGGCAAGAAGTACATGGTCGAGGAGATGTCGGACGGCTCGTTCAAGGTGACCGAGGTCGACTCCGGAGGCCTGGGGGTGACGGCGGGCGTCGGCGCCGAGAACACCGTGACGATCGACGGCGTCGACTACGGCTACGGTGCGTCCGCCGACGCCTCGGCCCTCCTGGCCGGCGAGAAGGGCAACACCTGGTACGCCAAGGACGAGGGCGAGCTCGAGGACCTGATGAGCACGATGACCAAGGGCAAGGTCGTCGACGCCGTCACGCCGAAGAAGATCCTCGGCATCGTGCCCAACCCCCTCAACGGGGCTGCCAAGAACCTCATCGGCGGCGACCTGCCCGATCCGGACGAGCAGTTCATCGAGGGAGGCATCGAGGGCGAGGCCGGGGCCTCCGCCACCGCGATCGTGGCGGGCGCCGGGGCGGACGTCTCGCTGGGCGGCTACCTCGGAGGCAAGAAGACGCCTGACGGCTACACCGCCTACTACCGGACCGAGCTCGAGGGCAGCGCGTTCGGCACCCTCCTCGTCGCCGAGGGCCAGCTCAACGGCAAGGTCGACGGGCTCATCGAGATCAACACGGACTCGAGTGGCAAGCCCACGTCGGTCAAGGTCACCTCCGGCATCGCCGGCAAGGCGGACATCCAGTACACGACCGAGGGCGACGCGGACCAGTACACCGAGGTCACCGTCGAGATCCCGCTCACCGGTGACGTCACGGAGGACGCTCGTGTCCTCGCGATGCTCGGCAACCCGCTGACCGCGGACGACTTCGTCCGGGAGGCGCAGGAACGCGGCACGGTCACGCGCAGCGTCTTCGAGGACGACTCGAACACCTACGGCTACAGCGGCGAGGCCGGCCTGGGCCCCAAGATCGGCATCGACATCTCCGGCGACCTGACCACGCGCGACCTCCAGGAGGCGCAGTACTGGGACGGCACCCGCATGGCCGACCGCCCGGACTGCTGACGGGTGGGTCGCGGGCGCCGATCTAGGTCCACCTAGGGCCCGTACCGGGCCCACGGGCCCGGGTGTGACAGGGCAGGAGGTCCCTATCCTGGCGTTGCTCCTCTCCCCCCAACACCACTCGACAGGTCGTCACCATGTTCCTCAAGCGGCGCTCCGAGCGCGGTCAGGGCTCACTCGAGCTGGTCGGCGTGATCGTCCTGGCCTCGATCCTCGTGCTGGCCACCACCGGCACGATCGTGCAGACCAGCCCTCAGCTCAAGGCCGAGGTGTCCTACCGGATCTGCCAGATCCTCAACATCGCCGGCGGCGGCGACTGCGAGGCCCCGGACGCCCCCCGGTCCCCCGAGGACCGACTGCCGGACGAGCCGTGCGTCGTGGGATCCCAGCAGGGCAGCGTCGAGGTGACGGGTGCGTTCGTCGTCTCCGTGACGGCGGGCAAGCAGCTGCTCATCGAGGAGCTCTCCGACGGGACGTTCCGCGTGACCGAGGTCGACCTCGGCAAGGTGGGCATCGGTGTCGGGCCGGGACTCGACGTGAGCGTGACCCTCGACGGCAAGAAGTACGGCGCCGTGGCCATCGCCACGGCCGACGCGATCCTCGCCGGCCAGACCGGACGCACGTGGAACGCCGACGACCAGGGAGAGGTCGACGACATCCTCAACGGCCTCATCGCCGAGGAGGTGCTCGACACGGTCGCTCCCGACCTGCCCGGCCCGAAGGACATCCCGATCGTCGGCGGTCTTCCCGGCATCCGCGACATCGGCGGTCCGCCGAACCCCACCCGCGCGATCCTCGAGCAGATCATCGGCGACCTGCCCGAGCCCGACGAGGAGTTCGTCGAGGGCGGGCTCGAGGGCAACGCCGGAGCCTCGATCTCGGGCATCACCGCCGGCGCGGGCGGCGAGGTCAACCTCGGTGTGTACCTCGGCGCCAAGAAGACGAAGGACGGCTACACGGCCTACTACAAGGGCAAGGTCGGCGGCAGCGTCTTCGCCACCGCCGGTCTCGACGACGCGTCGGCAGGAGCCTCGGGCGAGGCGCTGTTCGCGGTCAACCTCGACAAGGACGGCAAGCCCGAGAGCGTCACGCTCACCACGGGCTACACGCTGGCCGCCGAGACGGGCGACCTCGGCTCCAACACCGACGACCAGAAGTACGTCGAGACCCAGATGAACGTCCCCCTGACGGGCAACGCGCTCGAGGACGCCCAGATCCTGGCCGAGATGACCAACCCGGCCATGCTGCAGAGCTTCATCGACCGGGCCAAGGAGGACGGCACGATCACCCGGAACACCTACTCCCAGGACCCGAACACCTATGGGCTCACGATCGGAGGGTCCCTCATCGGCGACTACGGCGGATCGGTGAAGGGCGACTTCACGACCCGCGAGCTCGAGGACTCCCAGTACTGGGACGGCAACGCGCTCGTGGACCGCCCCGACTGCTGAGCCTCGAAGCACGGCACCCGCGACGGCGGCGTCCTTCCCGCAGAGGGAGGGGCGCCGTCGGCGCGCCGCGCGGGGCCCTCGTGGGCTGGTCCGTCGTGGGCTGGGCCCTCGATGGGACCCGGTGGGGCCCCAGGACCCGGGCGCCCGGGTCGCCGGGCTTCCTACGCTCGCGGCACCCCCCCGGATCTCACCTGACAGGCCCTCGACATGCTCCTTCGCACCCGCCGCTCCGAGCGCGGCCAAGGCTCCCTCGAGATCGTCGGCGTCATCGTGCTCGCCTCGATCCTCGTGCTCGCGACCACGGGCACGATCGTCCAGACCAGCCCGCAGCTCAAGGCCGAGGTGTCCTACCGGATCTGCCAGATCCTCAACATCGCCGGCGGCGGTGACTGCGAGCCGCCGCGCGAGACCCCGACGCCCGAGGAGCGCATCCCCGACGCCCCGTGCGTGGTGGGCTCGGACAAGGGCAGCGTCAAGGTCACCGGGTCCTTCATCGTGACCGTCGCCGTCGGCAAGGAGCTGCTCGTCGAGGAGCTGTCCGACGGGACGTACCGCGTGTCCGAGGTCGACCTCGGCAAGGTCGGGATCGGCGTGGGGCCCGGCATCGACGTCAGCGTGACCCTCGACGGCAAGAAGTACGGCGCCGTCGCCTCGGCCACCGCCGAGGCCCTGCTCGCCGGGCGTACCGGCCGCACCTGGTACGCCGACGACGAGGCCGGGGTCGACGACATCCTCAACGGGCTCCTGGCCGACCAGATCAAGGACTCGGTCGCCCCCGAGATCCCCGGTCCGGCCGACGTCCCGGGCCTCAACAAGCTCCCCATCATCGGGGACATCGAGGGACCGCCCAACCCGCTGAACAGCCTGCTCGACCAGTTCGTCGACGGCGTCCCCGACGCCGACGAGGAGTTCGTGGAGGGTGGCATCGAGGGCAACGCGTCGGCCTCGGCGTCGAACATCGTCGTCGGCGCCGGGGTGCGGGTCGAGGCCGGCGCCTACCTCGGCGCGAAGACCACCCCCGACGGCTACGTGGCCTACTACCGCAGCTCCGTCAAGGGTGACGCCTTCGGCACCTTCACCGGGGTCGACGCCTCGGCGACGGCATCGGGCGACGGTCTCTACGCACTCAACATGGACAAGGACGGCAAGCCCCAGAGCGTCACGCTCACCATGGGCGTGTCCTACGGCGCCGACGCCGGCGACATCGCCTCCAACTCCGACGACCAGACCTACAAGGAGTACCAGGCCACCGTGCCGCTGACGGGCGACCCGCTCCAGGACGCCCCGATCCTGGCGGCTCTGACGGGCAACCCGCTGGCGACGAGCAACTTCATCAACGCCGCCCGCGACTTCGGCACGATGACGGAGAACACCTACTCTCAGGACCCGAACACGTACGGCATCAACATCAGCGGCGAGCTGCTGGGTGAGATCGGCGGCTCCGCGGAGGTGGACTTCACCAACCGCGAGCTCACGGACTCGAAGTACTGGGACGGCTCGCAGTTCGTCGACCGCCCGGACTGCTGATCCGGACCGGACCGGTCACCCGCCGACGGGCCGTCCTCCCCGAGACCCGGGGAGGACGGCCCCCGGTCAGCCCCAGGCCGTCTCGAGCTCAGCGAGCGACGTCTCGAGGTGGGTGAGCAGACGCTGCAGGTGCGGCACGCTGCGTCGGCACCCGATGATGCCGAAGTCCAGGTAGCGGTCCCGGCTGCACAGCGTCACGTTGACGGCCTGCCCGTCCAGCACGATCGAGACCGGGTACATGCCGTCGAGCTTGGCGCCGTTGTAGTACATGGGGCTCGTCGGCCCGGGCACGTTGGAGATCACGACGTTGAACGGCGGGTGCGTGTACCGGACGAAGCCGGGCACGGGCGTGAGGGCCAACGGCGCCATCTGCAGGGCGGAGAAGGCGAGGATCTGCGTCGGGGACAGTCCACCGAGGATCTTCTTGGCCCGCTTGGACGAGTAGGCGATCTCCTCCAGGCGGGTCGCACCGTTCTCGACGTCGGTGGCCAGGTTCACCACGATCACGCCGACCGAGTTGCCGGTCGCCTCCTCGGTCGACCCGGCCGACTCGGCCCGCAGCGCCAGGGAGACGGGAACCATGGCGGTCATCGGGTCGTCGGGCAGGGCGTTCTGCTCGAGCAGGTACTCCCGGAGCGCACCGGCGACCATCGCCAGCACGACGTCGTTGAGCGTGGTGGCGGAGGACTTGGCGACCCGCTTGATCCGTTCGATCTCCCACGACTGGGCCGCGAACCGGCGTGCACCGCCCACCGGACCGTTGAGGATGGTCTTGGGCGCTCGCGGCAGGGTGACGTCGCCCTCGCGGACGATCTGGTTGACGATCCGCATCGAGGCCGGCAGGAGTCCGGCCACGTCCTCGGCCACCGCCAGGCCGCCCCGGAGCACGCCGAGGGGGTCGGGCAGCCGCCGGGACACCTCCGTGGTCGGCCGCTGCCGAGACGGGAGGGCCCACGGCGGCACGCAGTCGCGCCGCTCCGGGTCCTCGCTGAGGGAGCGCTGCATGAGCCGCAGCGCCGAGACGCCGTCGACCATGGAGTGGTGGACCTTGCTGTACACGGCGAACCGGCCGTCCTGCAGGCCCTCCACCACGTGCGTCTCCCACAGCGGGCGGTGCCGGTCCAGGAGCGACCCGTGCCAGCGTGACGTGAGCTGGAGCAGCTCGCGGATCCGCCCCGGCGGGGGGACCGCCGAGTGACGGACGTGGTACTCCAGGTCGATGACGTCGTCCTGCGCCCACCACGTCTGGCCCACGAGGCCGACGGGCTCGGCAGGCCTCTTGCGGAACGTCGGGGAGATGTGGTCGACCGAGCGGAACCCCTCGACGAGGTCGCGCACGAACTCCGGGCCGGCGCCCTCCGGGGGCTGGAACAGCTGCAGCCCACCGACGTGCATGGGGTGCTCACGGGACTCCGCCAGCAGGAACATCGAGTCCGTGGGGGGCATGAAGGGCATGCGATCAATCTCCTGCGGCAGAGGAAGGGCTGCCGCTAAGGTAACGACCTCGTGTGGCGCAGGTCACCGGGTGTGACATATTCGTGAACACTGCATGACGACGGGAGAGTCACATGGGGAGCACCACGGATCGCCGATCCGCTCGAGCCGGGGCCGTGGGCCACCTGTCGTTGGCGGCCGAGGCCCGGTTCGTCGAGGGCGCGAGCCTGCAGTCCCAGGTCCTCGGACTCGGCCTGCGGCACACGGTCCGCCCGCTCCTCGACCTGTGGACGCGCCTGCCGTTCGACCTCTTCCCGCCCAACCTGCTGGAGCACGCCGCTCGGCTGCTCCCGGTGCAGGAGGGGACGAGCTGGCGCACGGTCGACCTCGCGCGCTGCGGCAGCGAGCTGGTGCTCGCGCAGGACGTGCGCGACATCCACGGCGGCAACCCCAAGGTGATCCTGTACTTCCACGGCGGCGCGTTCCTCACCTGCGGGCTGAACACGCACCGCCGACTCGTCTCGCGCATCTCCGACGCGTCCGGCCAGCCCGTGCTCAACGTCGGCTACCGCCAGATGCCCTACGAGCCGATCGCCGAGTCGGTCGCCGACGGCGTCGACGCGTTCCGCTGGCTGCTCGACCAGGGCTACCGTGCCGAGGACGTCACCATCACCGGCGACTCCGCCGGCGGCTACCTGGCCTTCAGCGTGGCTCGCGCCGTGCTCGACGCCGGTCTGGGCCGTCCCGCCGGCGTGGTGGCCATCTCGCCCCTGCTCGACGTCGACGCCACCCGCAAGCGCCAGCACCGCAACGCCGACCGCTGCCAGACCTTCCCGCTGCGTGCCCTCGAGAAGTTCACCGAGGTCTCGCTGCGCATGGACACGCGGCGCGGCATCCACGGGCAGCGGACCTGTCCGGTCGACATGCCCCTCGAGGACATGCCACCGGCCCTCATCCAGATCGGGTCCCGCGAGATCCTGCTCGCCGACGCCGAGCACATGGCCGCACGGCTGGTGCAGGCCGGCGTCCCAGTCGACCTGCAGGTATGGGACCGCCAGGTGCACGTCTTCCAGGCTGCCGCGTCGTGGGTGCCGGAGGCACGGGCGGCGATCGAGGAGATCGGCGACTTCGTCACCGGCCTCAGCGCGCAGCAGGCCCAGGCCCCGGAGCAGGACACCGTCGCCGCACCTCGGCGACGCAGCAGCGGGCGCACCGGCGTCGCCGCCGTCTGAGCGGCGCCCTCCCCCGCACGCGAGGCGGCTCCGACCCCGAGCGGGTACGGTCGAAGGTGACCGCCGCCACGCATCGGGAGGACCACCGTGAGCACTTCTTCGTCCACGCCGCACGCACCCGGAGCAGGTGACGCGCAGGTCGTCGCGGGCTTCGGCGTCCAGGACGAGAGCGGCCTGGAGGTCCACGCCCCCAAGGACGCCGCCGCCGGCGTCACGGCCGTCCGGGTCTCGATGGAGCGCGCCCTGTCCCACATGGGGCCGAAGCGCACCGGGCAGACCCTGCTCAAGCTCAACCAGGCCGACGGCTTCGACTGCATGTCGTGCGCCTGGCCCGACCCCGACCCCGACGAGCGCCACGCCGCGGAGTTCTGCGAGAACGGCGCCAAGGCCGTCGCCGAGGAGGCCACCCGGGCCCGGGCCACGCCGGAGTTCTTCGCCCGGCACTCCATCGCCGACCTCGACGCCCACGACGAGTACTGGCTCGGCCAGCAGGGCCGGATCACCCACCCCATGGTCAAGCGACCGGGCGGCACGCACTACGAGCAGATCGGCTGGGACGACGCGTTCGCGCTCGTCGCGCAGCACCTGAAGGGACTCGACTCCCCCGACGAGGCGATCTTCTACACGTCCGGTCGCGCGTCGAACGAGTCCGCCTTCGTGTACCAGCTGTTCATCCGGGCCTTCGGCACGAACAACCTGCCCGACTGCTCGAACATGTGCCACGAGTCGACCAGCGTGGCGCTCGCCGAGTCCATCGGCATCGGCAAGGGCAGCGTCAGCCTGCGCGACATCTACGACGCCGAGCTCATCGTCATCGCCGGTCAGAACCCGGGCACGAACCACCCGCGCATGCTGTCGGCGCTGGAGATCGCCAAGCGACGTGGCGCCAAGATCATCTCGATCAACCCGCTCCGCGAGGCCGGCCTGGTCAACTTCCGCAACCCGCAGAAGCCGCGCGGCGTCGTGGGTCGCGGCACGCCGATCGCCGACCTGCACCTGCCGATCCGCATCAACGGCGACCTCGCCCTCTTCCAGGCCATCGGCCACCTGCTCGAGCAGTGGGGGGCGGTCGACAGCGCCTTCGTCGAGCAGTACACCGCCGGCTACGACGCCTGGGCCGAGCACGTCCGCGCGCTGGACTGGGACGTCGTCGCCGCCGCGACCGGTCTGTCGCGGGAGCAGATCGAGGAGGCGGCGCGCATGATCGCCGACTCCGACGCCACCATCTACTGCTGGGCCATGGGTCTCACGCAGCACCGCAACGCCGTGGCGACCATCAAGGAGGTCGTCAACCTCGCGCTGGTGCGCGGCGACATCGGCAAGCGCGGTGCGGGCGTCTGCCCCGTGCGCGGTCACTCCAACGTGCAGGGCGACCGCACGATGGGCATCTGGGAGAAGGCGCCCGACCACTTCCTCGACGCGCTCCAGGCCGAGTTCGGCTTCGACCCGCCCCGCGAGCACGGCTACGACACCGTCGACGCCGTCCGCGCGCTGCGTGACGGCAAGGCGAAGGTGTTCATGGGGCTGGGCGGCAACTTCGTGCACGCGGTCTCCGACACCGACGTCGCCGCCGAGGCGCTGCGCAAGGCCGAGCTGACCGTGCACGTGTCGACGAAGATCAACCGGTCCCACCTCACGCACGGCGAGACCGCCCTCATCCTGCCGACCCTGGGTCGCACGGAGATCGACGTGCGCGCGTCCGGTCCTCAGTTCGTGACCGTCGAGGACTCCATGTCGTCGGTGCACGCCTCGCGCGGCCCCCTCGAGCCGGCGAGCCCCGAGCTGCGCTCGGAGACCGCGATCGTCTGCGGCATCGCCCGGGCCACGCTGCGCCAGGACGACGGGAGCGACGTGCACGGCATCGACTGGGACGCGATGGCCGAGGACTACGGCATCATCCGCGGACACATCTCACGCGTCGTGCCGGGCTGCGAGGACTACGAGCGCAAGGTGGACCGGCCGGGCGGCTTCGTGCTCCCCCACCCGCCCCGCGACTCGCGCACGTTCCGCACCACGAGCGGCAAGGGCGAGATCGCGGTGTCGCCGATCGAGGTGCTCCACGTGCCCGACGGCCACCTGCTGCTGCAGACCCTGCGCAGCCACGACCAGTTCAACACCACGATCTACGGGCTCAGCGACCGCTACCGCGGCATCGAGGACGCGCGCCGCGTGGTCATGGTGCACCCCGACGACGTGGCCGCGCTCGGGTGGAGCGAGGGCGACGTCGTCGACCTCGTGACCCACTGGGAGGACGACGACGTCGACCGCGTGGCGCCCGGGTTCCGCATCGTCTCCTACGACACCCCCCGCGGCACGGCGGCGGCCTACTACCCGGAGACCAACCCGTTGGTGCCGCTCGACTCGGTGGCCGAGCACAGCAACACCCCGACGTCGAAGTCCGTGGTCATCCGGCTCGTTCCCCCCTCGGCGACACGTGACGGCGAGGGCGCGGACGGCACGCAGGACGCGACCGAGAGCGACACCGAGCACCGGTCCCGTCCCAACCCGGAGCCCTTGCACCTCTCGTGACGGGCGCACCGAGGTCCGCCGTCGGGGCGGTCGTGCTGGCCGGTGGCACCAGTCGGCGGTGGGACGGGGCCGACAAGACGCGCGCCGTCGTCGACGGACTGTCCCTGCTGGACCACGCGCTCGCCGCCCTGCCGACGGAGGCGGCCGTGGTGGTCGTCGGCCCGGAGCGGCCCACCCCGCGGCCCGTGCGGTGGACCCGCGAGGAGCCGGCCGGCGCCGGTCCTGCGGCCGGCCTCCAGGCCGGGCTGCGGGCTCTGCCCGACGACCTCCCCGTGGTGGTGCTGGCGGCCGACCTGCCCCGCGCGGCCGCACTCGTCGACGCCCTGCTCTCTGCCCCGCTCGGCGGGGGCGCGCGCGTCCTCACCGACGAGACCGGCCGGGCGCACTGGACGTCGGCCCTGCTCTCCCCCGACGCCGCACGCACCGTGAGGGACCTTCCCGACCTCGCGGACGCGTCGCTGCACAGCGTGTTCGCACACCTCGACGTGACACTCGCGCCCGCACCGGCAGGAGCGACCCACGACCTCGACACCCCCGACGACCTCAGGACCCTCCAGGAGGACCGACCGTGAGCGACCGCGACGAGACGATGCAGACCTGGTGGCACGCCCTGTGCGCCGAGCTGGGCGTGGACGACCCCGGGACCGACGTGACGCAGGTGCTGGACCTGGCGGCTGTCGCCGCGCACGCCGTCGTGCGTCCCGCCGCGCCCCTGACGACCTTCCTCGTCGGGTACGCCGCCGGCCTGGCCGGTGGTGGCACCGACGCGGTGCAGCGGGCGACTGATCGGGCCGCGGCCCTCGCGGAGGCCTCGGCGACGACCGAGGACCCGGCATGACCAAGCCCGTGCAGCGCCGCCGGATCCTGCGGGTGGAGGTGGGTGTGGGCGCCACGCCCGCCCACGACTCCCTCGCGGCCGAGGAGCCGCTCGAGATCCGGGTGGGTGGCACGTCGTTCGCCGTCACCATGCGCACGCCCGGTCACGACTTCGACCTCGTCGCCGGCTTCCTCGTCTCCGAGGGCGTCGTCACGAGCCCGGCCGATCTGCGCACGATGATCTACTGCGCACAATCCCCGACGCCGCCCACGGCCCGGCACCCCCGCCAGGCCCTCGAGGAGAACACCTACAACGTCATCGACGTCGGCGTCACCGGTGCCGGCACGGTCGTGGCGGCCAGCCGCGAGCGGAACGTCTACACGTCCAGCTCGTGCGGGGTGTGCGGGCTCGCCTCGATCGACGCCGTGGCCACGACCTCCGCCTTCGACGTGTCGGCCGACGCCGTGCGGGTCGAGGCGAAGGTGCTCGGCGCCCTTCCCGACCTGCTGCGCGACCAGCAGGCGGTGTTCGAGCGCACGGGTGGGCTGCACGCGGCCGGACTCTTCTCGTCCACCGGCGAGGCCCTCGCGGTGCGCGAGGACGTCGGGCGGCACAACGCCGTCGACAAGGTGGTCGGCCAGGCGCTCCGCGAGGATCGCCTGCCCCTGACCGGCTCGGTGCTGCAGGTGTCGGGCCGGGCGTCGTTCGAGCTCGTGCAGAAGGCCGCGATGGCCGGCGTCCCCGTGCTGGCCGCGGTGAGTGCACCCTCCTCGCTCGCCGTCGACCTCGCGGACCGGCTCGGCGTGACCCTCGTGGGCTTCTCCCGTGGCACGACGTTCAACGTGTACACCCACCCCGAGCGCGTCGTCGTCGACTGAGCGCCCGGGGCAGGTGCCCCACGTCGGAACAGTGCAGGTGCCCCACGTCGGAACCGTGCAGGTGCCCCACGTCGGAACAGTGCAGGTGCACCGGGTCAGAACAGCGCCGCGGCCTTGACCACCGTCTCGTAGACGCCGTAGGCCAGCGGCACCCCGACCACGAGCCAGGCCACGACGGTCAGCGGCGTGACGCCCTCGGCCGTCGTGTCGTCACCGGCCGGGGCCGTCGCCACGGCCGGGTCGGTCGGCTCCGTGCGGCTGCCCTCGTCCTTGGGCTCGTGGAACCGCGACGCGACCGGGCGCACGAGCAGGTTGGCCACGAAGCCCACCACCAGCACACCGACCATGGTGAGCAGCGCCGGGCGGTAGTCGGCCGCAGTCAGGGCGCCCGGCTCGCCCCGCGCGTCGAGGAACCCGTTGATGATGAGCGGGCCTGCCACGCCGGCTGCCGACCACGCGGTGAGCAGGCGCCCGTGGATGGCACCCACCTGGAACGTGCCGAAGAGGTCGCGCAGGTAGGCCGGGATCGTGGCGAACCCGCCGCCGTAGAAGCTGAGGATGCCGCCGGCCAGGACGACGAACAGCACCGTCGAGGTCGACCCACCGAGTGCCAGCGTCGCGTAGAGCACGATGCCCAGACCGAGGTAGAGCATGTAGATGTTCTTGCGCCCCACGACGTCGGACGTGGACGACCAGATGAACCGACCGGCCATGTTGCACAGCGAGAGGAAGCCGACGAAGCCCGCGGCCGCAGCAGCAGCCACGCTCGACTCCTCGCCCTCGCGGAAGAAGTCCTGGATCATCGGCGCGGCCTGCTCGAGGATGCCGATGCCCGCGGTGACGTTGCAGAACAGGACGATCCACAGCAGCCAGAACTGCGGCGTGCGGACCGCGTTGTTCGCCGACACGCTCTCGGTGGTGACGAGGGCCTTCTTCCTCACGGTGGACGGGTCGAAGCCCCGCGGGACCCACCCGTCGGCCGGGACCTTCACCAGCCAGGCCCCGAAGAGCATGACGACCAGGTAGCCCAGGCCGAGCGTCACGAACAGCAGGGCCACCGCCCGCCCCGACGCGATGCCGGACGCGGTGTCGTAGGCCGAGTCGTACCAGCCGAGGAGCGTGCTGGACACGGGGCTCGCGATCATCGCGCCGCCGCCGAAGCCCATGATCGCCATGCCGGTGGCCAGGCCCGGGCGGTCCGGGAACCACTTGATGAGCGTGGAGACCGGCGAGATGTAGCCGATGCCCAGGCCGATGCCGCCGAGCACGCCGTACCCGAGGTAGAGCAGCCACAGCTGGCTGGTCGCGATGCCGAGCGCCCCCACCAGGAATCCCGCCGACCAGCAGGTGGCGGCGGCGACCATGGCGCGACGGGGACCGCCGGTGTCGACCCAGGTGCCGAACACGGCCGCCGAGACACCGAGCATGACGATCGCGATCGAGAAGACGATGCCGATCGCGGTGAGGCTGGTGTCGAAGTGCTGCACGAGCGAGGCCTTGTAGACGCTCGTCGCGTAGACCTGCCCGATGCACAGGTGCACCGCCAGGGCAGCCGGTGGGATCAGCCACCGGTTGAATCCGGGTCCGGCGACGGTGCGCTCGCGGTCGAGGAAGTGCGTGGACATGGTCCCCCTAGGTCGATCTCACGGGCGCGGCGGCGACCCGTGTGACGTGCGTCTCGCAGGATACGAGACACGGCGACGTCGCGCGCGCCCACCGCCCCACGGGGCCCGACCGTTCCCCGGCTCGCACTAGGCTGGGCGGGTGAGCTCCAGCCCCGGTCGCATCTTCCTGTCCCGCATCGTCGGGCAGGAGGTCTTCGACCCCGCGGGCGACCAGGTCGGCAAGCTGCGCGACGTCGTGGTGGCCGTGCGCTCCGCCCGCCAGCGACCCCGTGTGGTGGGGCTGGTCGTGGAGGTCCTGGGGCGGCGTCGGGTCTTCCTGCCGATCGGGCGGGTCACGTCGCTCGACTCGGGGCAGATCATCACGACCGGCGTGCTCAACGTCCGCCGCTTCGAGAAGCGCAGCAGCGAGACCCTCGCCATCCACGAGCTCCTCGACCGCACGGTGTCCCTGCCCGACCAGCGCGGCGGCACGGTCTACGACCTGGCCATGGAGCAGGACACCCGGCGCGACTGGTTCATCGGCACCGTCGCCGTGCAGGAGACGGGCAAGCGCTTCGGTCGGCGCGGCGCCACCCACGTGGTCGACTGGGACGAGGTCACCGGGCTGGTGGGCGAGGAGGCCTCCCAGGGCGCGACGCACCTGCTCGCGACGATGGACGAGATGCGACCCGCCGACCTGGCGAACGCGCTGCTCGACCTTCCTGCCAAGCGGCGCACCGAGATCGTGGGCGAGCTGGTGGACGAGCGGCTCGCCGACGTCCTCGAGGAGCTTCCCGACACCGTCCAGGTGGAGATCCTGGGGGTCCTCGACCCCGAGCGCGCCGCCGACGTCCTCGAGGAGATGGACCCCGACGACGCCGCCGACCTGCTCGGCGAGCTGCCGACGGCCACGTCGGAGCAGCTGCTGGCCCTCATGGAGCCCGAGGACGCCGAGGACGTCCGCCGCCTGCTGGTCTACGAGGACCGGACGGCCGGCGGCATGATGACCACCGAACCGGTCATCCTTCCGCCCGACGCCACGATCGCCGAGGCGCTCGCCCGGGTCCGTGAGCCCGAGATCGGTCCGGCCCTGGCCTCGATGGTCTACGTGTGCCGGCCCCCCGTCGAGACGCCCACCGGCCGCTTCCTCGGGATCGTGCACGTGCAGGCGCTCCTGCGCGAACCGCCGTCGACCCTCGTCGGCGGGCTCGCCGACAACGACATCGACTGGCCCCGACCCGACGCGACGCTCGAGCAGGTCGCCAGCCTGCTGGCCTCCTACGACATGCTCGCGCTGCCCGTGGTCGACGAGAACAACCACCTCATCGGAGCCGTCACCATCGACGACGTGCTCGACCACCTGCTCCCCGAGGGCTGGCGCGAGCGTGATCCGAGCCCACGTCCGGCGGAGGTGACCACCCGTGGCTGAGCGCTCCGACGGACGACGCCGACGCCCCGAGATCGGGCGGTCCCGCGGCGACCGCGACCAGGCCCGCCAGGAGCGGGCGCGGCTCGACCAGCCCCGCGACCGACGTCGCTCCCTGCGCCCGAGGTCGGGCGACACCGACCGGTTCGGTCGCTTCGCGGAGACCTTCGCCCGGTTCATGGGCACGGCCAAGTTCCTCATCTGGATGACGCTGCTCATCATCATCTGGGTGGTGTGGAACGTCCCGTGGGGCCCGGAGCGCCCGCGCTGGGACGAGTACCCGTTCATCTTCCTGACCCTCATGCTGTCGCTGCAGGCGTCCTACGCCGCACCGCTGATCCTGCTGGCGCAGAACCGCCAGGAGGCCCGCGACCGCGTGCAGCAGGAGCAGGACCGGCACGCCACCGCGCAGTCGCACGCCGACATGGAGTTCCTGGCCCGCGAGGTCGCCAGCCTGCGTCTCGGCCTCGGCGAGGTCGCCACCCGCGACTTCCTGCGCTCGGAGCTGCGCGACCTCCTGGAGTCGCTGCAGACCCCACCCGACGACGAGGACGGCGAGCCGACCGAGCAGTGAGGCTCGCCTGCGGGACCGGGACGCAGGTCCCGCCCGTACGATGGACCCCATGGCATCCGTCACCGACGAGTCCGTCACCGAGGAGCGGGTCCGCGAGGCCCTCGGCAGCGTGATCGACCCCGAGATCAAGCGTCCGGTCACCGAGCTCGGCATGGTCGACACGATCACGATCGACGACACGTCGATCACCGTGCGCATCCTGCTGACCGTCTCGGGCTGCCCCCTCAAGGAGACGCTCACCCGTGACACCACGGAGGCCGTCCAGAAGGTGGCCCCCCAGCACACCGTGCACGTGGACCTCGGCGTCATGACCGACGAGCAGCGCAAGAGCATGCGCGAGATGCTGCGCGGCGGCCAGGCCGAGCGCGAGATCCCCTTCGCCCAGGCCGGCTCGCTCACCAAGGTCTACGCCATCGCGTCGGGCAAGGGCGGCGTCGGCAAGTCCTCCGTCACCGTCAACCTGGCCGTGGCGATGGCACAGCGCGGGCTGAAGGTCGGCATCGTCGACGCCGACATCTACGGCCACTCGATCCCCGACATGATGGGCGTCGGCGACCGTCGCCCCACCCAGGTCGACGACATGATCCTCCCGGTGCCGGTCGCGGTCCCCGGCTCCCCGGACGCGCCCGACGTCAAGGTCATGAGCATCGGCATGCTCAAGCCCAAGCGTGACCAGGTGGTCGCGTGGCGCGGGCCCATGCTCGACCGTGCGCTCGTGCAGATGCTGAGCGACGTGTTCTGGGGCGACCTCGACGCCCTGCTGCTCGACCTGCCCCCGGGCACCGGTGACATGGCCATCAGCCTCGGCCAGCACCTCTCCAACGCCGAGGTCGTCGTGGTCACCACGCCGCAGCAGGCGGCCGCCCAGGTCGCCGAGCGGGCCGGGACGATGGCCTCGATGATGCACCAGCGCGTGGTCGGCGTCATCGAGAACATGTCGTACCTGCTCACGCCCGCGGGCGAGCGTCTCGAGGTCTTCGGCAGCGGCGGCGCCGAGACCGTCGCACGCACCCTCGGCCAGCGGCTCGGCCACGACGTGCCCGTGCTCGGCAAGGTGCCGCTCGAGGAGCAGCTGCGCATCGGCGGCGACGACGGCCTGCCGATCGTCGCCACCCACCCCGACAGCGAGTCCGCGAAGATCCTGCTGCAGGTGGCCGACTCCCTCACCGGCCGTTCGCGCGGCCTGGCCGGGATGCAGCTCGGTCTCGCGCCCGTCGGTCGACTCTGAGGAACCGGCCGTGTTCGGGATGGGCTGGCCGGAGATCGGCCTGATCCTCGTGGTCGGCCTGCTGCTGTTCGGACCCGACAAGCTCCCGGGCATGGCCAAGCAGGCTGCTCAGATGGTGCGCACCGTGCGGCGGATGGCCGACAACGCCAAGAACGACCTCGGGCGCGAGCTGGGCCAGGACTTCTCCGACGTCGACCTGCGCAGCCTCGACCCCCGCGACGTGGTGCGGCGCCACCTCCTCGAGGAGTCCGAGACGCCCACGCGCGACCGGATCCTGCGTCCCGGCGAGCGGCCGCCGCACGATGACGAGGCGACCTGAGGGCCCTCACCGGTCGTCGTGGGAGCCGTCAGGCGGAGATCCAGGTCGCGACGCGGCTGAGGCCGTCGCCGAGGCGCTCACGCAGCCCGGGCTCGCCGAGCGGAGCGGGCAGGTCGCGCAGGGCCGGCGCCAGCCGGTCGTCACCCACGTCGGTCACGATGGTGTAGACCACGCCGTCCGCGTCCCAGGTGACGATGCGCTCGCGGGGCGTCTCCCGCACCCACACCGGCCGGTCGGCGAGCCGACGAGGCTCGAAGCCCTGCAGGCCGTCGGTGTCGAGTGCGCCGTTCTGCTCGTGCAGCACCAGGCGGTGCAGGCCGTCGGTGTAGGTCAGCGAGACCGCTCCCTCGTCCTGCAGACGCCCCTCGACGCGCTCGAGGTCGTCACCCAGCTGACCGTGGCACGGCCAGCCGTTGGCGGTCAGGTCCTCCATGACCGCGGCGGTCATGACGTCGTTCCCGGCCATCGGGCCCGCGCCGTGGAAGTCGGCCGCGTAGGTCTCGACGGGCGGCACCACCTCGTCGCCGATGCCACGGGCGCTCCCACCGGCGAGGTAGGCCGCCAGCGCCACGGCGAGGGAGGCGCCCACCAGCACGCCCGCCGCCCCGAGGGTGCTCGACCGCACGATCCGGGCCCAGGCGCTGGGCGCCGGAGGAGGCGGGGACACCGGCACGGAGCTGAGCGAGGCGAGCAGCGACGCCGGAGGTCGCACGTCGGCGGACACCTGCATGCGTCGCTTGAGCTGGCGCTGCTGCGACACCGCCTCGCGGCACCGCTCGCAGGACTGGACGTGACGCGCCGCGACCTCCGTGGCATCGGGCGAGAGCTGCCCGTCCACGAAGGCGGCTACGTCGGCGTCCAGATGGGCCATCAGGCTCCTACGGCTCCGAGGAAGCGGGTCCGGCCAGCGGTCGGGGCGCGGTGGGCGAGGGCGTGCCGCAGCTGCGTACGACCCCGGTGGATGCGCGAGCGGACCGTGCCGATCTTGACGCCCAGCACGTCGGCGATCTCCTCGTAGGACAGCCCCTCCACGTCGCACAGCACCACGGCGACGCGGAACTCCTCGGTGAGCGACGAGAGCGCGGCCTCGATGTCGGGGTCGAAGGCGGCGTCGTGCACGACCGACTCGGGTCGCTGCTCGCGCCCCTCCAGCCGCTCCTCGGCACCCTCGCTGAAGCCGTCCATGCGCAGCTTGCTCGTACGACGCACCCGGTCGAGGAACAGGTTGGTCGTGATGCGGTGGATCCAGCCGTTGAAGTTGCCCGGCTCGTACCGGTCCAGCGAGCGGAACACACGGATGAAGACGTCCTGGGTGAGGTCCTCGGCGTCGTGGCGGTTGCCGGTGAGTCGGTACGCCAGGCGGTACACGCGGGCGGAGTGCTCCTCGACGATGGTCTCCCACGCGGTGTCGGCGTCCGTCGAGCCCTCGCCCGTCCGGGCGTCGCGCTCAGCGGTCATGACCTGCGTGCTCACGTCTTCTTCCTTCATGCATCGATCGTCGTGCCGTCTCCTGAGAGAACGCCCAGAGGACGCTGACGGTTCCCTCTCGATCATGGCGCATCCTGGGCCCTGGCACGACACGGCGAGCCCCGGGGCATGCAACGCCGTCAACCGTGGCGACCTCACTATGCTGGCACCACAGCCGCCGGACCCCCGGCACGCGCCACCGAGGAGTCATCATCACCAGCGAAGCCAGCCTCAGCTACGTCGAGGGCTACCTGAGCGAGGACGACCACCTCGCCGACGCGCGCCGCCGAGCCGACGAGGTGGGCGTGAGCCCGATCGGGGCAGCCGGTGGGGCGACGCTGCGCTTCCTGGCGTCCGTGCTGGACGCGCGTGCCGTGGCCGAGGTCGGCACGGGCACCGGCGTGTCCGGACTCTGGCTCCTGCGCGGCATGGCCGACGACGGTGTGCTCACCTCGGTGGACCTCGAGGCGGAGCACCAGCGTCACGCCCGGCAGGTCTTCACCCAGGCCGGCGTCGCGCCGCAGCGCTTCCGACTGATCGCCGGGTCGGCGCTCGACGTCATGCCCCGCCTCACCGACGAGGGCTACGACCTGGTCTTCGTCGACGGCGACAAGGTCGAGTACGGCGAGTACCTGGAGCAGTCGCTGCGCCTCGTGCGCGTGGGCGGCGTCGTGGTCTTCGACAACGCGCTCTGGCACGACCGCGTGGCCGACCCCCAGCGCCGCGACGCCGAGACCGTCGCGATCCGCGAGCTGCTCACGCAGGCCGCGGTCGACGAGCGACTCGTGCCGGCCCTGCTCCCGGTGGGCGACGGCCTGCTGGCCGTGCGTCGCGTGGCCTGAGCGCCCGGCTCAGCGCTCGAAGGCCGGGGCCGAACGGAAGCCGGCGGGCCCCCGCACCACCGCGACGATCTCGCACGCCTCGATGAGCTCAGGCGGGCTGCCGATGATGCGGCTGCCCGGGAGGTCGGCGGCACCGGACTCCATGTCGGCCTGGAACGCGGCGCGTGCCTCGGCGTTCACGAACACGTAGGTGCCCTCGAACCACTCGCCCTCGCGGGCGCGCCAGGACTTGAACCGCAGGCCGTCGAGCCCCGCGAAGTGGGCGAAGCTGACGTCCTCGATGTACGCGCGCAGCTGCGCGAGGGTGTCCTCGGGTGCGCCGGTCAAGGACCAGCGCATCGTCAGACCGAACAAGCTCAGACGGCCTTGAGCGCGTCGCCGAGCGTCTCGGCTTCCTCGTTGTTCAGCTCGACCACGAGACGTCCACCGCCCTCGAGCGGGACCCGCATGACGATGCAGCGGCCCTCCTTGGTGACTTCCATCGGTCCGTCACCAGTACGAGGCTTCATGGCCGCCATGGGTTCCCCTTCCATTCGGTGACCGCCTTCCGGTCGCCTCAGGTTCCTATTATCTCTTATGCCCCCTCATCACTTCCAACCGGTGCGAAGGACGACGTGAGCACTCCAGGTCAGGACCACGACAGCACGGCGCAGCACCCCTCCGCTCCGGGCGTGACGAGGGTCGACCTGCGCACCCGGTCCGCCCCGGAGGCGGGCGCGATCGGGGCCGGATCGGCCTCTCGGCGTGTACGTGAGGCGCTCACCACGCCCGGTGTCCGCTGCCTGCTGCTCGTGCTCGACGAGTCCTCCGACGGGCTGGACGACGACGCGGTCCTGGCCGTGGCCGACGCCTCGGTGCCGGTGGTGGCGGCCCTCCTGGGGACGATCGACGGGCACGCCTCGGCCCTGGCGCTGGCCGCCGACCTTCGCGTGGCCGCAGCCGACGCCACCGTGCGGGTGGAGCCACTCGTGGGCGGCACGAGCGTCACCCTCCCGGGCGCCGTGGGCGAGGCCACGGCACGCCTGCTCCTGCTCGCGCCGCGAGCCGTCACCGCGGTCGACGCCCGACGGATGGCCTTGGTGCACGAGGTCCACGAGCGCGACCGGGTGCCGGCTGCGGCCGCGACGCTGGCCGCAGCAGTGGCCGACCGCGCGGGCCGCGGCGCTGCGGTGCTGCGGGCCTTGTCGCCCGAGGGAGCCGGCGCGCGCGTGGCACGGGCCGTCGAGAACGAGGCTCGCCTGCGTGGCGTGGTGGACCTGCACCCTCAGGACTGAGCTGAGCGGGCCCGACCAGTCGAACCGAGGCCGGCTCCTGCCGCCGCGGGGCCCGGTATGGGCCCGTGGGGTCAGGCGAGCCTGCGCTGCTCCTCGGCCTGCTGCTGCCAGGCCAGCAGCTCGGTGCGGGCCTCGAGCTCTGCGCTCTGGCTCGCCGCCAGCTCGTCGCGCAGGCGGCGCACCTCGGCGCGGGTGCCGAGCAGCGAGTCGCGCGTCTCCTGGAGCTCACCGTCGAGCGCGTCGGCGCGCCGTGCGGCGGCGACGTGCTCGGCCTCGGCCCGGGCGAGGGCCGCCTCTGCCTCGGCGATCTGCGCGGCCAGGTCCTCGATGCGGGTGTCGCGCACCTGCACCTTCTCGGCCATGGTGTCGGCGAAGGAGACCTGCTCGCGCTTGCGGCGGGCGGCCTCGCGGCTCTGCTCGTGGGCGGTGACCGCGCGGTCACGGGCCCAGTCGCGACGCACCTGCGCGGTCTCGTTGGTCAGGAGCCGGGCGGCGACGGAGCAGACCGTCACGGCATAGGCGACCGCGACCGCGAGTGCGGCGACGGTCGCGACCACGATCGCCGCCGTGCCGGCGACGAGGGCGGACACGATGAGGACGACGGCAGCGAGGGTGCGCACGGAACGGCGGCTGCGTCGAGCGGCGGAGCGGGGGGTGGTCATGGCGAAAGGCTAGATCTCCCAGGCCCGTCGACGCGGGAGCCACACCGTGACGCAGGGGACGGATGTGACTGGAGTGGTGGCGTCAGGACCGTCGGGCCACGCACCCGACGAGGTGGTCGTCGACCATGCCGGTGGCCTGCATGAGGGCGTAGGCCGTGGTGGGACCGACGAACCTGAAGCCGCGACGCTTCAGCTCCCGTGCGAGCGCGGTGGACTCCGGCGACGTCGCGGGCACGTCGTCGACCGAGCGGGGCGCGACGTGGTCCTCGGGCGCGAACGACCACACGAGGTCGCTCAGGCTCTCGCCCAGCTCGAGGGTGGCGCGGGCGTTGGAGATGGTGGCCTCGACCTTGGCACGGTTGCGCACGATGCCGGCGTCGGTGAGCAGCCGCTCCACGTCGGAGTCGTCGAACCGGGAGACCAGGGCGGGCACGAACCCGACGAAGGCGGCCCGGAACGCCTCGCGCTTGCGCAGGATCAGCGACCACGACAGCCCGGCCTGGAAGGCCTCCAGGCTGAGTCGCTCGAACATGGCACGGTCACCGCGCAGCTCGCGCCCCCACTCCTCGTCGTGGTAGCGCTGCAGGGCCACGTCGCTGCCCCAGGGACAGCGCTCGATCTCGTCGGGTCCGGTGACCGTCATGGCCCGATCCTGCCAGGCGCCACGGACACACCGATACGATGAGCCGCTCGCCGACGTCGTCGCCGCCGCACTCCCCTCGCCACTCCTTCACAGCCCGGAGCCCGACCGTGACCCCCAGCCGCGCCCGCGTGCTCGCCCTCGTCGAGTCGTCCCGCTTCCAGTGGTTCATCATCGCGGTGATCGTGGTGAACGCCGCGGTGCTGGGCCTCGAGACCTCCCCGCAGCTCGTGCGCGAAGCCGGCTGGCTGGCGCCACTCGGCTGGGTGACCGTGGCGGTCTTCGTGGTCGAGATCGGTCTGCGGATCTTCGCCCACCGCGGCGCGTTCTTCCGTGACGGCTGGAGCCTGTTCGACCTGTTCGTGGTGGCGGTCGCGCTCATCCCCGCCTCGGGTGCCTTCGGCGTGCTCCGCGTCCTGCGCGTCCTGCGGGTGCTGCGTCTCCTGTCGGCCGTGCGGTCCATGCGCCGCGTGGTCGCGGCCCTCGTGGCCACCCTCCCGGGCATGGTCTCCATCGGCGCCCTCCTCGTCATGCTCGTCTACGTGTCGGGCGTCGTCTCGACGCAGCTGTTCAGCACCACGGATCCCGAGCACTTCGGGGACCTCCCGACCTCGCTGCTGAGCCTGTTCCAGGTGATGACGGGCGACGACTGGGCCAACGTCGTCCGGCCCGTCACGGACGCCCACCCCGCCTCGTGGGTCTTCTTCATCGCCTACATCCTCATCTCGACCTACATCGTGCTCAACCTGTTCATCGCCGTGGCCGTGGAGGCGCTGGAGATGCAGAACGAGGACGGCAAGCGCGAGATCGTGGACGAGGTCGAGGAGAGCGAGCGCCTGGTGCTCGACGCGGTCACCGAGCTGCGCGCCGAGGTGGCCGCGCTCCGCGAGGAGATCAGCCGCCGCGGCTGACCCGCCGACGCTGGCGGGAGGCCTCGTAGAGCACCACCGACGTGGCATTGGCGGCGTTGAGCGACGAGGCGGTCCCGGTCATCGGGATGTGCACCACCAGGTCGCACGCCTCCCGCCACGCACTCGACAGGCCGCGGGTCTCGTTGCCCGTCACGACCACGGTCGGGCCGGTCAGGTCGGCGTCGGCCAGCTCGACCTCACCGTGCTCGTCGGTGCCCACGACCGCGACGTGTCCCAGGTCGCGACGCGCCGCCTCGACCCACGCGAGCACCTCGCGGGGGGACCCGAGGCGCACCGTCGGAACCGTCAACGCCGACCCGGTGGACGCCCGCACCGCTCTCGGCTCGTACGGGTCGCACGCATGACCACACACCACGAGACCGGTGCCGCCGAACGCGTCGACCGACCGGGCGATGCTGCCGACGTTGCCCGGGCTCGACGGTCGGTCGAGCACCACCGTGAGCAGGTCCGCCGGGACCGGGAGCCGCGCGACGTCGTCGGCGGGCTGGACGACCACCAGCACGACCTCGGGTCGGTCCTGCTCCTGCTCGGCGAGCTCGGCCAGCAGCTCCGCCGACAGCTCGTAGGCCGTGGCGCCGGACGCGACGGCGCGGGAGACCACGTCCTGGGCCCACTGCGACGGGCTCGGCCGGTCGTCGTGGAGCACGGCGTCGACGACCAGGCCGGAGCGGTCCACCGCGTCCAGCGCCACCGTCACCGGGCGCACGCCCTGCACGAGCATCCGACCCAGCTGGTGACGCTTGCGCCGGTTGCCCAGCAGCGCCTCCCACTGCTGGAAGGCGGCGTTGCGCGAGGTGACCCTCACGTCGGCGCTACTCGGAGGCGACGGCGTCGAAGTGGGCGACCGCCTCGTCGACGTCGTCGGTGAGCAGCACGAGGTCGAGGTCGGCCTCGTTGATCTTGCCGTCGGGCAGCATCGTGTCGCGGAGCCAGTCGATCAGGCCCTGCCAGTACGCGGTGCCGAAGAGCACGATCGGGAACGTCGTGATCTTGCCCGTCTGCGAGAGCGTCAGCGCCTCGAACAGCTCGTCGAGCGTGCCGAAGCCGCCCGGCATGACGATGTAGCCCTGGGCGTACTTGACGAACATCGTCTTGCGCACGAAGAAGTAGCGGAAGTTGATGCCCAGGTCGACCCACTCGTTGAGACCCTGCTCGTGCGGGAGCTCGATGCCGAGGCCCACCGACACGCCGCCGCAGTCGCTGGCCCCGCGGTTGGCGGCCTCCATGGCGCCGGGTCCACCACCGGTGATGACGGCGTAGCCGCGACTGCAGAGCTTCTCGGCGACCTCGCGGGCCTTCTCGTACATCGGGTCGTCGGGCTTGGTGCGGGCCGAGCCGAACACCGCGACGGCCGGACCCAGCTCGGAGAGTGCGCCGAAGCCCTCCACGAACTCGGCCTGGATGCGCAGCACGCGCCACGGATCGGTGTGCACCCAGTCCGTGGGTCCGCGCGAGTCGAGCAGACGCTGGTCGGTGGTGCTGGTGGGGATGCGGTCGCGGCGCAGACGCACCGGACCCTTCTGGTAGCTCATGCGGTCAGCCATCTCGTGAGGGCGTCCTCGACGGTGCGCAGGTGCGCGACGGGGACGTGTTCGTCCTGCTTGTGGGCGTAGATCGGGTCGCCGGGGCCGAAGTTGACCGCGGGGATCCCGAGCTGCGTGAACTGGGCGACGTCGGTCCAGCCGAACTTGGGGCGGGGCTCCGCGCCGACCGCCGCGACGAACGCGGCTGCTGCCGGGTGGTCGAGCCCGGGCATCGCGCCGGGAGCGGAGTCGGTGACCGTGAGCTCGAAGCCCTCGAACACCTCCGTGAGGTGGGCCAGCGCGTCGGCCTCGCTGCGATCGGGGGCGAAGCGGTAGTTGACCGTGACGGTGGCCAGGTCGGGCACCACGTTGCCGGAGACGCCCCCACTGATCGCCACGGCGTTGAGGCCCTCGCGGTACTCGAGCCCGTCGATGACGACGCGGCGGGGCTCGTAGTCGCGCAGCCGGACGAGCAGCTCGGCGGCGTCGTGGATGGCGTTGTGCCCCATCCAGGAGCGCGCCGAGTGGGAGCGCTCGCCGCGGGTGACGACGTCGACGCGGATCGTGCCCTGGCAGCCGGCCTCGACCGAGGCGACCGACGGCTCCATGAGGATCGCGAAGTCGCCCTCGAGCAGCTCGGGGCGCTCCCGGGCGACGCGGCCGAGACCGTTGTACTTCGCGGCGATCTCCTCGGCGTCGTAGAACACGTAGGTCACGTCGCGGTTCGGGTCGGGCAGCCCGGCGGCGAGCCGCAGCGCGACCGCCACGCCGCCCTTCATGTCGCAGGTGCCGAGACCCCAGAGGGTGTCGCCGTCGAGCCGGGTCGGGAAGTTGCCGTTGGCCGGGACGGTGTCGAGGTGCCCCGCGATGACGACCCGCTCGTCCCGGCCGAGGTCGGTGCGCGCCACGAGCGTGTGGCCGTCGCGCACGACGGTGAGGTGCGGGGCCGCGTCGAGCACGGCGGCGACGGCGTCGGCGATCTCCGCCTCCTGGAGGCTCTCCGAGGCGATGTCGCAGAGGTCGGCCGTCAGCTGGACGACGTCGCGCGAGGGGTCGAGGACGGCCATGGCGACCACTCTAGGTCTCACTCCCCCGGGTGCCCGTCACCCGGCCCGGGCGATGCGGATGTGTCGTCGGGTGCGGCGGGCGTGGCCGATCTCGTGGGTGCTGCTGCGTCGCTGTGGGTGGGTCTTTCCCGTGGTGCTGCGTCGCTGCGGGTGGGTCTTTCCCGTGGTGCTGCGTCGCTGTGGTGGGCTTCGCGTGGTGCTGCGTCGCTCGGCGGGGCGTTCGCTCGCTGCTGCGTCGCTGTGGCTCCACGTCGGGTCGGCCTCCGAAAGGGCCTCGACCGGCGGAGGGGTCTGGACTCGGGCGGGTCTGCGGGGCGCGGCCACGATTCTCCTTCTGTGCGTGATCCACGCACGATGCTTCCTTCTCGTGGACCGTGCCTCGCGAAGGAAGCATCGTGGCGGCGAAAAGGGCCCCGTACGGGCAGGGATTCTCCCTTCTCGTGGACCGTCCCACGCAAAGGAAGAATCTTTGCCCACCCGCCACACGAGTCGCCCCCGGTGGACGCAAGATTCTGCCTTCGCGCGCAGAGACCCGAACGATGCTGCGTTGGTGACGGGATCCGGTAGCGAACGCAGCATCCTTCGCCCCCTCCCGCACGAACGCAGAATCTTGCGTCACCCCGAGCCACGCTCCGAGAGCCCGACCGAGCCCGGACCCCGCCGCTGGTCGAGGCCCTTTCGGAGATCGACCCGCCTCGCAGCCACAGCGACGCAGCCGCAAGGCACGACCCACCCGGAGCAGCGCAGCCGCAAGGCACGACCCACCCGGAGCAGCGCAGCCGCAAGGCACGACCCACCCGGAGCAGCGCAGCCGCAAGGCACGACCCATCCGGAGCAGCGCAGCCGCAAGAACAGACCCAGCCACAGCGGCGCAGCAGCAAGAACAGACCCAGCCACCTGAAGCGCCACGACTCACGTTGCGGCTCCCCCGGGCGTGGGTAGCGTCCCGAGCATGGAGCTCACCGACGCACGCGCCCTCGTCATCGGCGCCACCGGCGCCCTCGGTGGCGGAATCGCCCGCGCCCTGCACGAGGCCGGGGCCTCCCTGGCGGTCACGGGGCGTGACGCCGACCGGCTCGCGGCGATCGGCGAGGAGCTCGACGCTCCCACGTTCGTGCTCGACGTCGTCGACGTCGAGCGCGCGGCGGCGACGGTGCGGGAGGCCGTCGACGCGCTCGGTGGGCTCGACGTCCTGGTCGTGGCCACCGGCGTCCCGGCGTTCGGTCCGGCGGTCGATGCCGACCCCGTCGTGGTCGAGGAGCTGTTCGCCGTGAACACGCTCGGCGCCACCGGCGTCGTGCGTGCCGCGCTCCCCCACCTCGACGGTGGCGTCGCCGTCGTGCTGTCCGCGATCCTGGCCGACGCCCCCACCGCGGGCATGGCCGACTACTCGGCGGCCAAGGCGGCGTTGTCGGCCTGGCTCACCGTCGCGCGCCGCGAGCACCGGCGGAGCACGCGCATCGTCGACGTCCGTCCGCCGCACCTCGACACCGACCTCGCGTCCCACGCGCTCGCCGGTGAGCCGCCGCGCCTGCCGGAGCCACTGCCGGCCGCCGACGTGGTCGACGCCGTGCTGCGGGCGATCGGCGACGACAAGGCGACCGAGGTCGTGTGGGACCGGCGCGACGGGCTGGTCGTGCGCTGACGCAGTAGCGTCGTGGACATGAGCCTCGACCCCGTCACGACCGACCTCCTGGACGACGCCTTCGGACGCGTCCGCGAGCTCGTGGAGCAGCAGTGCTCCGACCTCGACGAGTCCACGGCGACGTTCCAGGTCGACGACGGCGCCAACACGCCCGTCTGGCTGCTCTGGCACCTCGCCCGCGTGCAGGACGACCACGTGGCCGCCCTGGCCGACCTGCCGCAGGCGTGGGACACGTGGGCCGAGCGGTTCGCTCCCCACCTCGGCGACGGCATCGAGCACGGTGACATCGGGTACGGCCACGACCTCGACCAGGTGCTCTCGGTCCGACCTCCCGCCGAGCTGGTCGACGCGTACCACGCAGACGTCCACGCGCTCACGCGTCGCTACCTCCGCACGCTCGACGCGACCGAGCTGGCCCGCGTGGTCGACGAGCGCTGGGACCCGCCCGTCACCGCCTCGGCGCGCCTCGTGAGCGTGCTGGGCGACACCCTGCAGCACCTGGGCCAGGTCGCGTTCGTGATCGGCGTCTCACAGCGACGCTCCAGCTGACCGCTCTCCCCCGATCGTGGACCTAGGCTGACGGCATGCCCTGCGCACTCGTGACCGGAGCAGCCCGACCGAACAGCCTCGCCGCGGCGATCGTGCCCCGCCTGCGCGACGACGGCTGGGACGTGGCGACGTCCGACCTGACCGGCGCCGACTACGACGTGGACCTGTCCACACCGCACGGGCCGGCCGACCTGCTGACCGCCGTCACCCGCGACCGAGGCCCGGTCGGCGCCCTGGTGCTGAGCCACGCCCACGACGTCGAGACCGGGGTCCTCGACACGACCGCCGAGAGCTTCGACGCCCACGTGGCCGTGAACGCGCGCGCCAGCCTGCTCCTCATCGCCGGCTTCGCCCGTCAGGTGCCCGATGGCGGGGGCGCGGTGGTCGCCCTGACGAGCGACGCCACCACCGGGAACCTCCCCTACGGCGCGTCGAAGGGGGCACTCGACCGCATCGTGATCTCCGCGGCACGCGAGCTGGGCCCGCTCGGGATCAGCGCCAACGTGCTGAACCCCGGCCCCGTCGACACCGGGTGGATGGACGACCAGCTCCGGGAGGGGCTGCTGCCGCACCAGCCGCTCGGTCGTCTCGGGGAGCCGCGCGACGTCGCCGGGGTGGTCGCCTTCCTCCTGTCGCCCGAAGGGCGCTGGATCTCCGGACAGCTGCTGCACGCCGACGGCGGGTTCTCGGCCCGCTACTGAGCCCGACGGTCCGGACCCGGGCTCAGACGTCGTGCGGCGTGAAGCGGTGGAACAGCACGTGGTCCTGCCACTGCCCGCCGATCTTGAGGTAGCGCGGCGCGTGTCCGAACGACTCGAACCCGGCACGCCGGAGCACGGCCTGGGAGCGCTCGTTGTGGGCCAGCGTGGCGGCCTGCAGCCGGTGCAGCCGCAGGACGTCGAACGCGTGGGTGGTGATCTCCTCGACGGCGCGGGTCATCAGCCCGCGCCCCTGCACGTCGGCGGCCAGCCAGTAGCCGACGTGGGCGTTCTGGAAGGCCCCGCGCACCAGGTCGTTGAGGTTGATCTCACCGACCACCCGGTCGCCGTCGAGCACGACGAAGTAGGCACCCCGGCCCTGGACCATGGCCTCGAGACGCCGCTCGAGGAGGTCGAGCTGCCCCTCGACGGTGTAGAAGACGGCGTTGCGCTCGGGGCTCCAGGGGTCGAGGTGCTCGCGGTTGGTCGCCCACAGGTCGGCGAGGACCTCGGCGTCCGCGGGGTCGGGGACCCGCAGCACGCTCACCACGTGGTCCCCCGCTCGGCGAGCGCAGCGGCCAGGGCCGCCACCGAGCGCGGGCCGATGCCGTGCAGCGCGGCCACCTCGTCGCGATCGCGGGCAGCCAGCTCGTCGAGCGAGCCGATGCCGGCGCCGTGGAGCGCGCGCCGCGCCGGGGCACCGATCGCACCGAAGTCGTCGTCGCCCTCGGCAGCAGCCCTCGCCGCGTGCGCGGACGCTTCGACGACACCGGCCGGTGCGCAGTGCCGCCACGCCTCGTGGACCCAGTGGTTGAGCGCCATCCCGTCGATCACGTCGAGGTCGACCAGGACGCCCGACGACGTGGTCTGCACACCGGGCAGCTCGCCGGCCATGCGGCTGCGCGGCTCGATCCCGAGTGAGAGCGCCGCACGCCCGTCGTCGGTGAGGGCGGCGAACACCGTGCCCCCGACCGCCCAGCCTCGCGTGGGTCCGACCTCGACCTGCTCGGCGCCCTCCTGCGCGACGGCCGCCTTGCGCAGCTGCGCACGCGACGTCACGCGGCGTCCTCGTCGAACACGCAGAACTCGTTGCCGTCGGGGTCGGCCATGACCGTCCAGACCACCTCGTCGTCGGGTCGGCGCAGCGCGGTGGCGCCGAGGGCCTCGAGATCGGCGACGCTCGCGCCCGGGACGAGCGTGACGTCCCAGTGGAGCCGGTTCTTCACCGTCTTGGGCTCCGGCACGTCGCAGAACACGATGCCCTCGAACGGCATGCCGGGGACGTCCTCCAGCCAGCTGAACCGCTGCTCCTCCTCGCTGCCGAGCGTGCCACCCCAGACGCCCTGCCACCAGGCCGCCGCGGCGCGGTGGTCGGCGACGTCGACGCACAGCTCGTAGAGCCGGTAGTCGGGAACGTCGTCGCGCACGAACGTGCAGATCTCGTCGCCCTCCGGGCCGGCCACCACCGTCCACGGGAACTGGCCCTCAGCGCTGAGACGTTCGGTCCCGGGCAGCACCGACGCCGCGGCGTGGACGTCGAGGTGGACCCGGTCCTTGACCGACTTGGGCTCGGGCACGACGCAGGGCCACACGGTGTGCCGAGGGGTGGGTCCCTCGAGGTGCACCTCGCCCTGCTCCCCCGCCACGCCCTCGTCGGGCACCACGCGAAGACCCAGCGTCCCGGCCCAGAAGGCCGCGGACGCGTGCAGGTCGTTCACGTCGATGCAGAGGTCCTTGTAGGTCACCAGCGCCATGCGGTCCACGCTAGGTCCACTCACCGACGGGCGCCATCGACGGATCGGTAGGTTGAGGGTCATGAGCGAGCAGAGCGCGTACGGCTACGGCCTGGCCACCCTCACCGAGGACGCCGACGTCCTCGACGTCTGGTTCCCCGAGCCCCGGCTCGGCACCCCCGGGCACGACCCGGAGCCCGAGGAGCTCACGGCACTCACCGGCGAGGACCCGGTGCGCCAGGTCCGCAAGGCCGTGGTGCACGTCGTCGCGCCGGACCTCTCGGCACCGCCCGCCGACGTCTACGACGTGTGGCTGCGCCTGCACCTGCTCTCGCACCGTCTCGTCCAGCCGCACGGGGTCAACCTCGACGGCCAGTTCGGGCTGCTCACGAACGTCGTCTGGACCACGATCGGTCCGTGCGCGGTCGCCGGGTTCGAGCACACCCGCGCCCGCGCCCGCGCCGCCGGCCTCACGGTCAACGTGACCAGCATCGACAAGTTCCCGCGGATGACCGACTACGTGATCCCCTCCGGCGTGCGCATCGGCGACGCCGACCGCGTGCGCCTCGGCGCGCACCTGGCCGAGGGCACCACCGTCATGCACGAGGGCTTCGTGAACTTCAACGCCGGCACGCTGGGGCACGCCATGGTCGAGGGCCGCATCTCGGCCGGTGTCGTCGTGGGCGACGGCACCGACATCGGAGGCGGCGCGAGCATCATGGGCACGCTCTCGGGCGGGGGCACCGAGGTGATCTCGATCGGTCGCAACAGCCTGCTCGGCGCCAACTCCGGCATCGGGATCTCGCTCGGCGACGACTGCGTGGTCGCCGCCGGCTGCTACGTCACCGCGGGCACCAAGGTGCGCACGCCGGACGGCTCCGTGGTGAAGGCGGCGGAGCTGAGCGGCCAGGACAACCTGCTGTTCCTCACCAACAGCGAGACCGGCCAGATCGAGGCGCGCCCCCGCGGCGAACGGCGCGGCATCGAGCTGAACTCCGACCTGCACGCCAACTGACCCCGGACCCGGCACCAGGTGCCCGGCCGGATTCACGTCGTCTGCCTAGGCTGACGACGTGAAGCTGCGCTGGGTCCTGCTGGGCGCCGTCCTCGTGGCCGGCGTCCTGGTGGCGGTCGTGGTGACGGACCGCACGCCGCTGCGCACCGAGTACTGCGTGGCGCGGGTGGGCGAGACGCGTGCGCAGGTCGACGTGGAGCAGGCGCGCTGGTCGGCCCTCATGGCCGCGATGGCGCAGAACCGCGGCCTTCCCCCGCGCGCCACCACGATCGCGATCGCGACCGCCTTCCAGGAGTCCAAGGTCCGCAACATCGACTTCGGCGACCGGGACTCCGTGGGTCTGTTCCAGCAACGTCCGTCGCAGGGATGGGGCACGGTCGAGGAGATCCTCGACCCGCACTACGCGATCGGGAAGTTCTACGACGGCCTCGAGAAGGTCGACGACTACACGTCGCTCGAGATCACGGTCGCGGCGCAGGAGGTGCAGCGCTCGGCGTTCCCGGGCGCCTACGCCCAGCACGAGGACTACGCCCGCGCACTGGCCTCCGCACTTCGGGGCTACAGCCCCGCCGCGTTCACCTGCCAGGTCAACCCGGTCGGTGGCGGTTCGGTGCGGACCGTGGCGGCCGACGTCGACAAGGCGTTCGGGGAGATCCCCCGCAGCACCGACGACGCCGAGGACGCGCTCACGTACCACCTCGACGGAGCGGCCGCCGACGTGCGGGCGCGCGGGTGGGCCCTGGCGCACTACCTGGTGGCCAACGCGGCCGACCTGCAGGTCGCGTCGGTGACCTTCGACGGCCTGCGCTGGACGGCGGAGTCCTCGCCGGACGGCTGGGTCGCCGACGAGGGCGCCCGCGACGACCGTGTGGTCATGTCCGTCCGCTGACCCGGCGGGGGTGCCGGGCCCCGGGCGGCGAACGGCACCGGCGGGGGTGCCGGGCCCCGGGCGGCAGGATGAACTGTGAGACCCGCCCTACTCACGGGTCACGAGTCCCGGCCATACTGTCGGGCAGTCCCGACGTCTGCAGGAAGAGACCCGCGTGCGCAACCCCCGTGCATTCCTCCGTCCGCTCGCCGTCGGAGCTCCCGCTCCGCTCGCCGAGGTGCCGTTCCGTCCGAGCCGGATGATCCACTTCTTCGACCCGAGCAACGAGAAGATGGCGGCGAAGGTCCCCGACATCGCCTCGAAGGTCGACATCATCCTCGGCAACCTCGAGGACGCGATCAAGACCGAGAAGAAGGAGGCCGCGCGCCAGGGTCTCGTCGACATCGCGAAGGCCACCGACTTCGGCGACACGCAGCTGTGGGTGCGCGTCAACAGCCTGGACTCCCCCTGGGTCCTCGACGACCTGACGACGCTGGTCACCGAGATCGGTGACAAGCTCGACGTCATCATGGTGCCCAAGGTCGAGGGCGCCCAGGACATCCACTACGTCGACCGGCTGCTCGCCCAGCTCGAGGCGAAGGGGAACGTGCAGAAGCCGCTGCTCGTGCACGCGATCCTCGAGACCGCGCTCGGCGTGACGAACGTCGAGGAGATCGCCGCCGCCAGCCCGCGCATGCAGGGCATCAGCCTCGGCCCGGCCGACCTCGCGGCGAGCCGCCGCATGAAGACCACGCGCGTCGGCGGCGGCCACCCGGGCTACCTGGTGCGCCAGGACCCGACGGGCGAGGACCTCACCGAGGGCCGCACGACGTACCAGCAGGACCTGTGGCACTACACGATCGCGCGCATGGTCGACGCCTGCGCTGCGAACGACATCCTCCCGTTCTACGGGCCGTTCGGTGACATCAAGGACGTCGTGGCCTGCGAGGACCAGTTCCGCAACGCGTTCCTGCTGGGCTGCGTCGGCGCGTGGAGCCTGCACCCGGTGCAGATCGACATCGCCAAGTTGGTCTTCTCGCCCAGCGCCGAGGACGTGGCGCACGCCAAGCAGGTCGTCGAGGCCATGGGCGACGGCTCGGGCGCGGTGATGATCAACGGCAAGATGGAGGACGACGCGTCCTGCAAGCAGTGCCTGGTGATGCTCGACCTCGCCCGCGAGCTGGCCGAGCGCGACCCCGAGCTGAAGGAGCTGTACGACCTGTGAGCACTCCCGTCATCCGCCCCCGCCGTTCCGTGCTGTACATGCCGGGTGCGAACGAGCGCGCCCTGGAGAAGGCCAAGACGATCGACGCCGACGCGCTGATCCTCGACCTCGAGGACTCCGTCGCCCCCGATGCCAAGGCGCAGGGCCGCGAGAACGTGTGCGCGGCCGTCCGGTCCGGCGCGTACGGTCACCGTGAGCTGGCGATCCGGGTCAACTCCATCGGTACCGAGTGGCACGACGACGACGTGCGCGCCGCCGCGGCCGCTGGTCCCGACGCGATCCTCGTCCCGAAGGTGGAGTCGGCCGAGCAGGTGCGTGCCCTCGTGGCCGCCCTCGAGCAGCACGGCGCCCCGGAGCAGACCCAGCTTTGGGCCATGATCGAGACCCCGCGGGCCCTCCTGCACGCCGAGGAGATCGCGGCCGCCCACGAGCGCCTCACCGTCGTCGTCATGGGCACGAACGACATCGTCAACGAGACCTACGGCCTGCACGTGCCGGGCCGCAACGCCACCGTGCTCACGTCGCTGTCGTGGACCCTCCTGGCGGTGCGCGCCGCCGGCAAGGTGATCATCGACGGCGTCTACAACGCGGTCAAGGACCCCGAGGGCTTCGAGGCCGAGGCCCGACAGGGGCGTGAGATGGGCTTCGACGGCAAGACCCTCATCCACCCCTCGCAGGTGGACTCGGCCAACACGGTCTTCGCGCCGTCGGACGACGACGTCGAGCGGGCGACCGGCCTCATCGAGACGTTCGAGGAGGCCAAGGCCGCGGGCCAGGGCGTCGTGACGTTCAACGGCAAGATGGTCGAGGAGCTGCACGTGCGCGACGCGCGACGCATCCTCGCCTTCCACGAGGCGCTCGCGGGTCGCTGACTCACCGAGACCTCCGCCGGACGGACCCCGGACATCAGCCTCGCGGCCGATGTGCCGGGGTCCTGTCGTCGACCAGGGTGGAGGGCATGAGCTTCGAGGAGACCGTCCGAGACGACGCCCTGCACCGCTGGGCCGCCGACGCTCTCGGGGGCGGCTCCTGGGCCGTGGCCACCATCGAGCCGGGAGCCACCCGCGTGGCTGTCCAGGGCATCGACCCCGGGGACGACCTGGAGATCGGCTCGATCTCCAAGGGTCTGACCGCGTTGCTCCTGACGGACGCCGTCGAGCGCGGCGAGATGCTGCTCACCGACCGGCTCGACACCTTCCTGCCGCTCGACGGGTCACCGGCCGGCCTGGTGACGCTGGAGGCGTTGTCACGGCACCGTTCGGGGCTGCCGAGCCTGCCGGCCCAGGCGCACATGGGCCGCCGAACGGCGTCCTGGCTGCTGCTCGCCACCAACCCGTACGGCGACACCCTCGCGGAGCTGCTGGAGCAGACCCGGGCGACGAAGGTCGGCCGACCCCGCCCCGTCTACTCCAACCTCGGCTTCCAGCTGCTGGGCCACGCCGTCGCGGCCGCAGCGGGTCGTCCGTATCGCGACCTGCTGGCCGAGCGGCTGCTCGGTCCGCTCGGCCTGACCAGCGCCTCGGTCCCGGCCACGCCCGACGAGCTGGGTCAGCGCGCCGTGGTCGGCCGCACACGATGGGGCCGCCGAGCCGAGCCGTGGACGGGCGAGGCGCTCGGTCCCGCGGGCGGGGTGCGGATGTCGGTGCGCGACGCGGCGACGCTTGCACGAGCCCTGCTCGAGGGCAGCGCTCCGGGCACCGCGGCGCTCGAGCCGGTCGACGACTTCGTCCCCGGCGCCCGGATCGGCGCCGCGTGGATCACGTCACCGCACGACGGCGTGGACGTCACGTGGCACGACGGCGGCACGGGCGGCTTCCGCACCTGGCTCGGTCTCGACCGGTCGGCCGGCACGGCCGCCGTCGTGCTGAACGCACGGGTCCGTTCGGTCGACGCCGTCGGTCGACGTCTGCTCGCGACCCTGCGCACCTGATCCCCGGCGGGAGCCGGGCCGGACTCAGGTGAGCAGCGCCGCGACGACCGCGACCGCGGGGACCGAGAGCACAGTCGTGGCGAACACGGCGTCGCGGGCGAGGACGGTCGAACGGTCGTAGCGCACCGCGATGACGAAGATGTTCTGCGCCGCCGGCAGCGCGGCCAGGACGGTCACGGCCAGGAGCGGGTCCCCGTCCATCCCCAGCGCGAACCGGCCCACGGTGTAGGCGGCGACCGGTTGGACGACGAGCTTCAGCACCACGATGAGCGCCAGCACGGGCGCGCTGCCGCCACTGCCCGGACGCGGGCCGAGTCGCAGGGAGACGCCGTAGGCGATGAGCATGGCCGGGACCGCCATGGCCCCGACCAGGCCGAGCGGCTCGTCGACGAGGCGAGGGATCCGGGCATCGGTGATCGACAGCGCGAGGCCCAGCAGCGACGCCACGGTCAGGGGCGTGCGGAGCGGACGCGTGAGGAAGCGGTGCCACGGCACCCGTTCCTGCGCCACGGCGGCGTCGAGCACGGCGAGGGCGAGTGGCTGCAGCACCAGCATCTGCAGCAGCAGCGTGGGAGCGACGAGTGCGGCGTCGCCGAGGACGTAGGCCGCGATGGGCAGGCCCAGGTTGCCGGCGTTGACGTAGGCCGAGGAGAGCGCGCCGACGACGGTGTCGGCGAGGTCCTGGCGCAGCACGAGCCGCGCGAGGAGCAGGTAGAGCGCGACGACAACCGCGACCGCGGCCGACGTGGCGGCGAGGTTCCGCGACAGGACGGCCGAGACGTCGGCGTCCTGCAGCACGGTGATCATCAGGGCGGGACTGGCCACGTAGAAGGCGAGGCGCGAGAGCACGACCTGGGCGTTCAGGTCGAAGATCCGCAGGTGTGCCAGGAGGGCGCCGAGGGCGATGAGCGCACCGATGGTGCTGAAACCCTCCAGGACCCCGGTCATCACCCCGATCGTCCCAGACCCTCGACCACCTCCCTCAGCCGGTCCGTTCCGCTGGTCGCGGCGCGCAGGTCCGCAGACGCACGTGGCCCCCGGTCGAGGACCGGGGGCCACGCGATGGGGCGTCGTTCAGCGGTAGGACCGCTGGCTCAGCACCTGCAGCTGGTGCGCGTCCTTCACGGCCTGCGCCTCGCGGCGCTGCCGGACGGTCTCCAGCAGGACCTGTCGGTCGGTCTCCGACATCTCGTCCCAGGCGCGCTTGCGGCGGGCACCGGAGCGAAGTGGGTTCCGTGCCATCGCGTTCACCCCCTCTCCCCATGTCCAGGTGGTGGGGTGTCCGTCGCGGTCGGTCCTGGTCGGGGCCGTGGCGATCTGGTCGGTCGTCGGGGTGTCTGCGGGCAAGGTGTCGGTGTTGTGGTGCTGGTTCATTGCGCGCCTCCTTTCTGCGAGATGGTCGGGTGTGGTCGAAGGGATGGGATCGTGGGTGGGCAGACGAGAAGAGCCGCCCTGGACGTGGTGTCCTGAGCGGCTCGAAGCCAGGGTGTCGGTCAGCGGTGCTGACGTGACGGATCTGGCTAGACGGAGACTGCGCCGAGGACTGGGGAGCCGGCGAACGCGGCACCACGGGACGTGTGATCGAAGGCGATCGGTGTCGTGGTCTGGTTCATTGCGGCTCACCTCCTCAGGCGGTCTGGTGTCGTCACCGTAGCGCACCCGGGCCGCCGCGCGCCACCGTCTGCGGGCGCGTGTCCTGCCGACCTCGGACGCGGCGTCACTCGAAGTCGAGTGCGGCGTCGATCTCGTCGCGGCTCGCGCCGCAGACGAACATCAGGTCGGCGGCGATGGACCGCACCTGTGCCGTGATGGCCGCCGTGTTCAGCGTCATCGTGTCCGGCAGCGCCGCGACGGCGATGCGGGCGGCCTCGACGAGCTGGTCGCGGGCGCCGGCGAAGTCGTCGAGCGAGGACAGGTCGTCGGCGATGACGTCGACGGCCTCGGCCAGGGCCTCGACGGACTGCTCGAGGGCGTCCGGTCCGACCTCGTCGTGGCGCAGCATCGCGCTGACCCGCCGTGCGAGCACCCGGGAGTCACGGATGGCGTTGTCGAAGTCGCGGACGGCTCCCACGTAGAGCGCCAGGTGCTCGCGCTGCCGCCAGCGCATGGGCGACATGCGGGCGATCTCGCTGACGTTGCGTGCCGTCGCGTCGAGGGAGTCGATGCTGCCCTGCATGCCGCGGGCCCGCTCGAGCGCCTCGTCGGCCACGCCGGGGTCACGCTCGCGCAGGGACCGTGCGGTTCCCCGCAGCACCGACGCCAGCTGGCGCAGCAGACGCTGCACCTCCGCGTCGATGTCGCGCACCGGGTTGCGGGGCAGCAGCAGGACCATGGCCATGCCGCACAGGCCACCGATCAGCGCGTCGAGGAAGCGGGTCAGGGCAGGGTTGCCCGCCCCGGCCGCGGGAACGACGGCCGCCAGCAGCACGGCGGAGTTGGCCGCCTGCGTCAGGGCCAGGCCCCGGATGCCGGTGAGCGTGGCTGCGACGACCGTGAGCAGGACGACGAGCGCCATCTGCGCCGGCCCGCGTCCGATCGTCAGGATGATGAGCTCGCCCACGAGCACCCCGAGCGCCACGCCGACGACGACCTCGACGAGCGTGCGACCACGGAGGCCCCCGCCCGCGGTGATCACGACGACCGCGGCGATGGGGGCGAAGAACGCCTGCTGGTGCCCGAACACCTGGGTGGCGATGAGGAACGCGGCCGCGGTCGCGATCCCCAGGCGGAGCATCAGCCGCCAGCGACGGCGCAGCAGCAGGAGGCGGTCGAGGAAGGTCTCCTCGCTGCGGCGCAGACGGATGCGGCGCAGGGGGACGTCACGACCCGTGCCGCTCATCGCTCCTCCGCTCCCCCACGTCCGGCCCCACCTACGACACCGCTCGTCCCCACCGTGCCCGCGCCGCTCACAGGTACAGGCCGGTCTGGCCCTCCTCGATGCGCTCCGACGCGACCGCGTGCAGATCGCGCTCGCGCAGCAGCACGAAGCTCTCGCCCCGCACCTCGACCTCGGCGCGCTCCTCGGGATCGAAGAGCACGCGGTCGCCGACCTCGACGGCCCGCACGTGCGCGCCGACCGCCTCGACCTTGGCCCACGCCAGCCGCTTGCCCATCGTCGCGGTGGCCGGGATCAGGATGCCGCCCCCCGAACGCCGCTCCCCCGCCTCCTCGTCGATCGAGACGAGCAGGCGGTCGTGCAGCATCCGGATGGCGAGCTTGCCGCCGTCGTCCCGCGCTCCCTCGGTGCCGGGCATGGTCAGCCGAGCACCCGGCGCAGCACGACGATCGCCGCCACGGAGCCGACGACGCCGAGCACCACGGGCACCACGGTCTCGTAGCGGACCGATCCGTCCGGGCCGACGAACTTCGCCTTCACGTCGGCCAGGCTGCGCCGCGCGATGTTCTTGGGGTTCGTGCGGTCGACCAGGGCGTCGACGGTGTCGGCGAGCCGCTCGCGGATCTCCTCGATCTCGTCGACCAGCTCATCGGTCTGTGACGTGCCCACGTGGCGCCTCTCGTCGGTGCGGACTGGTCTTGCAAGGATAGGACCCATGACGACGCGACTGCAGCCCGGTGACACCGCACCCGACTTCACCCTTCCCGACGACACCGGCCAGGAGGTCACGCTGTCGAGCCTGCGCGGCGGCAAGGTGATCGTGTACTTCTACCCGGCGGCCATGACGCCGGGGTGCACGAAGCAGGCCACCGACTTCTCCGGGGCGCTCGACGACCTGCAGGCCGAGGGCTACACCGTCGTCGGAATCAGCCCGGACAAGCCCGAGAAGCTGGCGAAGTTCCGCGAGCGCGACGGGCTCACCATCACGCTGCTCTCCGACGTCGACCGCTCGGTGATGACCGCGTGGGGCGCCTTCGGCGAGAAGAAGCTCTACGGCAAGGTCGTCGAGGGCGTCATCCGTTCGACCGTCGTGGTCGGCGAGGAGGGCACCGTCGAGGTGGCGCAGTACAACGTGAAGGCCACCGGTCACGTGGCCAAGCTGCGCCGGGACCTCGGGCTCGACGCCGCCTGACCCGGATCCCTCTGGCCTAGGCTGGAGGCGCACCCGCCGGTGTGGTGGAACTGGTAGACACGCGGCACTTAGGATGCCGTGCCCCAGGGCGTGCAGGTTCGAGTCCTGTCACCGGCACCCGCTCCCCACGGCCACACCGTGCGGCGGACCCGGGTCACGGCAGACTGTGGCCATGGTCCTGGTCATCGGTGAAGCCCTCGTCGACATCGTCGAACGACCCGACGGGTCGCGCACCGAGCATCCTGGTGGCAGCCCCGCCAACGTGGCCGTCGGTCTCGGACGCCTCGGCGTCACCCCGGTGCTCGCCACGAGCCTGGCCACCGACGACCTGGGGGCGCTCGTGCGCATGCACCTCGCGGAGTCGGGCGTGCGCCTCATGCCCGGGCTCAAGGAGCTGGAGCGCACCTCCACCGCCGTGGCCACCCTGGCCGAGGACGGCAGCGCGAGCTACGACTTCGACATCTGCTGGGACCCGGGCCGCATCTGGGCCGAGGAGATCCCCGACATCGTGCACACCGGGTCGATCGCGGCGTTCCTGGAGCCGGGCGCCGACGACGTCGAGGACGCCCTGCGCCGGCTCGCGCCCATGTGCACGGTCACCTTCGACCCCAACGTCCGTCCGTCGCTCCTGCCGAGCCGCGCGGAGGCGCTGGACCGGATGGAGTCCCTGCTGCCGCTGTGCGACGTGGTCAAGGTCAGCGACGAGGACCTGGCCTGGCTCGAGCCGCACAGCGACCCCGCCGACACCGCCCGCAGCTGGCTGGCAGCCGGGCCGGCAGCCGTCGTCATGACGATGGGCGCCCGCGGTGCGCGCACGTACACGCACCGCGGCTCCATCGCCTCGAGGGCGCAGGCGTCCCACGTGGTCGACACCGTCGGCGCCGGCGACGCCTTCATGTCGGGGCTCATCGCGGGCCTCAAGGACGACGGGCTCGACGGTGCGGCCGGCAGCACGCGGCTGCACGCCTCGGACCTCACGCTGTGGCGCAGCGTCACCGACCTCGCGTCACGCTGCTCCGCGTTCGTGGTCGGCCGCGCCGGCGCCCAGCCGCCGTGGGAGCACGAGCTCTGAGGTCGGCGCCGAGGCTCAGGGGACGAGCTTCGGCAGGTTCGCGTTGATCTTCTGGGTCAGCACCTTCGCGACGGCGGTGGCCACGCCGGGCACCGGGGCGTCGAAGTGGATCGTGTAGTCCAGGTGGGTGCCGCCGTCGGCGGTGGGCGTCAGCACCTGGATGCCGCGGTGGCCCTTCAGCGGGCTGCCCTGGGTGATCTCGTACTCGATGCGCTCGTCGGGCTCGGAGACCACGACGGTCTCGACGAAGCCGGGCAGGGGCCCGAGCTTGAGCGTGCGGGCCGAGCCCACGCCGTTGCGCGACGTGTGGCCGTCCCGCAGGCGCGTGATGTTCGCCCCGAACAGCGGACCGAGGTTCTCGTGCTCGCCGAGCGCGGCGAACACGTCGGCGGGGGCGGAGCGGAAGGTGTGGGTCACGTGGACACGGGGCTGGCCGAGGGCGGGGGTTTCAGGCATGGCCGACATCCTAGAGTGAGCGCGTCATGTTCCGTGTCCTGTTCCACGAGCCGCGCATCCCGGGCAACACCGGGAACACGATCCGGCTCGCCGCCGCCACCGGGGCGGAGCTGCACCTGGTGGAGCCGCTCGGCTTCGACCTGTCCGAGCCGAAGCTGAAGCGCGCCGGGCTGGACTACCACGACCTGGCGACCCTCCACGTGCACGCCGACCTCGACACGGCGCTGGCCGCACTCGGCGACGCGCGGGTGTTCGCGTTCACGACCGGGGCCACTCGCTCCTACGCCGACGTGTCGTACGAGCCGGGCGACGTGCTGCTGTTCGGCGCCGAGCCGTCAGGTCTGCCCGACGAGGTGCTCGCGCACCCTCGCGTGACCGACCGGCTGCGGCTGCCCATGCTGCCGGCGCGGCGGTCCATGAACCTCGCCAACTGCGCGGCGATCGTGGTCTACGAGGCCTGGCGCCAGCACTGCTTCGCCGGCGGTTCCTGACACCGACCCGGCGCCGATGACGTTTCGGTGACTTCTCCGCATCCATCGGTTCCTGGCCGTCCGCGGACGTAGGCTGGTGCTCTTCTCGGGGAGGACAGCAGGGGACCATGGCACGACACGGACACGGACGACGCGTGCTGGTCACCGTCGCCCTGGCCCTGCTCATCAGCCTCGGCGTCACCGCGGGGCGGCAGGGTGCCATCGGCACCGAGCCCGGCACCGGACCCTTCCCCCAGGGCGTGGTCGTGGTGGGCGACTCCATCACCGCGCGCTACGACGACGACCCCGGCAGCCCCCAGCAGGGTTGGTGGAGCTTCGTCGGACGTCACTTCGACACCGAGGTGCGCACCTTCGCCCAGTCCGGCTCGGGCTACCAGCGCCCCGGCCACCGGTGCGGAGGGAACCGGTTCATCGACCGGCCCGAGGCCTTCGAGGGACCCGCACCGTCGGTCTTCATCGTCGAGGGCGGGCGCAACGACTGGGCCACCTGCCGCCAGGGCGGCCTGGTCGAGTCCACCGACGCCGCCGTCCAGCAGGCCGTCAACCGCTACTTCGACGTGGTCAGGCGGAGCCTGCCACGCACGACCCGCATCGTGGTGCTCGGCCCACCGTGGGGCCCGCTGGACCCGTGGCAGCAGCGCCGGATCACGTCCATCGTGCACACCGCCGCGAAGCGTCACGGTCTCGAGTACGTGGCCACCAAGGGAAGCCTGGACCGGCCGGGCCGCACCGTCGACGGCGTGCACCCGACGCTCGAGGGCAGCAAGGCGCTGGGCGACGTCGTGATCGCCGCCCTGTCGAACCGCCCGCCGCGCTGAGGCCCGTCAGGCCGAGAGCGCCGCGGCGACCAGCGGCGCGACCTGCGCGAGCGCCCGTCCGCGGTGGCTGATCGCATCCTTGTCGGACGGGCTCAGCTCGGCGGTCGACACGTCGAACCCGTCGGCGGCGAAGAGCGGGTCGTAGCCGAAGCCGCCCTCGCCCTGCTCCCCCGCCAGGATGCGGCCGGGCATCTCGCCCCGGACGACGTGCTCCTGCCCGTCGGGCGTGCAGAACGCGACGGCGGCGACGAAGGTGGCGCTGCGTCGCTCCGGCGGGACGTCGGAGATCTGCGACAGCAGGAGCCGGTTGTTGGCCGCGTCGCCCCCCTGGTCCTTCGGCACGCCTGACCAGCGCGCGGAGAGCACGCCCGGCATGCCATTGAGCGCGTCGACGCAGAGGCCCGAGTCGTCGGCGAGCGACGGCAGCCCCGTGGCCTCGAGGCACGCCCGCGCCTTGATCAGGGCGTTGCCCTCGAACGTCGGCTCGGTCTCGGCCGGCTCCGGGTAGTCCGCGACGTCGGCCAGGCCCAGCACCTCGATGCCCGGCACCAGCGGGGCGAGGATGCGCTGCAGCTCGGCCAGCTTCTTCGCGTTGTTCGAGGCGAGCACGACGGTGCTGGTCTGCCGCCCACGGCCCGGCACCCCCGCCGTGTCGTCGGTCATCGGGCGAGCGCCTCCTGCTGGAGGCGGGTGAGGTCGGTGCAGCCCTTCTCGGCCAGGGCCAGGAGGGCGTCGAGCTCGGAGCGGACGAAGGGCGCGCCCTCGGCGGTGCCCTGCACCTCGATGAACGCGCCGCTGCCCGTCATGACCACGTTCATGTCCGTCTCGGCGCGCACGTCCTCGACGTAGGGCAGGTCGAGCATGGGGGTGCCGTCGATGATGCCGACGCTGACCGCGGCCACCGACTGCACCAGGGGCTCGCCCGCCAGCGCACCCTTGTCGCGCAGGTGCGCGACGGCGTCGGCCAGGGCCACGTAGGCGCCGGTGATGGCCGCCGTGCGCGTGCCCCCGTCGGCCTGCAGGACGTCGCAGTCGATCGTGATCGTGTTCTCACCGAGCGCCGTGTAGTCCACCGCGGCGCGCAGCGAACGGCCCACGAGCCGCGAGATCTCGTGCGTGCGGCCACCGATGCGACCCTTGACGGACTCGCGCGCGGAACGGTCGTGCGTGGCCTGCGGCAGCATCGCGTACTCGGCCGTGACCCAGCCCAGTCCCGAACCCTTGCGCCAGCGCGGCACGCCCTCCGTGGCCGACGCGGCGCACAGCACCTTCGTCTTGCCGAACTCCACCAGGCAGGACCCCTGCGCGTGGTCGAGCCAGTGGCGGGTGATCGTGATCGGGCGGAGCTCGTCGACGGCGCGGCCGTCCTCGCGGGAGGTCATGTCCGCGACCCTACCGACGGGCGCTCAGACGTCGTAGACCTGCCCGGCCTCGACCAGGACGAAGTCCCCCGCGAAGGTGGAGCGGGTGTCGGCGGCGACCTCGTCGCGGTCGGTCCACGACGGCACGTGGGTCACGAGGAGGCGGCCGACGCCGGCGCGGGTGGCGTAGTCGCCGGCCTCCGCACCGGTCAGGTGCAGGTTCGGCGGGTTGGTCGCGGACTCCACGAACGAGGCCTCGCAGAGGAAGACGTCGGCGCCGAGCGCCACGTCGTCGAGCGCCTCCGTGGGTGCCGTGTCGCCGGAGTACGCCAGCACGCGTCCGTCGGCCTCGATCCGCATCCCGTAGGCCTCGACGGGATGGTCCATGAGCGACGGGGTCACC
The DNA here is from genome assembly GCF_031843905.1 of Aeromicrobium sp. WCS2018Hpa-31. Classification (NCBI taxonomy): domain Bacteria; kingdom Bacillati; phylum Actinomycetota; class Actinomycetes; order Propionibacteriales; family Nocardioidaceae; genus Aeromicrobium; species Aeromicrobium sp. WCS2018Hpa-31. The sequence goes on along the minus strand of NZ_JAVTJF010000001.1, from coordinate 342,884 downwards.
AGGAACGGACCGATCTGCACCGCCTCGCCGTGCACCCAGGTGCGGAAGTCGAACTGGTCGGCCATCTGCAGTCCCTCGGACCGCCCGTAGCTGCTCGCGAGGAACGGACCGGCGCCCTGAGGGGCGTACACGGGGATGGTCGGCAGCGCGCCCGTCGGGTGGTACTTGCTGACCACGTAGAAGCCCGACAGGTCGAAGCAGTGGTCGGCGTGCAGGTGCGAGAGCAGGACCGCGTCGACGTCGCGCAGGTCGAGGTGACGCTGCAGGGGGCCGAGCGCTCCGCTGCCGAGGTCGACGAGCATGCGGAAGCCGTCGTGCTCGACGAGGTAGCAGCTGGATGCCGAGTCCGGCCCGGGGAACGATCCGGCGCAGCCGACGATCGTGAGCCTCATGCCACCACCTGCGCGAACTGTCCGACCGTCTCGACCTCGGGCCCGAGGAAGCGACGGCCGAGCACGCCGAACTCGTCGGGCCGGCCGGTGGTGAGGAACCGGTGCTCCGGCGCGGGCGCCTCGACGTCGCGCAGCAGCCCGCCCTGCACGAGCCGCGCGTAGACGTCCTTCGCCGTCTCCTCCGCACTCGAGACCAAGGTGACCTCCTCGCCCATGGCCAGGGCGATCGCCCCGGTCAGGAGAGGGTAGTGCGTGCAGCCGAGCACCAGGGTGTCGACACCCGCGTCGCGCAGCGGGGCCAGGTACTCCTCGGCCGCCGCGTCGACCTCTGGGCCGGTCGTGACGCCCCGTTCGACGAGGTCGACGAAGTCGGGGCAGGCCTGCGTGACGAGCTCGATGCCGGGGTTCGCGGCGAAGGCGTCGTCGTAGGCGCGCGACGCGGCCGTGGCGCGGGTGCAGATGACGCCCACCCGACCGTTGCGGGTGGCGCGGGCCGCCCGCCGGGTGGCGGGGACGATGACCTCGACGACGGGGACGTCGTAGCGTTCGCGCGCGTCACGCAGCACGGCTGCACTCGCGGAGTTGCAGGCGATGACCAGCATCTTCACGCCCTGGGCGACCAGGTGGTCGAGGCACTCGAGCGCGAACTCCCGCACCGCGGGGATCGGCTGCGGGCCATAGGGCTGGCGCGCGGTGTCGCCGAGGTAGAGCACCGGCTCGTGCGGCAGCTGGTCGATCACGGCTCTGGCGACGGTCAGTCCACCGAAGCCAGAGTCGAAGATCCCGATCGGTGCGTCCGCCACGAGGTGAAAGCCTACGGACGCGGCGGGGGCACGGCCACCCCCGGCCGCCGACGACGGGCTCACCCGGGGTGCAGGATGCGCTCGAGGAAGCGCTGCGTCCGTTCCTCGCGCGGCGCGTCGACGACCTCGCGCCCCGGCCCCTGCTCGACCACGTGGCCACCGTCGACGAAGACCACGGTGTCGGCGACGTCGGCCGCGAAGCGGATCTCGTGCGTCACGACGACCATGGTCCAGCCCTGCGAGGCGAGGTCGCGGACGACCGCGAGGACCTCGCCCACGAGCTCGGGGTCGAGCGCCGACGTCGGCTCGTCGAGCAGCACCACGCGCGGCCGCAGGGCGAGGGCGCGCGCGATGCCCACGCGCTGCTGCTGGCCCCCGGAGAGCTGCGAGGGGTAGGCGTCCTCACGGCCCGACAGTCCCACCTGCTCCAGGAGCGTGCGGGCACGTGCGGCCGCCTCGTCGGGGTCCTCACCCTGCACCTGCACCGGGCCCTCGACGAGGTTGCCCAGCACGGTGCGGTGCGGGAAGAGCTCGTGGGACTGGAAGACCATCCCGCTCTGGGCGCGCAGGAGAGCCGCCTGGTGCCGGCCCTCCTTCCCGGCCGGGAGGGAGCCGAAGTCGACCGAGACGTCGCCGATGCGCACGGTCCCGTCGTCAGGCACGGTGAGCGCGTTGAGGGAGCGCAGCAGCGTGGTCTTGCCCGAGCCCGACGGGCCGATGATCGCGGTGGTCGTGCCCTCGGGGACGTCGAGGTCGATGCCGTCGAGCACCACGGTGCCGTCGAAGGCCTTGCGCAGGCCGCGGGCCTGGAGGAGAGGGATCCGGCCGGTGGGTGCACTCATGTGGTCACGTACCTGTTCAGTCGGGTCTCGAGCCGATTCTGCGCCGCGGTGAGCAGCGTGCAGATGACCCAGTAGTAGAAGCCCACCATCACGAACAGCGGCAGGTAGTCGAAGGAGACGGAGGCAGCCTGCGTGACCACCCGGAAGGGATCGGTCAGCAGCACCACAGACACGAGGGAGGTGTCCTTCACGAGAGAGACGAGCGTGTTGGACAACGGCGGCACCGCGATCCTGGCCGCCTGCGGGAGCACCACGCGGCGCAGCGTGAGTGCGCGCGACATGCCGATCGTGGCCGCGGCCTCGTGCTGCCCTGCGGGGACGGCGAGCAGGGCACCGCGCACGGTCTCCGCAGCGTAGCCAGCCACGTTGACGCTCAGCGCGAGCGTGGCCGCCAGGAACGACGGCAGCTCGACGCCGAGCGTCGGCAGGGCGTAGAACACCACGAACAGCTGGAGCAGCAGCGGGGTGCCACGGACGGCCGAGATGAAGAACCGCGCCGGCCACGAGAGCAGCCGCGACGAGGAGATCCGGGCCAGCGCGATGAGCACGGCCGCGACGAGTCCGATGGCGAAGCTGACCGCCGTGAGCGGGATGGTGATCTTCAGGAGGGCGACGAGCGCCGGCCACGCGGTGTCGCGGACGGAGTCCCACCACGACCCGCCCGCCCGGCCGGCGACCTCGGCGTCCCCGCCGTCCTCCACGGAGACGTCGGCCTTGAAGTACTTCTCGCTGATCGTCGTGAGGGTGCCGTCGGCGCGGAGGGCGTCCAGCGCCTGGTCCGCCTCGCGCACGAGGGCCTCGTCGCCCTGGCGGAAGGCGAGGGCCTGCTCGCCGACCTCCTCGCCGGCGTCACCGACGACCTCGATCTGGTCGTCGCCGGTGGTGGCCAGGTAGTCCAGCACCGCGATGTTGTCGTTGACGATCGCGTCGACCCGACCGCGGGCCACGAGGTCGGCGGCCTGGGCGAACTGCTCGACGTTCTCGATCTTCGCTCCGGCGTCCTTCGCCACCTGCGACCAGTTGCTGGTGGCCGACTGCGCCGTCGTGAGCCCCTTCAGGTCGGCGAGGGTCGAGATCGAGTCGTTGCCCTTCTTGGCCACGATCACACCGCGCGAGTAGGTGTACGGCTCGCTGAACGCGTAGCTCTCCTCGCGCTCGGGGTTGATGGTGATCTGGTTGGCGATCACGTCGATGCGCCCGGAGTCGAGCGCCCCGAAGAGCGCGTCGAACTGCGACTGCACGAACCGCAGCTGCCAGCCGGCCTCGTCGGCGACGGCCTTGATGACCTCGATGTCGTAGCCGGTCAGCTCACCGCCCTCGTTGAACGAGAACGGCGGGTAGGTGCCCTCCGTGCCGACGACGACCTCGCGGCCCCCGCCCTCGCCAGCACTGCCGTCGCCGGAACCGCCGTCGGCGGCCTGCGCCGGACCTGCCAGCAGCAGGGGCGCCAGCACCGCGAGCACGAGCCCGGCCAGCACCCCCATGAATCGTCGCCTCACGCGCGACCCCCTTCGTCGTCGCTCGACCCTAGTCCGGTCCCGGGACGTCGGCACGCCCGTCCCGGTGCGTGAGAGGCGACCCGCTCACCACGGACCTCCGTCGGGCGTCCGTCGCCACCCCCGGGCTGGACTGCCGGAGCGCCTAGAGCGGGAGCTTGGGCTGCGGCGGCGCGTGGGTGGGGTCGACGCCGTCGAAGAGGCTGCTGACCGACTCGCCGGCATGGATGCGGGCGATGGCCTGGGCGAACAGGGGCGCGACCGAGCGGACCCGCAGCTCGGGCCAGTCCGCGGGCGGCGGCACGGTGTCGGTGGTGACCACCTCGGCGATGCCCGGGTGGTCGCGCAGCCGCTCGACCGCCTTGCCGGTGAACAGCCCGTGGGTGCAGGCCACCGAGATCTCGGTGACGCCCTGGGTCTCCAGCATCGACACGAGCTCGACGATGGAGCCGCCGGTGGCGATCTCGTCGTCGAGCACGATCGCGCGCTTGCCCGAGACGTCGCCGACGATGGCGTCGATGACGACCTTGTCGTCGGCCTTGCGCTGCTTGCTGCCCGCCGCGACCGGCAGGCCGAGCAGCCGCGCGAACTGCGAGGCCGTCTTGGCGTTGCCGAAGTCGGGCGAGACGACCACCGCGTTGCTCAGGTCGGACCCGCGGTAGTGGTCGGCCAGCTCACCGATGGCGGTCAGGTGGTCGAGCGGCATCGAGAAGAACCCGTGCACCTGGGGCGCGTGCAGGGTCATGGTGACCACGCGGCTCACGCCGGCCGTGGCCATCATGTCGGCCACCAGCTTGCCGCCGATGGAGATGCGCGACGCGTCCTTCTTGTCCGACCGCGCGTAGGCGTAGTGCGGCACCACCACGGTGATCGAGGCCGCCGACGCGCCGCGCGCCGCGTCGACCATGAGCAGCAGCTCCATGAGGTGGTCCTGCGTCGGCGGCACCAGCGGCTGGACGATGTAGACGTCGCGCTGGCGGCAGTTGGCGTGCAGCTGCGACTGCAGGCAGTCGTTGCTGAAGCGCACGGTCTCCGACGGGGAGAGGGTGGTGCCGAGCTCGTTGCAGATGGCCTCGGCGAGGGAGCGGTGGGCGCTTCCGGAGAAGACCACGATGTCGCGCACACCGTGAGGCTAGCGGAGGCAGCGGCGACCCGGAACCGTCACCGGCGCCGACCCCGCCGACCAGCCCCTTCGACCGGTCTGGGGGCTCAGGCCCAGAGCTGGCCGTCGAGGGCGTCCTCGGCCTCGTCGAGCGTGCCCTCGTAGGCGCCGGTCGACAGGTACTTCCAGCCGCCGTCGCAGACGATGAAGACGATGTCGGCGCGCTCGCCGGCCTTCTGGCTCTTGGTCGCCTGGGCCAGTGCGGCGTGCAGGATCGCGCCGGTGGAGATGCCGGCGAAGATGCCTTCGGCCTCGAGGAGCTCGCGCACGCGGCGCACCGCGTCACGCGGGCCGACGCTGAACCGGGCGTCGATCAGCGACGCGTCGTAGAGCTCGGGCACGAAGCCCTCGTCGAGGTTGCGCAGTCCGTAGACGAGCTCGCCGTAGCGCGGCTCGGCGGCGACGATGCGCACGTCGGGCTTGGCCTCGCGGAAGAACCGCCCGGTGCCCATGAGCGTGCCGGTTGTGCCCAGCCCGGCCACGAAGTGGGTGACCTCGGGCAGGTCGGCGAGGATCTCCGGGCCCGTGCCTCGGTAGTGCGCCTCGGCGTTGGCGGGGTTGCCGTACTGGTAGAGCATCACCCAGTCCGGGTGCTCCTCGGAGATGCCCTTCGCGACGCGCACGGCCTCGTTGGAGCCGCCAGCGGCGGGCGACGGGATGATCTCGGCGCCCCACATGCGCAGCAGCTGGCGGCGCTCCTCGGAGGTGTTCTCGGGCATGACGCAGACCATCCGGTAGCCGCGCAGCTTGGCGACCATGGCCATGGAGATGCCCGTGTTGCCGCTGGTGGGCTCGAGGATCGTGCAGCCGGGCGTGAGTCGACCGTCGGCCTCGGCGGCCTCGATCATGGCCAGCGCCGCGCGGTCCTTGATGGACCCGGTCGGGTTCTGGTCCTCCAGCTTGGCCCAGAGGCGCACGTCGTCGCTCGGCGACAGCGCGGGCAGGCCGACGAGCGGGGTGCCCCCGACCGTCTGCGCCAGGCTCTCGAAACGGGTCACTGGGCCCTGGCGGGGGTGCCGGGGCCCCACGATCGGCTGGGGCGGCGATCAGGCACTGCGCCGCCGGCGACGGCGGGCAGGATGACGACCGTGTCGCCGTCGGAGAGCGCCGTCTCGAGGCCACCGGTGAACCGGATGTCCTCGTCGTTGACGTACACGTTCACGAAGCGCCGGACGGCCACGCCCTGGTCGCCCTCCTCGACGAGGCGGTCCTTGATGCCGGCGTGGGCCGACTCCAGGTTCTCGACGAGCTCGGCCACGGTGGCGCCCTTGCTCTCGACGGCGCGCTCGCCGTCGGTGTACGTGCGCAGGATGGTCGGGATGCGGACCTCGATGGCCATCGGTGCCGTCACTCTCTTCCGGTTCTCGGGGGATGTGTTCGGGGGTTCAGTCGTCGTAACGCTCGACGACGCGGACTTCTTCCTCCGTGACCTCGCCGTCGACGATGCGGTAGGAGCGGAAGTCGACCGCCGTCCCCTCGACGTCGGCGCCGTCACGGGTGGAGACGAGCACGTAGTGGGCGCCGGGCTCGGAGGCGAGGTTCACGTCGGTGCGTGACGGGTAGGCCTCGGTGGCGGTGTGCGAGTGGTAGATCACGACGGGCTCCTCGTCGCGGTCGTCCATGTCGCGGTAGAGGCGCAGCAGGTCGGTCGAGTCGAACTCGTAGAACGTGGGCGACATCGCCGCGTTCACCATGGGCACGAGCCGGGCGGGACGGTCGGAGTCGATCGGACCCGCCACGACCCCGCACGCCTCGTCGGGGTGGTCCCGGCGGGCGTGGGCGATGATCGCGTCGTGGGTCGCGCGGTCGATGGTGAGCACGGCCGCGAGTCTATCGACGCCTGCCGCGGGCGCAGGGCGACGCCTGAGCGCTGAGACGGACGTGCATCCACCCGGTACGATTTTGGTATGCCAAAGTCTCGCGCCCAGGGGGCTCTCGCCGTCGACGACGCCACCGAGCGGCTGCGCGCCCTGGTGGTCTCCGGCGAGATCGCTCCGGGCGAGCGTCTCGTGGAGCGTCACCTCGCCGATCGTCTCGGGCTGTCGCGAATCCCCGTGCGCGAGGCGTTGCAGACCCTGGTCGCCGAGGGCTTCGCCGTCGAGCGGCGCACCGGCGGAGTGGCCGTGCGCGAGCACAGGGCCGACGACGTCGCCGAGCTGCTCGAGATCGCGCACGCGCTCGACGCCGTGGCCTGCCGACGGATGCTGGTCGCGCGCACGGACGTCGCGGAGCTGCGCGAGGTGCTGGACCGCGGGGCACGGGCCCTGGCCGACGACCGGCACGACGACGCCGTCGAGATGAATGCCAGGTTCCACGACGTGCTGACGGACCTGGCACCGGCGCCGATGGTGCGCGAGACGACGCGTCCCCTCCGCCAGGTGCTGGGGTGGCTCCTGCGCAGGCACGCCGACCCCGGGCTCATCCACGCCCAGCACGTCTCGCTCGTCGACGCCCTGGAGTCCGGTGACGGCGCACGGCTGGAGCAGGCGCTCGGCGCCCATGCCCGCACGAGCCTCGAGGCCCTGGAGGGGACCCGATGACCTCGCTCGTACCGTCCCCGGTGCTCGCTCTCGCCCTCGCGACCGGGCTCGTGCTGGCGGCCTGCACCGCAGGCGACGCTCCCGAGCCCGAGCGGACGACGGCTGCCGACAGCCCGGGCCCGAGCGCGACCTCGACGCCGTCACCGACGCCGACGCCCACGACGCCGCCCACCCGGGCCGAGCAGGAACGCCTCGACGAACGGCTCCTCGATGCCGCTGCACGTGGTGACGCCCGCGAGACCGCGACGGCCCTGGCGCGCGGGGCACGGATCGAGGCCCGTGACGGGCGCGACCGCACGCCGCTGCTGCTCGCCGCCGCGGCGGACCACCTCGACGTCGCGCGCCTGCTCGTGCGCCTCGGCGCCGACCCGAACGCCGTGGACGACCGGTCCGACACGCCCTGGCTCGTCACCGGCGTCACCGGCAGCGTCCCGATGGGCCGCCTCCTGCTCGCCGCCGGGGCCGACCTGACGCTGCGCAACCGGTTCGGTGGCCTCTCCCCCATCCCCGCGAGCGAGCGCGGCCACCTGGAGTACGTGCGCTGGGTCGTGTCGACCGACGTCGACCTCGACCACGTCAACGACCTGGGGTGGACGGCACTGCTGGAGGCCGTGGTGCTCGGCGACGGCGGCCGACGGCACCGCGACCTGGTGCAGGCGCTGCTCGACGCCGGGGCGGACCCGACGATCACCGACCAGCAGGGGCGGACAGCGCTCCAGCTGGCCCGCCAGCGCGGGCACACGGCGATGGCCGCGGTGCTCGAGGGAGCCGACCGCTGACCCTCCGGGCGCCTACCCGGTGGGGCTCGAGGTGATGGGGCGCGAGGTGACGCGACGGGCGCGCAGCAGGAGCGCGAGCAGGACGAGCGCGGCCAGGACCGAGGCCGCCACGGCACCGAGCGACGCGAGGTAGGCGATGTCGGTGTCGAAGGCGATCCCCTGACGAACCCGTGGCACCGCGCTGGTCCGGATCCCGTACGACGTCGCGAGCTCCTGCAGCAGCCACAGACCGAGCGCGCTCAGCACGAGCGGGACGACGGCGAGCGCGAGGTCGGCGCCGCCGGGTCTGCGCGCGGGTCGGGCCCAGGCCCGGCTCAGCCAGACGAGGTAGCCGATGGCCAGCACCTGCGCGACGAGCGTCGCCAGGAACGGTTCGGGCGTGCGCCACGTGCTCGCCACGCCCCACACCACGGTGGCGACCGGGCACACCAGGAAGAGCGACAGCCCGAGGACCTGGTGCGCCCGGCCGTCCGTGGCACCGAGGCGGCGCGGCCCTTCCGGGTACACGGTCCCGGAACCGGTCACGTGAGGGCCCCGACGAGGGTCTCCTGGACGTAGCCGAGCCAGTCGTACACGTCGGACATCGCCTGGACCGCCGGGTCGTCGCTCTCGGCGACCAAGAGGGCGTCGTCGTCGGAGTCGATGCCGAGCCGCACGGCGATCGAGAGCCTGATGTCGGTGAGCGTCCGCAGCCAGGCCTGGACCTCGGCGTCGTCGAGCTCGACCTCGACGACGACCTCGGGGCCGTCGTCCTCGTCCAGCCCCATACCACCGGAGACGAGGGACGCGATGACTCGTTCGGCGTTCTCGACCTTGGCGCTCGTGAGGGACCGCTCGGTGAAGCGGCGGAACTCGGCGGAGTCCTCGGCGTCGTCGCCGTAGGCGTCGGGCAGGAGGCGGCGCAGCACCGGGTCCTCCGGCGGCAGGGAGGGACCGCCCATGCCCAGCTGCGCGGCGAGCGGGTCGGGGTCGGACTCCGGCGTGCCGTTGCGGTCACGGAGCAGCTCGACGACCTGACCGGCCAGGTTGGCCAGGACGTGCGCCTCCTCGGGCTCGAACGTCGCGACGACCCCGCCGCGTCGGCGGCGCTTGAACGGGCGCATCAGATCGTGTCCGACGTCTGCAGCGTGGCCCACAGGCCGTACTCGTGCATGGCCTGCACGTGGCGCTCCATCTGCTCACGGCTCCCGCTCGACACGACCGCGCGACCCTCGTGGTGCACGGCCAGCATCAGCTCGGTCGCCTTCTCGTCGGAGTAGCCGAAGTAGGCGCGGAACACGTAGGCCACGTACGACATGAGGTTCACGGGGTCGTTCCACACGATCGTGACCCACGGGTCCTCCAGCGCGAGGCGGAGGTCGGAGGCGGGCTCGTCGAGCTCGACCGGGGCCGGAGTGGTCACCTCTCCATTGTGACGCAGCGCCGCACGCGTGCGAAACCGGACGGACCTAGGCTGTGGCCGTGACCACGGCACTGCTGACCGACCACTACGAGCTGACGATGCTGCAGGCGGCCCTCGCCGACGGGACCGCGCACCGCAGGTCCGTCTTCGAGCTCTTCGCCCGGCGACTCCCCACCGGACGCCGCTACGGCGTGGTCGCCGGCACGGGTCGCCTGCTCGACGCCCTCGAGTCGTTCCGCTTCGACGCCGACGCGATCGCCTGGCTGCGGGAGCGTCGGGTCGTCGACGAGGCGACGTGCGACTGGCTGGCCGACTACCGCTTCACCGGTGACGTGTGGGGCTACGCCGAGGGCGACCTGTACTTCCCCGCCTCGCCCGTCCTCGTCGTGGAGGGCACCTTCGCCGAGGCCGTGGTCCTGGAGACGCTGTTCCTGTCGATCCTCAACCACGACTCGGCGATCGCGTCGGCCGCGGCACGCATGGTCGGCGCCGCGGGCGGTCGCCCGTGCATCGAGATGGGCTCGCGACGGACCCACGAGTGGTCGGCGGTCGCGGCGGCGCGTGCCGCCTACGTGGCGGGATTCGCCACCACGTCGAACCTGGAGGCGGGCCGGACGCACGGCATCCCCACGGCCGGCACGAGCGCGCACTCGTTCACCCTGCTCCACGACAGCGAGCGCGACGCGTTCACCGCGCAGGTGGAGTCGCTCGGCTCCGCGACCACCCTGCTGGTCGACACCTACGACATCGCCGAGGCGGTCCGCACCGGCGTCGAGGTGGCGGGACCGTCGCTCGGTGCCGTCCGGATCGACTCCGGCGACCTGCCCTCGCTCGCCCACCAGGTCCGCGAGCAGCTCGACTCGCTCGGGGCCACCGAGACGCGGATCGTGGTCACGAGCGACCTCGACGAGCACGCGATCGCCACCCTGGCGGCCGCCCCCGTCGACGGCTACGGCGTCGGCACGTCGCTGGTCACGGGGTCCGGCGCTCCCACGTCGGGGTTCGTCTACAAGCTCGTCGCGCGCGAGGACGACGCCGGGACGATGCAGCCGGTGGCCAAGAAGAGCGTCGACAAGGCCAGCGTCGGCGGACGCAAGTGGGCGCTGCGCAGGCTCTCGTCCTCCGGGACCGCCCAGGCCGAGGTCGTGGGCATCGGCACTCCCCCGGTCGACGACGGCGACGACCGCGCGCTCCTGGTGCCGTTCGTCGAGGGGGGTCGGCGCGTGCACCACGACACGCTGGACGACGCTCGTGCACGTCACGTGTCGGCGATCGCCGAGCTGCCCTCCGCGGCGCGCAAGCTCTCGCGGGGTGAGCCCGTGATCGAGACCGTCCTCGAGCACTGAGTCCTGGCGGCACCACGGGCCGTCGCACGACGACCGGGACCACCGCCCGACGCCGTGCTCCCCGCAGCTCGTCCCGCCTGCGACCTACCCTGGACCGAAGCCGAACCGAGGAGGACCCGTGCCCGACCAGACGACCGCACTCGTGGTGGTGGACGTGCAGAACGACTTCTGCGAGGGCGGGTCGCTCGCGGTGGCCGGCGGGGCCGACGTCGCGCGTCGGGTCGCCGACCTGGTGGCCGAGGGACGGTACGCGACGGTCGTCGCCACGCGCGACCACCACATCGATCCCGGGGCGCACTTCTCCGACACCCCGGACTTCGTGGACTCCTGGCCACGGCACTGCGTGGTCGGGACGTCCGGCGCAGAGCTGCACGCGCCACTGACGACCGACCTGTTCGACGCCGTCTTCCTCAAGGGCGAGTACGAGGCGGCCTACTCCGGCTTCGAGGGCGCCACGGAGGCGGGTGACTCCATGACCGCGTGGCTGCGCCAGCGCGGCATCACGACGCTCGACGTCGTGGGCATCGCGACCGACCACTGCGTGCGCGCGACCGCACTCGACGGCGTGCGCGAGGGCTTCACGGTGCACGTCGTCGAAGGGCTGACCGCGGCGGTGAGCCCGGCCGGCCTCCCGGCGCTGCGTCAGGAGCTGGCGGAGGCGGGCGTCCGCGTCACGGAGCGCTGACCGCGGAGGCGGTCGACGCGTTCTGCGGCTGGTCCGGGGCGGGCGGCAGCACGAACAGCAGCGCGCCCAGGGCGACCACCGGGATCGAGGCGAGGACGTCGCGACGGGTCAGTGTGTGCTTCATGGCGCCAGCCTGACCGGCACATCTGAACGCGCGGCGTCAGCGCGGTGAACGCGCGCCGCACACCCTCAGAGCAGCTCCTTCGCGAGCAGCTCGAGGGTCTCGTCACGCGCCGGCGAGGTGCGCGGGTCGGTGCCCAGGCGGGCCGACCCGACCGGGTGCAGCATGACCTCGTCGACGTCGAACCGGTCGGCCAGCTCGCGCACCTGCGCGGCGGCACCCGCCGGGTCGCCGACGACCGAGCGGGCGGACCCCGCGTCGACCATGGCCTGCTGCTGCGACGGCAGGTCCGTGGCGAGCGCGGTCTCGACCAGGTCGAGTGCCGTCAGGGGCTGGCCGGTGCGCAGCCGTGCCATGTTCTGCAGGTTCGGCAGGGCCTGGGCGTGGGCCTCGGCCTCGGTGGCGGCGACCGAGGCGTTGACCGTGAGGAAGGTGGTGGGCCGGTCCGCCAGGTCCGAGGGACGGAAGTTCGCGCGGTAGTGGGCGAGCGCCTCCTCCGTGCCGTGACCGGAGAAGTGGTGGGCGAACACGTAGGGCAGACCCTTCGCAGCCGCGAGCTGCGCCGAGTACATCGACGAGCCCAGCAGCCACAGGCGCGCCGTGGAGGCGGCGACGGGCGTGGCCTTGAGGATGTACTCACGCTGCGGGATCGGCACGCGGACACCGCGACCGTCCATCAGCGCGGTGACGTCGTCGAGGTACTGCGGGAAGTTCTCGACGTCGGTGTCGTCGCGCCCGGCGGCACCCCGCAGGGCCCACGACGTGACGGGGTCCGATCCCGGGGCGCGACCGATGCCCAGGTCGATGCGGCCCGGGTAGGCGGCCTCGAGCAGCGCGAACTGCTCGGCCACGGCCAGCGGCGCGTGGTTCGGCAGCATCACCCCGCCGGATCCGACCCGGATCCGGTCGGTGGCCGACGCGAGGATGCCGATCAGCACCGGAGGGCTGGTGGCGGCGACCGCGGCCATGTTGTGGTGCTCGGCCACCCAGTAGCGCTCGAACCCGAGCCGGTCGGCGGTCTGGGCGAGCTGCACGGAGGCCGCGACGGCGTCGGACGTCGTCTGGTCGGTGCGGACGGGGACGAGGTCGAGGACGGACAAGCGCATACGGGGGTCAACGCCGCACGGCGCCGAAGACTTCCCTCGCCGGCCGGGCACCCCCGAGACGGGGCCCGGACGGGTCCAGCACGACGGGCCTCAGACCACCTTCTTCAGCGTGCCGCTCGGGGTGAAGGTGGCGGTGCGCTTCCTGGTGGTACCCGCCGAGGTCTTCGTGCAGTAGCCGAAGCTGGTCCCGAGCCGGCTGTGCGGCTGACCCACCTTCCTGAGGACGCTCTCGACGGACGAGCCCGTCCTCAGCCGCGTGACGACCGCGTCGCTCGGGCGGGCCGCGCGGTCGCGGCAGCCGTCGTTGGCGACGCCCTCGGCGCGCTCCCACGTCTGCAGGTACGCCTCGGCGCCTCGGGCCATGTCGTCGACGATGGCCTGCCCGCCCTGCTTGCGCAGGTCCTCGATCCAGTCGGGGTACAGCCCGTAGTGGGCCACGCCGTCGGTGTTGATGTCGTACACGCGGGTGCCGCTCACGTTCTTGTCGATCGTCACCCCGCCCAGCCCCTTGAACGGGTAGGTGACCTTGTCGGGGACGTCGGCGCCACGCGGGTCGCCCTGGGCACCGAGACCGTTGGTGTCGGCGCCGAACCCGAACCCGAAGTAGTAGCGCGGGTCGGCCCAGGCGAGGTGCTGGCGCCACTTCTCGACGAAGCCGTCGCTGTCGCCGGCGTAGGGGGTGATGACACCACCGGCCCGGTAGATGCGGGGGTAGGCGTCGGGAGTCGACCACGAGTGGCTCGACAGGACGCCCGGGTAGTCGATCCGCTCCACCAGGTCGAGGGAGGACTTCCGTGCCGCGACGCTCATGTGGTCCGGGTCGAACAGCATCTTCTTCTCGGCCATCCGCAGGATCGTGTGGTCACCGAGCGACGTGAGGCCGCGCGCGTTGCAGTGCGGACCCGAGGCGTACAGCGGGAGCTTGACCGGGATGTAGAGCTTCGCGATCGCGCCGAACAGCGCGTCCTGCTCGGGCACCAGCGTGGGCGCCGTGAGCTGGCTGCGGTCCTCGACCCCCTCCTGGCCGTTCTCGCACGTCCTCATGTCCCAGAAGGACCCGGTCTCCAGGAAGTTGGCGCCGTTGATGAGCGGCGCGATGCCACCGGTGTCGCCGGCCACTCCGGACAGGGCGTTGTCGAACTTGTTGACCAGCTCCATCTGGCGGACACCGAGGTCGTGCACCTCGTCGAGCTGACGGTCGATCTCCGCCTTCGTGCACTGCGGCTGGTCGAGCTTGGTGGAGCAGCCGAACAGCACGCTGGTCTCGATGCCCATGACGACGGCGAGCTTGCCGTCGTTGATGACCTTCCGCGCCTCGAACGGGTCGGTGACGATCCGGTACCAGCCCTTGCCCGGGCCGCCGTGCTGGGCGTCGACGTACCGCTCCAGGTTGCGCATCTGCTTGGCCTGCAGACGGATGCTGTCCATGTCGTCGCAGGAGTTCCGCTTGAGCGGGTAGACGGTGCACAGCTGGTTGTTCTCGACCAGGAGGTTCACGAACAGGCGTTGCCCGCCGCGCCACGACCGCTCCATCCACTTGTAGTAGGTGCCCTCGTGGGTCAGGGAGTCCGGCGCCGGCCAGTCCTTGAACGTCGGCCAGCCGACGGGGTCGTGGAAGCCGACGGGCGTGCCGCCCTTGCTCATGAGGTTCTCCAGCAGGGCACCCGCACCGTTGGCCAGCTGGTGGTCGAGGCAGTCGACGAGCGCGGCCTTGACGCCGTACGGGCTCCACGGGCGACCGCAGTGCACCTGCCCACCGAGGAACTCGAAGGCCATGCCGTGGGTGTGTGCGTCGAGGTAGCCGCGCACCTCCTGGAAGGGCGAGGCACCGCGGTGCGGCTCCCCCTTCACGTTCGTGGTGATCTCCGGCCAGGCCGCGCAGCCGGTCGTGAGCCTGAGGGCGAACGGCGTCGAGGCCCGCTCGGTGAGCCGTCCACGGGCGTCGGCACCGAGCACCTTCGCACCACGCGCGAACGTGAAGCCCTTCGCGGTGCGCTCGACCGTCCAGGTGGTCCTCGCCGACGCGGTGGAGGTACGGCCCACCACGCCCAGCAGCCCGACCGAGAGGAAGCTCTCGTCCTTCGCGAACAGCAGGTAGCTGCCGAGGTCGGTGGCCTGGAAGTGGAACGGCTCCGCGTCGGCGACGCTCGTCGCCGAGGTGGTCCAGCCGGCGCCGGAGCGGCGGACCCACCGGCCGTCGGGGCCCTGCAGCGCGTAGCAGCCGCCCGCCATGGCGTAGCGGTCCGCGGGGACCGACGTCCTCTTCGCCGGTGCCATCCCGGGAAGCAACGTCGGGTCCTTCTCGGCCCGTTGCGCCTCCACGGCCGAACGACCGGCGGCGGCCTGCGTGGCGCTCGTGCGAGCGGCGGTCCCGGCGGAGTCCGGTGTCCGTGACACGGCGTTCTTCGTGGCGGGATCGTTGTGCACGTGGTCGTGGCCGTCGTTCCCTGCGCCGCCCTGGAGGACGGAGACCGCAGCGGCGTCGCCCCCATCGAGGACCGTGCCGTCGAGGGCGGAGTCGGCGGCGGCGGTCGTCGCGTCCCCGTGGAACTGCTCGGTCCAGGTGACGTAGGCGGGCAGCATCGCCGCGGTCAGCGTCATGGTCACGACCACGACCGCGATGCCCCAGCGGTGCCGACGCCTGCGTGTCATGCCGGGTCCAACGACGAACCTACCCATGAGTCACACCTCGATCCGGTACGACCGTACCGGTTCTTCGGTGGTGCGACCAGACCCCGCCGTATGCGCCGTCAGGCCACGTCGGCCGGCATCGACGACGGGAACGTGCCGAGCCGCTCGACCATGAAGCCGCCGGGATAGCTGCGGATCCGGTGCGACCGGCGCGGGTCGTAGGGCCGGCGACGCGGTGGCAGCAGGCGCACGGCCCTCCCCCGCAGGCGCAGGGACCGTCGAGCGAGACCCTGCACCCAGCGCGGGGGGTCGGGGTAGTCGAACGCGCGCCTCAGCGGCGCGTCCAGGAGCGCCACGGCGAAGACCCGCATGACGCGCCGCAGCGGCCGGGGGTAGAAGTCGGCGAAGAGCGCCAACGTCGAGTCGGCGACGGCCCGGGCCCCCGGGTCGAAGGCGAAGTGCCTGGACTCGTACTCGTCCATGTGCCGCTCGAAGCCGGCGAGGTCCTCGGGCATCCCGGTGATCCCCATGAGACGTCCCAACCGGCGGTAGTACTGCACGGCCGCGACCTTCTCGGTCTCGGTCAGGGGGCGCCAGCCGAACTCCTCGATCCAGCGCACAGGGGCGACGACGAACGTGCAGAGCACGTACAGCATGTCGTCGTTGGCGATGTCGTAGCTGCCGTGCATCTGGTTCATCCGACGGATCGCCGCACGTCCCTGCGGATTCTCCAGACCGTCCTCGAGCACCGTCTCGAGCACGATCACCGTGTCGTCGTGGCGCTTCTGGGTGCGCTCGGTGAACTCCTCCGTGGCGCCGAGGAGCCGGCCGATGCTGGGGACGGCGTACGTGCGGAACAGCGCGAAGCTGAGCGCCTGCTGGATGTCCCAGGGGAACTCGTGGTGTCCCGTGATGCGCGAGATGTCCTCGTAGTCGGTCGTCGGGTCGAGCGACTCGATGCGCTCGACCCAGTGGTCGCGGGGCAGCAGGCCTGGGATCCGCATCGCTCGATCTCCGTCCGGCGGTCGGGGTGGGTCGCGTCACTCTTGTTGGCGCGGCGCCAACAATGCCACCGCTCGGGCGCGCCGTCAACGCCCGAGCACTCCGGCGGCCCGCCGTGGCAGGCTTCGTCGGGTGACGACGACTCCCGAGGGACCACGCTGGCAACGGCTCGGCGCCGACCAGCGACGGTCGGAGATCCTCGCCGCGGCCACCACCGCCTTCGCGGCACGGCCCTACCCCGACGTGTCCCTGGCGGGCATCGCGCGCGACGCGGGCGTGGCGCGGGGACTCATCAACCACTACTTCGGCACCAAGCGCGACCTCTACCTCGAGGTGGTGCGCGAGGCCGCCACGGTGCCGTCGGTGGCCGTGGAGTCCCTGCCCCGGGGCACCGTGCACGAGCGGATCGACGCCGCGGTGACCTGGTACGTCGACTCCCTCGAGGCGGCCGGCACCACCTGGATCGCTGCGGCCGACGCCCACGGCCTGGGCCGCGACCCCGCCCTGGAGCAGATCCTCGACGAGGCGGAGGGGGCCACCGTCGACCGCGTGCTCGAGGCGGTCGGACTCACCCCGGGCGGCGCACCCCAGGAGCTCCTGCGGGCCCTCGTCCGCACCTACGGGAACCTGGCGCGCTCGGCTGCGCGCGAGTGGCTCCTCCAGGGCACGCTCGACCGCGCACAGGTGCACGTGCTGCTCCGCGCCACGCTGGTGACGATCGTCGACGAGGTCGTGCCCACCGTGCTCGACGCCTGAGCGGCCGCACGCTGTCGGAGGTAGGGGACGCACCGATCCCGGCTCTGATGAGGTGCGAGACCTACCTGGGGTCCGTCGGTTCGGTGCCCTACCTACCTCTGACGTGTCGATCCCGGCCCGACGCGGGCGCGCTCAGAGCACGTCGCGCAGGAACGCCGACGTGGCCTGCACCGCGTCGGCGGCCGACGGACTCACGCCCGGGAGGCTGATGAAGCCGTGCAGCGCCTCGGGGAACTCCTGGAGCACCACGTGCACACCCTGCTCCCCCAGCTGGGCCGCGTAGCGGCGACCGTTGTCGGCCAGCGGGTCGTGCCCGGCCACCAGCACCAGCGTCGACGGCAGCCCTGCGTGCGACGCGGCGCGGATGGGTGACGCGCGCCAGTCCAGCGTGCCGTACTGGTCGCCGAGGTAGCGCCGCACGAAGCCCCGCATGTTCGACGAGGTCAGCACGGGCGCGTCGGCGAACTCGTCCTCGCTCGGCCACCGGTCGTACGCCTCCACCCCGGGGTAGACCAGCACCTCGGCGCGCAGACGCGGCGCGCCGGCGTCCCGGGCCATCAGCGCGACCGTCGCCGCGAGGCCGCCACCGGCGCTGTCGCCCATCACGGCCACCCGCTCGGGATCGACGTCGAGCTCCTCGGCGTGCTCGACGACCCACTGCAGCGCCGCCCACGCGTCGTCGACGCCGGCGGGGAACGGGTGCTCCGGCGCCAGCCGGTAGTCGAACGACAGCACCACGGCACCCGTCCGTGCCGCCACGCGGCTCGCGAACCAGGCCGACTGCTCGGGGTTGCCCTGCACCCAGCCACCGCCGTGCAGGTTGAGCACCACCGGCGGTGCGGTCGTGGCGGCCGGACCCCCGACGAGCCGGTGCTGCAGGAAGCGGCGCGGACGGCCGTCGACGTCGACCAGGTGCTCGGTCGTGCGCACCGCGGGGTCGGCGGTGCCGAAGAGCCAGCGCCCGACGGGCGAGCGCTGGAGCCTCAGCCGCTGCTCACGCCGCTGCGCGAAGTCGTCGACCTCCTCGATCGGGGTCGACGACAGACGTTCGAGGACGCCGAACACGCGGGTCACCAGAGGCAGGGTCATGGGGCCACGCTACGGCGCGCTCAGCCCGACGCCCGGAGAGCCCAGCTGCGCAGGAGGTCGACGCGCTGCTGCAGCTGCTCGACGGTGGCCAGCGCGGCGGCCGGCCCGCCGGCCTGCGACCTCAGCTGGGCATGGGTGACGCCGTGGGGCTGCCCGGTGCGCCGGTGCCAGGCACCGACCAGGCCGTTCAGCTCGCGCCGGAGCTCGCTGCGCTTCTCGTGGGCGACGTCGGCGGCGGTGCGCGACGCCGCTGCCCGCGGGGCCGACGCGTGCTTGGACCGCTTCGCGCGCAGCAGCTCGGCGACCTGGTCGGCCTCCAGCAGACCGGGGATGCCGAGGAAGTCGAGGTCGTCGTCGTCGAGGGAGTCCGAGACGGCACCGGCGTACTCGCCGCCGTCGAAGAGCACGCGGTCGAAGTCGGCCTCGCTGCCGAGCGCCTGGTAGGTCCCCTGCTCCAGCTCGGCCGACGCCGACTCCCCTGCCTGGGCGCGGGCCAGCATCTCGGCCTCGGCGGCGAAGAGATCACCCTCGTCCTTGACCGGACGGCCGACCACGTGGTCGCGCTCGGCCTCGAGGTCGGCGGCCAGACCGAGCAGGCCGGCGACGCTCGGCAGGAAGATCGACGCCGTCTCGCCCCGGCGGCGTGCTCGCACGAAGCGTCCGACGGCCTGGGCGAAGTACAGGGGCGTGGCGACCGTGGTGGCGTACACGCCGACGGCCAGTCGGGGGATGTCGACACCCTCGCTGACCATGCGCACCGCGACCAGCCACGGCGACATCGACGCCGAGAACTCGGCGATCCGGGCGCTGGCGCCCGTCTCGTCCGAGAGCACCACGGTGGGGACCTCACCGGTGATGTCGGCCAGGAGCCTGGCGTACGCACGGGCCGAGTCCTGGTCCGTTGCGATCACGAGCCCACCGGCGTCGGCGATGTCGCGCCGGACCTCCATCAGCCGCCGGTGCGCGGCGCGCAGCACCGTGGGCATCCAGGAACCCTCCGGATCGAGGGCGGTGCGCAGGGCCTGGGCGGTCGCGTCCTTCGTGAGCGGCTCGCCCAGCCGTGCGGCGACCTCGTCGCCGGCGCGAGTGCGCCAGTGCATCTGCCCCGAGTAGGCCATGAACAGCACCGGCCGGACCACGCCGTCACGGAGCGCGCGACCGTACCCGTAGGCGTAGTCGGCCACGCTCTGCTTCGTGCCGTCGCGCTGCGGGGCGTAGGTGACGAACGGGATGGGGTTGTCGTCGGACCGGAACGGGGTCCCGGTGAGCGAGAGGCGCCGGGTGGCTCCCTCACAGGCCTCCTGCACCGCGTCGCCCCACGAGAGGGCGTCGGCGGCGTGGTGGACCTCGTCGAGGATGACGAGCGTCTTGCGGGCGTCGATGCGGACGCGGTGGCCGTTGGGGTTGACCGCGAGCCCGGCGTAGGTGACGCAGTACCCGTCGAACCCCGGCGGCATGGCACCGGCGAGCGCCGGCTCGAGGCGGATGCCGAGCCCCGACGCCGCCAGCGCCCACTGGGTCTTCAGGTGGTCGGTCGGGGTGACGACGACGATGCGCTCGACGACACCGCGGTGCATGAGGTCGGCCGCGATCGTGAGGGCGAACGTGGTCTTGCCGGCGCCCGGCGTGGCGACCGTGAGGAAGTCGCGCGGTTGCGTGCGCGTGTAGAGGTCGAACGCGTCACGCTGCCAGGCCCGGAGGCGCTGGCTAGGCATCGGAGCCGGAGTCGCCTTCGCCGCCGGGCTGCATGCCGTCCCAGATCTCCTTGCACTCCGGGCACACCGGGAAGCGCTGCGGGTCCCGGCTGGGGGTCCAGACCTTGCCGCACAGGGCGATGCAGGGGGTCCCCATGACCATGGCCTCGGTCAGCGTGTCCTTCGGGACGTAGTGGCTGAAGCGCTCGTGGTCACCGTCCTCGAGGCGCTCGTCGCCACGCTGGTCGGTGCGCTCGTCTTGGACCGTCTGGGTGCCGCTGCCGAAGAATCCCACGTCGCACATCGTAACGGCTCCGCCACGACGTCGAGGCCCCCCACGCGTCGGCGGTGGCCCCTGCGCCCGACCCCGCAGGTCAGTTGCTGGAGGGGTCCTCCGGGAACGTGGCCCAGAAGCGGACGTCGTCGTCCTGACGACGCAGCACCTCGCGCCAGAGCGTCTCGGGCACCGGCGAGAGCACGTCGTCGTCGCGCGCCTCGACCACGAGCCAGGAACCCTCGGCCGTCTCGTCCTCGACCTGGCCCGGCCCCCATCCCGCGTACCCGGCGAAGACCCGCAGCCCTCGCAGGCTGCCCTCCCGGGGCAACGGGCCGTCGAGGTCGACCAGACCGACCCGACCTGCCATGGGTCGCCACCCCTGCGGTGGCGTCGGCCCGACGTCGGCCACGGCTCGCACGCCGACCGCCAACGCCGAGTCAGTGGCCACGGGGCCACCCTCGAAGAGGCAGTCCGGAGCGTTCACGGCCCGCCCCCAGGCGGGTAGCACGTCCTCGACGTCGGCGTCGAGCGGATGGTTGAGGATCACGCCCAGCGCGCCGCCGTCGTCGTGGTCCAGCAGCAGCACGACGCTGCGCAGGAACGGACCCGACTCGATGGCCGGGGTGGCCACCAGCAGCTGACCGCGCAGCGACTCCATGCCTCTATGATGCCCGCATGCCTGCGCCGGAGGACGGAACTGGGCCCGCCGACGCCGACGGGTCGCCGCTGACGGCCGCCTCCGAGGCGCCCGGACCCGACGAGGAGTTCACGGTCGACGAGCTCGCGGCGCGCGCGAACATGACGGTCCGCAACGTGCGTGCCTACGCCGCTCGCGGGCTCATCGACCCGCCGCGCCTGGAGGGCCGCACCGGCTACTACCACCGCGGGCACCTGCAGCGCCTCCAGCTGGTGCGTGACCTGCTCGACCGCGGCTACACGCTGGCTGCCGTCGAGAAGGCGGTGCTCTCGAGCCCCGCGACGGCTACCGCCACCGCACTCGACCTGCTGCACCTGCTCGACGAGCCGTGGAGCGACGTCGAGCCCGAGCTCATGAGCCGCGACGCCCTCGCCGCACTGGCCCACGTCGACCGCGACGACGCACTCATCGACGCGCTCGTGGAGTTCGGCCTCGCCGCGTGGGTCGAGGACGACCACGAGTCGGTGCGCCTGATCCAGCCGGCCATCGTGCGCAACGGCGCCGCCGCCGTGGCCCTGGGGCTGCCGGCCAACGACATCATCGCGCTGTTCCCCCTGATGCAGAAGAACCTGCGCGCGATCGCCGACGCGTTCGTCTCGAACGCGGTCGCGGCGATCGCCCAGCCCTTCATCGACCACGGACTTCCGGCCGACGAGGCGCCGGAGGTGCTGGGCGCCATCGAGAAGCTGCTGCCGGTCGCCAGCCAGGTGACCTACGCGATGTTCCGCCACGCGCTGGCGGAGGCGATCGACGCGGAGATCGGCACCCAGCTCGACGAGGTCGGCCTGCGCGGCCGCGAGCGTCGCACCCGTCACTGACGTCGTCCACGACGGCGTCGGGCCGGGGGAATCACCCCGCCCGCGCTGGAGGGAGGGAACGCGCGGGCGAGGTGACGTGCGGGGGCCTGCTCAGGCCGCGAGGGCGTTGCGCAGGCGGGTGATGAAGGCGCTGGTGCGGTTCTCCGAGCCCCCGTGCAGCGGAGGCATCGACTCCACGCTGGGGTACTCGACCTGCTCACGGGCCCGCGAGACGAGGTGCTCGCCCTGGCCGACCAGGTCGGGGTGCCAGCTGGAGATGCCGGCCGAGACCGCGAGCAGCGCGCGCTCCTTGGCGAAGGCCTTGGCCAGCTCCGGCCGGTCACGGTGGGCGTCGAGCAGCGCACGCGCGCCGGGCATCTCGGCGGCGCAGGCCACCCAGGCCTCCACGGCCACGGTCGCCGGGGAGTCGCCCTCGAGGACCGTGCGGTCGAGCTCGCCGCTGAGGCGCTGGTACCAGGCCATCTGGACGTCGAAGAGCAGGGAGAGGTCGTCACCGAACGCGGCGCGCGCGTCGGGGACCGCGTCGAGCAGCTGGTCGGCGGTGTCGTGGCGCCGGCGATCGGCCAGGGCCAGGACCTCGCGGAGGGCGGACTTGCGACGGTTGTAGGCATCCCAGGTCATGGAGGTGCTCCTTTCGGGGGACCGTCGTGCGAGGGAACATACCCTCGGTACGTACTTTGAGTATGTTGTATCGGCGCAGGTCAGGCAATCCCAGCGGTTGTGAGGCTCACCACCCCCCGTGCGTAGGATGGAACGCATGAGCAGCCCCGCGAAGGTGCAGAAGAAGGTGCTCCGCGCCGCCCGGAGCACGACCCGCCGCACCGGCTACTCCTCGAGCACGAAGCGTGCGCTCCTCGACAACGCCACGCAGCTGTTCGCCGCCCACGGGTACGCCGGCACGTCGCTCGACGAGGTCGTCGCCGCGGCCCGCGTCACCAAGGGCGCTCTCTACCACCACTTCCCCAGCAAGCTCGCGCTCTTCGAGAGCGTCTTCGACCGGCTCCAGGAGTCGGCCACGCGCGCCATCGAGAAGCGCATCGACACCGTCGACGACCCGTGGGAGCGCGCCCAGATCGGGCTCGAGGGCTTCCTCGAGGTCTGCCGCGAGCCGCAGTTCCGCCGGATCTGCCTGCAGGAGGGCCCGGTCGCCCTGGGCCACGAGCGCTGGGTGGTCGCCGAGCGTGCCGCGTCGTTCGGCATCGTCAAGCGCACCGTCGACGCCCTCCTCGACGACCTCGGAGGCGCCGGCGAGCTGAGCGAGGCCTACGCCGCGATCTTCTTCGGCGCGATCCGGTCGAGCTCGGAGTACGTGGCCGACGCCGAGGACGCCGACCAGGCCGCGGCCGAGGTGCAGGCCTCCATCAGCGGGATCCTCGCGGGCATGCGGCTGCTGCCCTCGCTCGCCGACCCCCCGGCCTGACCAGCCCGAGGCTCCTCCCCCGGCCCGTCGACGGGCGCGGTGTCGGGCTCAGCCGACGTCGAGCGCGCCGTCGCCCTCGGGGACGAGCTCGATCCACGTCTTGCCGGGCGTGACCCGCACGGGCGTGCCGTCCTTCGCCTCGAAGGTGATCGTGGAGTCGTTGGACTTCTTCGTCCACGTGGTCTCGAGGGCACCGTCGGCCGTGAGCAGCACGGCGCGGCCCGAGCCCTTCATCTTCGTCTCGGGCACGGGGTTGCCGGCCGGGTCGGTGTAGCCGGCGTCGCCGACGTCGGCGAACATCACGACGAGCGTGTCGGCCTTGAACTCCTTGGCGGCGTGCCCGTTGGTGCGCACCCAGGTGTCACCGTCGCGCTTCCACTGCGTGGTCGAGAAGGGCGAGAAGCGCACCGACGCGGTGGAGGCGGGCGTGGGCTTCGGCGCTGCGGAGGCGGACGACTCGGGCGCGGCGGACTCCTCGGCTCCCTCGGACCCCTTCACCGGGGTCCAGGAGAGGTAGGGGCCGGGGATCGGGGCGACCTTGGCCGCCTTGTCGAGACGCTGCAGGTCGATCAGCCGGTTGTACGGCCGCACCTTGGCCGGGTCGCTGCTGAAGCCGGCAGCGCCCTCGTCCTCGGAGAAGACGGTGATGCCGGCCTTCTTGACCTTGCGGATCGTCCCGGAGGCACCACCGGAGGCCACGATCTGGCCGGCCACGGGAGCGGCGATGCCGATGTCGGTGGCGCGCATGGAGCGCACGTGCCCGACCTGGTCGGGCAGCTCGGAGTAGTAGAGGGCCGCGAGCCGCGTGAGTCCACCCTCCACGAGCTCCTCGACGACCAGGTCGGCCTTGTCCAGCGCCACCTGGGGTGCACCGTTGGCGGTGTTCTCGATCTTCACGACGAAGACCGGGTTGTCCGGCGGCCCGTCCGGCAGGGCCTCGCCGGTGACCGGCGAGACCTGGACGAGCTTCGCCCCGGCACCCTTGGAGGCCTCGGGCTCCGCCTTGGGCTCGGAGTCGGACGAGCAGGCGGCGAGCACGAGGCTCGCGGCGACGGCAGGGACCAGCACGGCGACACGACGCGACAGCATGCCGCCAGCATGCCGCACGCCGGACGCCCTCCGCGGGACCGGGGCCGCACGACGCGCAGGTGTCGGCGGTGACTGCCACGATGGACCGGTGTCCGACCCGTCGAGCGCCCCTCCCCCGGGGACCGATCCACTCAGCACGGTCGCGCCTGCCACGCGGGAGTGGTTCGAGGGCGCGTTCTCCGCCCCCACGCCGGCGCAGGCCGAGGCCTGGGCGGGCATCGCCGAGCGCAAGAACGTCCTCGTCGTGGCGCCCACGGGCTCGGGCAAGACCCTCGCGGCGTTCCTGTCCGCGATCGACCGGCTGCTGCACGAGCCGACGCCCGAGAAGGAGCGTCGGACCCGCGTCCTGTACATCTCGCCGCTCAAGGCGCTCGCGGTCGACGTCGAGCGCAACCTGCGCTCCCCCCTCGTCGGCATCACGCAGGTGGCGGCGCGCCGCGGCGACACGTTCTCCGACGTCCGCGTCGGCGTGCGCTCGGGCGACACGTCGGCACGTGACCGCCGCTCGCTGGTCACCAGTCCCCCCGACATCCTCATCACCACCCCCGAGTCGCTCTTCCTCATGCTCACGTCGGCGGCGCGCGAGACCCTGCGCGGCGTCGACACGGTGATCATCGACGAGATCCACGCCGTGGCGGGAACCAAGCGCGGCGCCCACCTGGCCCTGTCGCTGGAGCGGCTCGACGACCTGCTCGACGAGCCGGCCCGGCGGGTCGGGCTCAGCGCCACGGTCCGCCCGCACGACGAGGTCGCCCGGTTCCTCGGCGGGCGGGCGCCGGTGCACGTCGTGGCGCCACCGTCACCGTCGCGGCTCGAGCTCGACGTGGTGGTACCGCTCGACGACATGACCGAGCTGTCCCGTCCCCCGTCGACCGAGGCCGACGAGGTCGTGCGCGACGAGGGTTCCGGGGCACGCTCGATCAGCGACCCCCTGCAGGACGACAACGGCGGCAGCATCTGGCCGTTCATCGAGCACGACGTGGTCGAGCGCATCCTGTCGGTCCGCTCGACCATCGTGTTCTGCAACTCGCGTGGTCAGGCCGAGCGGCTCACCGCCCACCTCAACGAGCTGTGGTCCGACCGCGAGGCCAGGTCCGAGACCTCCGGCGGCAGCCGACTCCCGCCCGCCTCGGTCGGCGGGGTCAGCGGCACCACCTCGGGCCGCGGCAGCGTCGACTCCCGCGACCCCGACGACGTCGGCGCCCTGGCCCGCGCGCACCACGGCTCGGTCAGCAAGGAGCAGCGAGCGCTCATCGAGGACGACCTCAAGTCCGGTCGGCTGCGGTGCGTCGTGGCCACGTCGAGCCTCGAGCTGGGCATCGACATGGGCGCAGTCGACCTCGTCGTGCAGATGTCCACGCCGCCGTCGGTGGCCAGCGGGCTGCAGCGGGTCGGCCGCGCCGGCCACCAGGTGGGCGAGGTCTCCCGTGGCCTCGTCTACCCCACCACCCGGCACGACCTCGTGGGCGCGGCCGTCACGGCCGAGCGGATGCGCGAGGGTGCCATCGAACGGTTGTCGGTGCCCGCCAACCCGCTCGACGTGCTGGCCCAGCAGACCGTCGCCGCCTGCGCGCTCGAGCCGCTCGAGGTCGAGGCCTGGTTCGACGTCGTCCGTCGCTCGGCCCCGTTCGCCGCGCTACCCCGCTCGGCCTACGAGGCCACGCTCGACCTGCTCGCCGGTCGCTACCCCTCCGACCGCTTCGCCGAGCTCAGGCCTCGCGTCGTCTGGGACCGCGACGCCGGCACCATCACCGGCCGTCCCGGCGCCCAGCGCCTCGCCGTCACGAGCGGCGGGACCATCCCCGACCGCGGCCTGTTCGCCGTGGTGCTGGCCGACGGCATCGACGAGGGGCCGTCGAAGCGGGTCGGCGAGCTCGACGAGGAGATGGTCTACGAGTCACGCGTCGGCGACGTGTTCGCCCTCGGCGCCACGAGCTGGCGCATCCAGGAGATCACCCACGACCGGGTGATCGTGACCCCGGCGTTCGGGGAGCCGGCTCGGCTCCCCTTCTGGCGCGGCGACGCCGCCGGGAGGCCGGCCGAGCTGGGCGAGGCCATCGGCGCCTTCGTGCGTCGGGTCAGCGAGGGCACGGCTCCCGAGCACCTCGACGAGCGGGCCCGGTTCAACCTGATGGCCTTCCTCGACGAGCAGCGCGAGGCCATGCCCACGCTGCCCACCGACCGCACACTCGTGGTCGAGCGCTTCCACGACGAGCTCGGCGACTGGCGGGTGGTGCTCCACTCGCCGTACGGACGACGGGTGCACGCACCGTGGGCGCTCGTGGTCGCCGCGCGGGTGCTCGACCGCTACGGCGTCGACGGCTCGGTGGTCGCCACCGACGACGGGATCGTGGCGCGCATCCCCGACACCTCCTCCCCGTGGGCGCCCGACGACGACGCGTCCGGCCCCGGCGGGGGTTCCGGGCCGTGGGCGGAGAACGGCACCGGCGGTGCGGACGTCCCTGGAGCCGACCTCTTCGTCCTCGACGTCGACGACCTCGAGCGCGTGGTCACGGCCGAGGTGGGTGGTTCCGCGCTGTTCGCGTCGCGGTTCCGCGAGTGCGCGGCGCGCGCCCTGCTGCTGCCTCGACGCAACCCCGGCGCACGCGCCCCGCTCTGGCAGCAGCGCCAGCGCGCTGCCCAGCTGCTCGACGTCGCGCGTGAGCACCCGGACTTCCCGATCCTGCTCGAGACCGCCCGCGAGTGCCTGCAGGACGTCTACGACCTGCCTGCCCTGACCACGCTCGCCGAGCGGGTCGCGCAGCAGGAGGTGCGGATCGTGGAGGTCGAGACCTCGACCGCCTCCCCGTTCGCCCGCACGCTGCTGTTCGGCTACGTGGCCACGTTCCTGTACGAGGGCGACACACCCCTCGCGGAGCGGCGAGCAGCCGCGCTCTCGCTCGACCCCACGCTGCTGTCGGAGCTGCTGGGCCGCGCCGAGCTCCGCGAGCTGCTCGACCCCGAGGTGCTCGAGCGCACCGAGGCCGAGCTGCAGCGGCTCGCCGACGACCGCCGCCTCAAGGGCACCGAGGGTGCTGCCGACCTGCTGCGCCTGCTGGGGCCGCTCACCACGGCGGAGGTCGACGCCCGCCTGGTCGACGACGCGGTCCCCGCGCTCAAGGAGCTCCAGGACGCCCGGCGCGTGGTGGAGCTGCCGGTGGCGGGCGAGCCACGCTGGGTCGTGGTCGAGGACGCCGGCCGTCTGCGCGACGCGCTGGGCGTGGTGGTGCCGCTCGGCATCCCCGACGCGCTCCTGCAGCAGGTGGCCGACCCACTGGGTGACCTCGTCTCGCGGTACGCCCGCACCCACGGTCCGTTCACGGCCGAGGAGGTCGCCGCGCGCTTCGGGCTCGGCCGTGCCGTGGTGCTCGACGTCCTCACGCGGCTCACCCGCGACGACCGGCTGGTGGAGGGCGAGTTCCGTCCCGGCGCGTCGGGCACCGAGCACGTCGACGTCGAGGTGCTGCGTCGCCTGCGCAGCCGGTCGCTCGCCGCTGCCCGCCAGCAGATCGAGCCGGTCGAGCCCCGCACGTTCGCCCGCTTCCTCCCGTCGTGGCAGGAGGTCGGTGGGTCGCTGCGCGGGCTCGACGGCGTGCTCACCGTCGTCGACCAGCTCGCCGGCGTGCCGCTGCCCGCGTCGGCCTGGGAGTCGCTCGTGCTCCCCAGCCGGGTGCGCGACTACTCCCCCGCCCAGCTCGACGAGCTGCTCGGGGCGGGCGAGGTCGTGTGGACCGGCGCCGGCACGCTCGCAGGGAGCGACGGCTGGGTGCAGCTGCACCCTGCCGACCTCGTGCTCCCGGCCCGCCGTGACCCGGTCGAGCCCGACGCGCTCGGCCTGCGTCTGCTGGAGCTCCTCGACGACGGCGGCGCGTACCTCTTCCGCCAGCTCACGCAGGCGCTGGCCGCCGACGAGAAGCCCCCGGGTGACGACGCCGTCGTCGAGGCGCTGTGGCAGCTCGTCTGGTCCGGTCGGGTCGCGGGCGACTCCTACGCGCCGGTGCGTGCGCGCCTCGGCGGCCGCGGCGCGCACCGCTCAGGTGGCGGCTCCACCCCGCGGGCCCGGGTCAGGGCACGTCGCGGCATGGCGGCCTCGCCCCGGGCCGCACGCCTCGGCCCGCCGATCGCCTCGGGCCGATGGTTCGCGGTCGAGCGGCCGGGCGACGACCCCCAGCAGCAGGCGGCGCTGCAGGTCGCGCGCACCGAGGCGCTCGTGGCTCGGCACGGCGTGGTCACGCGCGGAGCCGTCGTGGCGGAGCAGACGCCCGGTGGGTTCGCCGGGGCCTACCGCGTGCTGCGCGAGCTGGAGCAGAACGGCTCGGTGCTGCGCGGCTACTACATCGACTCCCTCGGCGCGGCGCAGTTCGCGTCGGTGGCGACCGTCGACCGGATGCGCACGTTCGAGCGTCCCGACGACGAGCGTGCCGACGTCGACGCGGTGGTGCTGGCCGCCACCGACCCGGCCCAGCCGTTCGGGGCCGCCCTGCCGTGGCCTGCCATCGCCGACCCCGCCGACGACCTGAAGCACCGCCCCGCCCGCAAGGCCGGCGCGCTGGTCGCGCT
Organism: Aeromicrobium sp. WCS2018Hpa-31; assembly: GCF_031843905.1. Lineage (NCBI taxonomy): Bacteria > Bacillati > Actinomycetota > Actinomycetes > Propionibacteriales > Nocardioidaceae > Aeromicrobium > Aeromicrobium sp. WCS2018Hpa-31. The sequence goes on along the minus strand of NZ_JAVTJF010000001.1, from coordinate 314,177 downwards.
GCACGACGGCCGTGCGGTGCTGTACGTCGAGCGCGGCGGGCGCTCGTGCCTCGCGTTCACCGACGACGCCGACGTGCTCGCCCTCGCCGCCCACGCCCTCGCGGCTCTCGGCCGGTCCGGCCGCATTCCCCGCCTCACCGTGGAGTCGGTCAACGGCCGCCCGTCCGGCTCCAGCCCCACCGGCGAGGCGCTGCTGGCCGCAGGCTTCGAGCGCCACCCCAAGGGCCTGCGACTCGACCTGCGCCGCGGCAGCGACACCGCCCGCCGGACGCCGCCGACCGGACGGTCCAGCCATGCCTGAAGGGGATACCGTCTGGCGCACCGCGCACCATCTGCGCGAGGTGCTGGAGGGTCGCGAGCTGGTGCGCTCCGACGTGCGGGTGCCGCAGTGGGCCACGCTCGACCTGTCGGGTCGCACGGTCGACGAGGTGCTGAGCCGTGGCAAGCACCTGCTGATCCGCGTGGGTGACGCGTCGATCCACTCGCACCTGAAGATGGAGGGCGCCTGGCACGTGCTGCGGCGGGGCAGCCGATGGCGGCGTCCGGCGCACACGGCCCGGATCGTGCTCGAGACCGAGCAGCACCAGGCCATCGGCTTCTCGCTCGGGCTGCTCGAGATCCTCCGGCGCGAGCACGACGACGACGCGCTCGCCTACCTCGGCCCCGACCTGCTCGGTCCCGACTGGGACCTCGCCGAGGCCACGCGGCGCGTGTCGGCCGATCCCGAGCGCCCGATCTTCGTGGCGCTGCTCGACCAGCGGAACCTGGCCGGCCTGGGCAACGAGTACGTCAACGAGCTGCTCTTCCTGTCCGGACTCCTGCCCACGCGACCGGTGGGCGAGGTCCCGGACGTCGCGCGGGTGATCGACCGCGGGCACCGGCTGCTCGACGTCAACAAGGCGCGGGTGGAGCGCACGTTCACCGGGAGCACCCGGCACGGCGAGGATCGCTGGGTCTACCGCCGCGAGCACGCCCGGTGCCGCCGGTGCGGCACGCCGCTGCACCACGGCGAGCTGGGCGACGAGCCCGGCCGTGAGCGGATCACGTTCTGGTGCCCGCACTGCCAGACGTGAACCGACCGGCCGCTTCCAGGAGGAGCAGGGGGGGGGAGGCGGCGGACCGCAGGACCAGCTGGTCGAGGCGCACGCGCCCACCCTCGTGGCGGTCGTCGTCAGGAGGCCTGGGCCGACTGCCGCGAGGTCTCGTCGAGCCTCGTCCAGACCATCGCCTCGTCGAGGTCGGTGCGACGGTTGTCCCAGGCGTCGAGGAACCAGTTCTGGCGCACGGTCCAGGGCTTCTCGCGACCCTGCTGCGGGAGCACGCCCGCAGCCCGCTGGACGTAGCCGGACTGCAGGTCGAGGGCCGGAGCGGTCTCCCCCTTCGCGCCCTGCGGGTCGGGCGTGCCCGCCGCGTAGCCGTGGCTGCGCATGTGCTCGACCAGCCGTGCGACGTACTGCCACGACAGGTCGGCGCGCAGGGTCCAGGAGGCGTTCGTGTAGCCGATGCACCAGGCGAGGTTCGGGACGCCGCTGATCATCAGACCCTTGTAGACGAACCGCTCGTTCGGGTCGACCTTCTCGCCGTCGACGTCGATCGCGACCTTGCCGAGCGCCACGACCTTGAGCCCGGTGGCGGTCACCACGACGTCGGCATCGAGGTGCTGCCCGGACGTGAGCCGGATGCCGGTCTCGTCGAACCCGTCGATGTGGTCGGTGACGATCGAGGCCTTGCCGCGCCGCAACGTGCGCCAGAGGTCGCCGTTCGGCACCACGCAGAGTCGCTGGTCCCACGGGTCGTAGCGCGGGGTCAGGTGCTTGGGGTCGAAGCCGTCGGGGGCGGACCGTCCGGCACGCGTGAGCAGGATCTTCTTGGCCGCGCTCGGGAAGCGGCGGCAGAACTCGTAGAAGCCGATGGCCACCGTGGCGTTCTTGACGCGGGTGACCCGGTGGGCCAGGCCTGCCGGCAGGACCTTCCGCAGCCCGGCCGAGACGGCGTCCTCACCGGGCAGGGACGTGATGTAGGTGGGCGAGCGCTGCAGCATCGTCACGTGCTCGGCCTCCTCGGCCATCGACGGCAGCAGCGTGATGGCCGTGGCGCCGGAGCCGATGACGACGACCTTCTTGCCCCGGTAGTCGAGGTCCTCGGGCCAGAACTGCGGATGCACGACGGTCCCGGCGAAGTCCTCGAGGCCGGGGAAGTCCGGGGTGTAGGCCTCGTCGTAGTCGTAGTAGCCGCTGCACATGAACAGGAACGAGCAGGTCTGCTCGACGAGCTCGCCGTCGACCTCGCTGGTGAGCGTCCACCGAGCGTCCGCGGACGACCAGCTGGCTGCGACGACGCGGTGGCCGTACCGGATTCGCTGCGCGATGCCGCGCTCGTCGGCGGTGCTGCGGATGTACTCGCGGATGTCGCCGCCGTCAGCGATGGACTTGCGGTCCGTCCACGGACGGAACGGGTAGCTCAGGGTGTACATGTCGGAGTCCGACCGCACTCCCGGGTAGCGGAACAGGTCCCACGTGCCACCCATGGCGTGGCGGGCCTCGAGGATCGTGAAGCTGCTGCCCGGGCTCATGGTGCTCAGGCGGTGGGCGGCGCCGATGCCGGACAGCCCCGCACCCACGATGACGACGTCGACGTGCTCCATGTCCACACCTCTCAGATACTGACGGTATCCGAAACCGTACGGCGAGCATGCCGCCGCGTCAAGGAGTCACGACGACGTCACCCGCCTCGCGACCATCGGTCGCCTACGATCGAGGCGTGAGCAACGTGCTGGAGACCGAACGCGACGAGGACCTCGACGCCCTCGAGGTCCGCGACCCCCGATGGATGATGCTGGTCGGCGGTGCCGTGGGCCTCGCGGCCGCGATCATCCTGACCATCGACAAGGTGAAGTTCCTGACCGCCGAGGCGGCCGGCGAGAGCACGGCGCTGAACTGCGACCTCAACGCCTTCGTCAGCTGCGGTGGCGTCATCAACACCGACCAGGCGTCGGCGTTCGGGTTTCCCAACCCGATCATCGGCATCGTCGGGTTCACGGTCGTGCTCACCCTCGGCGTGCTGCTCGCATCCGGGGTGCGACTGCCGGGCTGGGTCTGGGGCGGCCTGCAGGTCGGCGTCCTGTTCGGCATCGGGTTCGTCACGTGGCTGCAGTACCAGAGCATCTACGAGATCCAGAAGCTGTGCCCCTGGTGCATGGTCGTCTGGACGATGATGATCCCGCTGTTCGTGCTCGTCACCGCCCGCAACCTTCGCGCGTTCGCGCCCAGCTCGGCCGTGACCCGGTTCCTCAGCAACTGGACGCTGCTCGTGGTCGTGCTCTGGTACGTCGCCGTCATCGCGGCCATCTGGTTCCAGTTCGGCGAGAACCTCTGGGCCTGAGCCCCGCCGCCTGAGTCCCGGGCGACCTACCGTGCGGCGTCGCCGGCCAGCTCGTCGAGCACCTCGGCCAGGCGGACGTCGCGTCCACTGACGCCGCTGACGTCGTGGCTGCTGAGTCGCACCTCGACGCGGTCGTACACGTTGGTCCACTCGGGGTGGTGGTCCATCTCGTCGATGCGCGGTGCAGCAGCGGCCATGAAGGCGATCGCGGCCGCGAAGCCGTCGAAGGTGTAGGTGCGCGTCAGGCCCGACACGTCGCCGGACCAGCCGGGCAGGTGCTCGAGGGCCTGGGTCACGCGTGCGGGGTCGAACGGCTCGTCCATGCCCCGACCGTACGCGTCAGGCCGCGACGGCGCGAGCCCGTCGGGTGATCGCGTCCACCAGCACCTGCGGCTCGTGGTCGGGGATCCAGTGGCTGACCCCCTCCAGGACGACGAGCTCGTACGGCGCGTCCACGTGCTGGGGCGTGAGATCGACCCCCTTGCGGCCGAGGGCCACGTCGCCCGTGCTCCAGACCATGGTCGTGGGCACCCGCACCCTCCCCTGCACCGAGCTCATCGAGAACGGGAGGCCGCGGTAGTAGCCGAGGCCACCGGCGAGGGCACCGCCGTCGATCATCTCGGCCTGGAACCGCTCACGGAGCCCACGGTCCATGCCCGCGTGGGCGAGAGCGCGCTCCCGGACCCCCTTCGCCCGCGTGAGCACCAGCTCGGGCACGACCGGCAGCTGGAAGAAGCCCATGTACCAGGACTTCAGCAGCTGCGTGCTGCGCAGCATCGACGCCATGAAGGCGGCCGGGTGCGGGACCGAGACCGCCGTCCAGGACTGCAGGAGCTCGGGTCGGGAGGCAGCGACGTACCAGCCGATGGCCGAACCCCAGTCGTGGCCCACGAGGTGCACGGGCTTGCCGACGATCTCGAGGAGCGCGGCCACGTCGGCGGCGATGAGGTCACCGGCATAGGCCTTGCGGCCACGGGGACGGGCACCCGGGGAGTAGCCGCGCAGGTCGGGGGCGATGGTGCGGTACCCCTCCGCGTGCAGGAGCTCGCTCACCCGCTCCCACGAGGTCGCCTTCTGCGGGAACCCGTGCAGCAGCACCACCGGGTCTCCCCCGATCGGCCCGGTGTCGGTGACGTCGAACGTCAGACCGTCGTGGGAGTACGTGTGGATGCGTCGCGCAGGAGACATGCCGCGAGCATACCGACGGTACGCGTCAGCGCCAGTGCCTCGCGGTCCACGATCGTGGACGCCCAGCCTCCGCAGACCCCGACCACAGGTTCACCACAGGGTGGGCAGCCACCGTGGACGAGGTCCGTCACACCACCAGGAGGAGACCCATGAACAGCTCGACCGCAGCACGCATCGGCATCGCCGGGATCGTCGCCGGAGCCGGACTGGCCGCCGGCGGCATCACCGTCGCGTCCGCCGAGGACACCGCCGGGAGCACCGCGAGCTCCAGCGCCCACCCGGGCGGTCATCGCGGCGGACCCGGCGTCCTCGCCGAGACGCTCGCCGAGGAGCTCGACCTGGAGCAGTCCGACGTCGAGGACGCGCTCGCCGCCGTCCGCGAGGACCTGCGCCCCGACGCGCCCGCCGAGGGCGAGAAGCCGACCCCGCCCTCCGACGCGGAGCGAGCCGACCGCCAGGCCGCCCTCGCCAAGGCTCTCGCGAAGGAGCTCGACGTCTCCGAGGCGAAGGTCGAGTCCGCGCTCGCCGTCGCCGAGAAGAAGGCCGAGAGCAACCGCGAGGAGCGTCAGGCCGAGAGCCGCACCGCCCTCGTCGAGCGCCTCGACGCCGCCGTCGAGGACGGAACGCTCACCGAGGCCGACAAGACGTCGGTGCTCAAGGCGTACGACGCCGAGCTGCTGGGCGGTGGGCCGGGGCTGGGTGGGCCGGGTGGGCGTGGTGGGCCGAAGGCCGACGCCGCGTCCTGACGGTCCGGCCCGTCGCCGGCCCTCGCGCGATGGTCTTCCGAGTCGGGACGGTCACGCTGTGCGCGGCCTGGCATGGACGGGTGGGGAGCTGCCGGGATCCCTCCGCAGGGCGCCTTCGGCGCGAGGGGGTGGGGCCCACTCGATTCACGGTGCCTGATTCACGATCGACGAAGACCCCCACGACACGACGAAGACCCCCACCCGAGCGTGTCGGGTGGGGGTCTTCGTCGATCGTGGAGCTGCCGGGAATCGAACCCGGGTCCTTTGGCGCTGAGTCAGGTCTTCTCCGGGTGCAGTGCGTCATGTCGCTTTTCTCAGCCCTGGTGCTCGGACGAACACGTCACCAACAGGCTCAGTCACGAAAAAGTCCCGATCGCGTCACGTGACGCTACGCGATCAGCAAGTCCCCTAGATGAGACAGACGATCCGGGACGGGGACGCTCCCGGGTCTGCCCTTCACCAGTCGCTGTCAGGCAGCGAGGGCGAAGTCAGTGCGCTTGGAATCGGCACTTGTGGTTTGCGACGAACGTTAAAGAGATGACGTCGCGTTCTCTACCCGCTTCTCCTGAGTCGAACGACCAAAGTCGAAACCGATCAGCCCCTCTTGAGTTGTCAACCGACACCCACCTTCACAGGCACGGTGTCTCCATCACTGTACAACCGCGCGACGACACCGCGCATTCCTCGCGCCACCGAACCCCACCATCGGTGGATGCGCAACGTCAGCAGGACTCCTGCGGTTGCGCATCCACCGATGCGGGCGGTGCCGGGCCCTACGGCCGGATCGGCTCTAGCCGAAGACGGACTGCGCCCACTCCGGGTGGTCGATGAACGGGTTGCGGTTGCCCTGGTAGCGGGTGTCGATGAGGTCGTTGCGCCGCTGCTCCGCCGCCGACGGCGGGTCCTGCGCGTGCCACTGCAGCAGCACCGAGATCCGACCGAGGTAGGGCGTCGTGCCGTTGACCTGGTTGTTGGCCTCCAGGTCGGCGAACCCGTCACCACCCTCGTAGCGCACCGCCATGTACATGACCATGCGCGCCACGTCGCCCTTCACCGCGGCCGGCGGCTCGAACGAGTCACCGTCGGTCAGGCACGACGAGCAGCCGCTCACCGACGACCCGCCCGCGTCGAAGTCCTTGTTGCCGCGGGTGCCGTTCACCTGCACGTCCTCAGGACGCAGGTGGTGCAGGTCGGTGCCGGGGCCGGTCGACGTCCCGAAGTCCCCGTGCGACTGCGGCCAGACGTGCTCGCGGTTCCAGTCACCGACGTTGCCGCCGTTCGCGGACTTCGAGCGCGAGACCTGCGAGTAGAAGAGCTTCACGTTGCTGCTGTTGGCGGGGTCCTGGTCGGTGACCTTCAGGGCCTCCCAGACGACCGAGTACGAGATCCGCGTCTGCACCGAGATGATGTCGTGCAGCTCGTCCTTCAGCGCCGCGCCGCTGAGGCCCTGAGCACTGTCGTAGTAGCCGGGCTCCGGTGCGGCGTCGGCCGCCCGCGGCAGCACGGCGAGGACGAGCGTGATGATGATGGCCAGGCCGGCGTGTCGGGGCGTGCGTCGGCTCGTGGCCGCGCACCCCCGCCCGGCTCCCCCGAGTCGAGTCATGGGCACCACCCCACACCATCGGGTCGTCCGTGACCAGACCGGCGACCGGACGTTCACCTGATCGTCACGCTCGGCGGGCGGCTACACGGAGGTCGGGGCGCGGTCCGGGTCGGCCGAGCGTCCGTGCACCAGGGCAGCGGCGCAGCCCGCAGCCACCACGAGGAGCCCGACGCAGATCCACGTGCCGACGCGGAAGCCCGGCCCGAAGACGTCGGGCGAGGCGAAGTCCGGTCCCGCGATGCCCGCGAGCGGCGGGATCGCGGCCACCGCGAGGAGGCCTGCCGTCCGCGAGACCGCGTTGTTGATGCCCGAGGCGATGCCGGCCTGGTCGTCCGGTGCGGCAGCGAGCACCGCCGTGGTGAGCGGCGCCACCAGCAGGGTGAGGCCGAGCCCCATGAGCACCGCTCCGGGGAGCACGTCGAGCCAGAAGCTCGCGTCGGCACCGATGCGCAGGTACAGCAGCAGGCCCGCCGCCGACAGCAGCGGCCCCACGGTCATCGGGACACGGGGTCCGATGCGCTGGCCCAGGGCACCCGCCCGCGAGGAGAACAGCAGCATGAGCACGGTCAGGGGCAGCGTCGCGAGGCCCGCCTCGAGCGGGGAGTACCCGGCCACGTACTGCAGCTGCAGCACCAGCAGGAACATGGAGCCGCTGAGCGCGCCGTAGATGGCGAAGGTGCAGATGTTCGCCGCCGTGAACACGCGGTCGGCGAACAAGGACAGCGGCACCAGCGCGTGCGGAGCGCGCCACTGGTGCACCACGAAGGCGACCAGCAGGGCCAGGCCCGCGAGGCTCGGGACCCACTCCTGCTGGACCAGTCCGTAGGTCAGGAAGGCCAGGGTGCCGACCGTCAGCAGCGAGCCCTCGACGTCGAGTCGCTCCTGCGCACCCGTCGACTCCGGGACGTGCCGCCACGTGACCCAGACGACCGCAGCGGCCAGGGGCAGGTTGATCCAGAAGACCGATCGCCAGCCCACGGCGTCGACGAGCGTGCCGCCGACGAGCGGACCGAGCGCCGTCGTGACGCCGGCCAGGCCCGACCAGAGGCCGATGGCGCGGCCCCGGTCGTCGGGGTGGATCGATGCCGAGATGATCGCGAGGCTGCCCGGCGTCAGCAGGGCCCCGCCGACCCCCTGCAGCCCACGAGCCGCCACGAGCACCTCGATCGTCGGCGCGAGCGCGCAGGCCAAGGACGCCACGGCGAACCACACGACGCCGACGAGGAAGACCCGACGTCGGCCCCACCGGTCGCCGAGCGAGCCACCGACGAGGATGAGGGCGGCCAGCGTGAGCGTGTAGGCGTTGACCGTCCACTGCAGGCCCGCCACGCCCGCGTCGAGGTCCCCGTCGATGGCGGGCAGGGCCAGGTTGACGATGGATCCGTCGAGGAACGCCATGCCCGTGCCGAGGACCATCGCCGCGACGAGCCACCGTCCCGCGGCGGAGTCGAGCCTCACGCCGTGTAGCCGAACAGGTCGGCGCCGTTGTGCCAGAGCACACGACGCAACCAGTCCTCGCCGAGGTCGAGTCGCTGGAGCACCTCGACCTGGTGGGCGTAGGGGTACGGGATGTTCGGGAAGTCGGTGCCCAGCAGGATCCGGTCACCCAGGTCCGCGAGCCTGGGCGCGATGTCGACCGGTGGCGGGCCGTCCCAGAAGTCCACGAGCGCCATCGTCACGTCGAGGCGGACGTCGGGGTGGGCGTCGGCGAGGTCGAGGAACGCCGCGTACTCGGGCATGCCGAGGTGCGCCACGATGATCCGCAGGCCCGGGAAGCGCTCCAGCACCCGGGCCAGACCGTCGGGCCCGGTGTGGGTGCCCGGGGCGGGTCCGGAACCGGCGTGCAGCACCACGGGGGTGCCGCTCTCGGCGAGCGTGCCCCACACGGGGTCGAGGAGCGGGTCGTCGGCGGCGAAGTCGCCGACCTGCAGGTGAGCCTTGAAGACCTCGACCCCACCCTCGACGAGCCCCGGCACGTAGGACGCCGCCTCGACCTCGGGGTAGAAGGTGGCCGAGCGCAACGCCTCGGGCACACGGTCGGCGAAGCCCAGCGTCCACTCGTTCATGAAGGTCGCGACCCCGGGCCGGTGCGCGTACGACAGGGCGGAGAAGTGCTTGACGCCCATCGCGCGCAGCTGCTCGACGCGTTCCTCGTCGCTCCCCCGGTACGCGATCGGCCACGCACGACCGAGCATGGGGCCCGCGGCGTCGAAGTAGGCCCACACCTTGGCGAGCACCTTCGGGTGCATGAAGTGCACGTGCACGTCGAACAGGCCCGGCAGCCCGAGGTCGTCGGCCAACCCCGGGAGGTCGGCGTCGGACAGCGTCACTACCGGATGCCCTTGATCTTGCGTCCGATCTCGCGCTGGGCGTCGGCCTTGGCCTGCCGCTCGGCGATCGCGTGCCGCTTGTCGTACTGCTTCTTGCCTCGCGCCAGGGCGATCTCGACCTTCGCGCGGCCGTCGAGGAAGTACAGGGCGAGAGGCACGATCGTCAGGCCCTTGGCCTGGATGCGCTGCTCGATCTTGTCGATCTCCTGGCGGTTGAGCAGCATCTTGCGGCGACGCCGGGTCTCGTGGTTGGTCCACGTGCCCTGGCTGTACTCCGGGATGTGGACCTGGATCAGCCACGCCTCGCCGTTCGCGATCTCGCCGAAGCCGTCGACCAGGGACGCGCGACCGGCACGCAACGACTTCACCTCGGTCCCCGTGAGGACCAGTCCGGCCTCGTAGGTGTCCTCGATGTGGTAGTCGTGGCGCGCCTTCTTGTTCTGCGCGATGAGCTTGCGCCCGGTCTCCTTGGCCACCGACCCATCCTAGGGGGTCGGACCCGACGTCCTCGTCAGAGCCAGCTCATCGGGTTGGTCGTGCCGCCGTTCGCCAGCACCATGAAGTGCAGGTGGCACCCCGTGGAGTAGCCGGTGCTGCCGACGTAGCCGATGACCTCGCCACGCGAGACCTTCGCGCCGCTGCCGCGGGCGAACCGCGACATGTGGTTGTAGGTCGTCACGATGCTCTTGCCGCGCTTGACGCCGTTGGCGAGGATCACGCGGTTGCCGTACCCGGCGTTGTAGTACTGCTGGATGATCGTGCCGCTCGCGGCCGCGCGGATCGGCGTGCCGCAGCCGACGCCGAAGTCGGTGCCGTCGTGCAGCTTGTACACGCCCGTGATCGGGTGGCGACGCATGCCGTAGGGCGAGGTGACCGGCCCGCTCACGGGGTAGGAGAGCGCACCGCCCTTGTCGCCCCCGGAGACGCCTCCACTGGTGCCGCCGCCCTTGCCGCCCTTGTTGGCCTTCTCGAGCTCGCGCCGGGCGAGCTCCTCCAGCTGGGACTGCAGACGGTTGCGCTCGGCCTCGTACGCGGCCAGGAGCTTGGCGTCCTCGGCCCGTGCGGCCTTCGCGGCGGTGCTGGCACTCGCGCGGGCGTCGACGAGCTCGCCGACCTCGGCGGCCTGCGCCTCGGCGGCCGCCTCCAGCTCGGTCATCTTCTGCAGGTTGGCGGCGGCGGCCTTGCGGGCCACGGCCACCTGGTCGCGCAGCTCCTCGACCTTGTCGCGGTTGAGTCGCAGCATCACCTTGGCGGCCGCGAGCTTCTGCATGCGCGAGACCTGCGCGTCGCCCACGGAGGCGTTGAGGCTCATCCGGTCGGTGAACGTGGTGGGGCTCTCGCCGCCCAGCAGCTCGCCGAAGGCGCGCATGCCGCGGTCGCCGTCCTGCACGGTCTCCACGGTGAAGGCGGCGACGGACTCCTCGGACTTCTTGAGCCGCTTCTCGCCCTTCTTCAGGGCGGCGACGGCCTTGTCGAGCGCCGCCTCGCTGCGGTCGAGCTCGGCCTGCATCCGCGTGTCCTCGGCCTGCGAGACCGCCAGCTGACCGCGGGTCTCACCGAGCGTGGCGCGTGCCGAGGTCAGCTTCGACTGCGCCGCCTCGAGAGCGGCGGCGGCCTTGTTGTAGGCCGCGCTGGAGGAGTCGAGGGCCTTCTGGGCGCCGTCGATCTTGCCGCTGACGCCCTTCTTCTGCCGCTCGAGGTCGTCCTTCTTGTCGGCCAGGACGGGGTTCGTGAAGCCGACGACGATCAGGCTCGCCGCCAGGGCCGCGACCACTGCGCGGACGAGGTGGCGGCGGGGGGCATGACGACGGGCCGCGGGTCGAGGATCGCGGGACGTGGGCACAGACATGGGACCTCGGCGTTGGGGAAGGAATGGTGCGAGGCAGGCCGCCGGCCATCTCTCGATGAGGCGGATGGTGCGGTTGTTACTGGTGTGACTCTAAGCCATGGTGCTCAGACGTCAAGATACTTCCGCGTCATCACGAGGGTCGGGACCAGCGCGAGCAGCAGGGCCAGGACCGTCGTGTAGCCCATGACGGCGGCGGCCTCCTGCCATCGGATCCAGGTCGTCAGCTCGCCCAGCGTGGTGCGCAGGTAGCCGTAGACGACGAACCACATGAAGGCGGCCAGCCCGGCGGCCGCCAGGGCCGCCGACAGCACCGCGGCCAGCATCGACTCCAGCACGAACGGCAGCTGGATGTGCCAGCTGGACGCTCCGACCAGGCGCATGATGCCGATCTCGCGGCGTCGCGCATAGGCGGTCATGCGGATGGTGTTGGAGACCTGGAGGATGGCCGCGACGATGAGCAGGAGCGACGTGGCGAGGGCGGCCCAGCGCATCTTGTCGAGGATCTCGAACAGCGGCCCGAGCAGCTTCTTGAGCGACTGCACGTTGCCGACGCCGTCCATGCCCGAGACCTGGCTGACGAGGCCGTCGAACTCCTGCGGGTCGTTGAGCGTGACGAAGTAGGACTCCGGGAAGTCGGCCGGCTCGACCGTCTCGAGCTGGGCCTTGCCGCTGTCGGTCTGGCCGAGCAGCTCACGTGCCTTGTCGTAGTTCTCCTGCGGGGAGCGCACGTCGTAGGACTTGACCTCGGGGTTCGTGGAGAGCGCCTCCTGGACCGCCGCGGTCTGCTCGTCGGTGGCCGCCCCGCCCACGCACGTCGGCGCGGTGGAGTTGTCGGTGCACAGGTTGACCTGCACCTGCAGCTTGTCGCCGTAGAACTGCTCGGTGCGGTCGGCCTGGCTCTGCAGCAGCAGGCCGAGGGCGGCCAGCAGCAGCGAGACGGTCATGGTGACGATCAACGAGATCGTCATGGACGTGTTGCGGGACAGGCTCGCGCGGAGCTCGCTCATGATGGTGCGCACGGTGATCGCCTCAGGACTGGTAGCCGTAGATGCCGCGGGCCTCGTCGCGCACGACGCGCCCCTCGTCGAGCTCGATGACGCGCTTGCGCATCTGGTCGACGATCGAGGAGTCGTGGGTGGCCATGACGACAGTGGTGTCGGTGCGGTTGATGCGGTCGAGCAGCTTCATGATGCCGACGCTGGTGGTGGGGTCGAGGTTGCCGGTGGGCTCGTCGGCGATGAGGATCATCGGCCGGTTCACGAACGCCCGGGCGATGGCCACGCGCTGCTGCTCACCACCGGAGAGCTCGTCGGGCATGCGGTGCCCCTTGCCCTCCAGGCCGACCATCTCCAGGGTCTCGGGCACGAGCGTGTCGATCTCGGAGCGGTGCTTGCCGATGACCTGCAGCGCGAAGGCCACGTTCTCGTGGACCGTCTTGTTCGGCAGGAGGCGGAAGTCCTGGAACACGGTGCCGACCTGACGGCGCAGCTTGGGCACCTTCCAGCTGGAGAGCTTGTTGATCTCCTTGCCCGCCACGTGCACCCGGCCGGTGGTGGGCCGGGCCTCGCGGAGGACGAGCCGCAGGAAGGTGGACTTGCCCGACCCCGAGGACCCGACGAGGAAGACGAACTCCCCCTTCTCGATCTCCAGGTCGACGGCGTCCAGGGCAGGACGCTTCTGGCCCGGGTAGGTCTTGGTGACCTTGTCGAAGCGAATCACCCGTCGAGTCTAGGCAGGTCGATCCACGTCACCCTGCAGACTCGCCCGCCGTGGGTACGGTGAGCAGATGCCGCTCCGACTGCCTGACCCGCGCCGCCTGCCCGAGCTGGTCGACACGGCGACGTCGGCGCTGCCACGCGCACTCGGCCTGCTCGACGCGGCCGAGGACCTGGTGCGGCGGGCCCATCGCCTGGTCGACGACATCGACGCCACCCGGGCCGCGGCGGACGCCGTGGTGGTGCGGACCGCCGGCACGGTGGCCAGCGTGCAGCCGACACTGGACCGCGCCCAGGCCATGGTCGAGACGTTCGGGCCTGTGCTCGACGACCTCGCGCCGATCGCGAAGAACCTGATGCCCACGCTGCAGCGGATCTCCGAGACCACGTCGCCCGAGGAGATCGAGGCGCTGGTCGGGCTCATCGACCACCTGCCGATGCTCGTCGACAAGCTCGAGGCCGACATCGTGCCGATCCTCGAGGACATGCGGAACGTGGGGCCCGACATCCACGCCCTGCTGGACACCGCCACCGACCTGGCGGCGATGCTCGAGAAGGTGCCGGGGCTCAACCGTCGTCGCCGCGACGTCGACTAGGCAGGGCGCGCGGCGAGGACGGCCGAGGGTCCCGACGGGATCGCTCAGGCCGTGCGCTGGGACGCGCCCTGCGCGACGAAGGCGTCTACGGCGGCCGGCGACAGCACCTCGTCGATCACCATGGCGCCGGCACCGATGACGCCCCCGAGGCTGCCGACGGTGGTGGCGACGATGCGCAGGTGGTTGGTGGCGAGCGGGAGCGACCGCTCGTAGACGACCTCGCGGACGCCGGCGAGCAGGTACTCCCCCGCCTCCGACAGCTTGCCGCCGATGACGATCACCGACGGGTTGAGCAGGTTGACGCAGGTGGCCAGCACCTCGCCGAGGCTGCGGCCGGCGTCGCGCACGGCGTTGAGCGCCACGACGTCGCCGCGGTTGACCGCGTCGACGATGTCCTGGGACGTCTCGACGGACAGACCCTGCTCCCGCAGACGTGCCGCCACGGCGGGCCCGGCGGCCACGGCCTCGAGGCAGCCGGTGTTGCCGCAGCGGCAGTGAGCGTCGGCCGCGTCGGAGACCCGCACGTGCCCGAGGTCGCCCGCCGACCCGAGGGCGCCGCGCAGCAGCTGGCCGTCGGACACGATGCCCGCCCCGATGCCGGTGGCGACCTTGACGAGCAGCAGGTGCTCGCCGCGGTGGCCGCGCACGTGCTCGCCGAGCGCCATCAGGTTCACGTCGTTGTCCACGAGGACCGGACCGGAGAACGTGCGGCCGAGGTGTCCGGGGACGTCGAAGTCGTGCCAGCCGGGCATGATCGGCGGACTCACCGGTCGACCGACGGCGTGCTCGACCGGACCGGGCAGACCGATCCCCACGCCGGCGACGTCGGACACCGGGCGTCCGCGGTCGGCGAGCAGCTCGAGCCCGATCGAGGTGACCCGGTCCAGCACGACGGTGGGGCCGTCCGCGACGTCGCACGGAACCGTCCGCTCGACGAGGACCTCGCCGGCGAGGTCGAGCAGGGCGACGCTCGCGTGCGAGGCACCCAGGTCGACCGCCAGGACGACGCGCGCCTCGCCGTGGAAGCGGAACCGGGTGGGCGGCCGACCGCCGGTGGAGACGGTCTCGCCGGTCGGGCGCAGGAGCCCGACGGCCAGCATCGCGTCGACCCGCGCCGTGACGGGGGCCCGCCCCAGCGCCGACCGCTGGCTGAGCTCGGCTCGCGTCCAGGCCTGCCCGTCGCGCAGGTGCTGGAAGAGATCGCCGACGCCGACCAGCGTGGTCGGCAGCGACGACGACGTCATGACCATGAGTCTCCCACACCCCTTCTGTCGGTCCGGATCAGCAGATAAGTCGAACACAATCAGACTTTTGCTTGACGAGCAACAAAAGAGGTGACTAGGGTCACAGCCATGCCCACCCCCCAGGCACCGCCCCTGCTCGAGATGCGCGGGATCGTCAAGGAGTTCCCCGGAGTCCGGGCGCTCGACGGCGTCGACCTCGTCGTGCGCGCCGGTGAGGTGCACTGCCTCCTGGGCCAGAACGGTGCGGGCAAGTCGACGCTCATCAAGGTGCTCGCCGGGGCGCACGGCGTGGACGCCGGCACCATCACCTGGCGCGGCGAGGACGTGACGTTCGCGGGCCCGCAGGCCGCGCTCGACACCGGCATCGCCACCATCTACCAGGAGCTCGACCTCGTCGACGGCCTGAGCGTCGCCGACAACATCTTCCTCGGCCACGAGATGTCCCGCGGCGGCGTCACCCGCACCGTCGAGGCGAACCGGGCCGCCCGCGCCCTTCTCGAGCGCCTCGGCCACGCGGAGATCCGACCCGGTCGCGAGGTGGGCAGCCTCTCGGCGGCCGGCAAGCAGATCGTCTCCATGGCCCGTGCGCTCTCGCGCGACGCCCAGGTCATCGTCATGGACGAGCCGTCCGCCGTGCTCGACCCCGACGAGGTCGACGGCCTCTTCCGCGTCGTCGAGGACCTGCGCGCAGCCGGGACGGCCATCATCTACATCTCCCACCGCCTCGAGGAGATCCGGCGCATCGGCGACCGGCTCACCGTCCTCAAGGACGGGCGCACCGTGGCCGGTGACCTGTCGGCGAAGGACACGCCCACGTCCGAGCTCATCACCCTCATGACCGGCCGCGAGGTCTCCTCCGTCTTCCCCGAGCGCCCCGTCGTCACCGGCACCGAGCCGCTGCTGCGCGTCGAGGGGCTCACCCGCACGGGCGAGTTCGAGGACGTCAGCTTCGACGTGCGGCCCGGCGAGGTCGTCGGGATCGCCGGCCTGGTCGGCGCGGGTCGCAGCGAGATCCTCGAGACCGTCTTCGGTGCCCGACGCGCCCACCGCGGCACCGTGACCGTCGACGGCACCGACCTGCGGAACGGCTCCGTGCCGGCGGCGGTCCGCGCCGGCATCGGCCTGTGCCCCGAGGAGCGCAAGTCGCAGGGTCTGGTGCTCGACGACCTCGTCTACCGCAACGTCTCGCTCGCGAGCCTCGGTCGCTTCGCGCGGCTCGGCGTCAGCACCGAGGGCGAGGAGCTCGCCGCGGCCCACGCCGCCACGCGCTCGGTCGACGTCCGACCCGACGCCCCCACCCGTGTCGTGCGAACGCTGTCGGGTGGGAACCAGCAGAAGGTCGTCCTGGCGCGCTGGCTGCTGCGCGGCTGCAAGGTGCTGCTGCTCGACGAGCCCACCCGCGGCGTCGACGTCGGCGCGCGGGCCGAGATCTACGCGCTCGTGCGCACCCTCGCCGACGAGGGTGTCGCCGTCGTCGTGGTCTCGAGCGACCTCGACGAGGTGATCGGTCTGTCGCACCGCGTGCTCGTCGTGGCCGACGGCCGCGTCGTCCACCACTCCCCCGCCGACGCGATCGACGCGTCCGGCGTCCTCGAACGCATCCTCGCCGTGCACGAGCACGGTGCGGACCATCCGACCACGACCGACCAGAGAGGCGACGTCGCGTGACCGTCACCCCCGATCCCTCAGGCAGCACCGCCCACGACAGCGGCAAGGACCCGGCCCTCTCGGTCCCGGCCCCCTCCCGCCGGTCGATGTCCGCGGGCTCCGGCCTCGGCCGCAACCTCGGCCTCGTCGTCGCGCTCCTGCTGCTGTGCATCATCGGCGTCGCGACGTCGGGCGAGCGCTTCGCGAGCGTCGACAACATGCTCACCGTGCTGCGCGCCGCGTCCGTCATCGGCGTCGTCTCCATCGGGATGACGTTCGTCATCACCGGCGGCGGCATCGACCTCTCCGTGGGCGCGATCGTGGCGCTCTCCTCGGTGTGGGCCACCACCACCGGCACGCAGGCCATGGCCGACGACATCGGCTGGGTCGCGATGGTCTTCGCCGCCGTGGTGGTGGGTGCCGCCTGCGGCGCGGTCAACGGGCTGCTGGTCGCGTACGGCCGCATCGTGCCCTTCATCGCCACCCTGGCGATGCTCGCCGCGGCCCGGGGCCTCGCGGAGATCATCTCCGACCGCAAGACCCAGATCATCCGGAACCAGGGCTTCACCGACCTCTTCGGCTCCGAGCCGCTCGGCATCCCCTTCATCGTCGTGATCTTCGTCGTCGTGGCGGCAGGCGGCTGGTTCCTGCTGAACCGCACGACCTTCGGCCGACGGACCTTCGCGGTCGGCGGCAACCCCGAGGCAGCGCGCCTGGCCGGCATCAAGGTCCAGCGCCACACCGTGTACCTCTACGCCCTGCTCGGCACCACGTGCGGCATCGCCGCCGTGATGCTCATGTCGCGCACCACCACCGGCACGTCGACGCACGGCCAGCTCTACGAGCTCGACGCCATCGCCGCCGTCGTGATCGGCGGCACGCTGCTCAGCGGCGGCCGCGGGACCGTGACCGGGACGCTCTTCGGCGTCCTGATCTTCACCGTCCTCACCAATGTCTTCACGCTCAACAACCTGTCGATCTCGGCCCAGGCCGTCGCCAAGGGCGTGATCATCGTGATCGCTGTGCTCCTGCAGCAGCGGATCGCGAACCGCACCACCACATAACCCCCACCCAGGAGTGTCATGACCACGATCCGCCCCCGCCGCCGCACGGTCGCCGCCTTCGGCGCCCTCGCTGCCGCCACGCTCGTCCTCGGCGCCTGCACCAACAGCTCCGACGACTCCGGCTCCACCGGAGCCAGCAAGAGCAACACCGACAACGACAAGTCCGGTGACACCGTCACCATCGGCTTCTCCGCCCCTGCGGCCGACCACGGCTGGATGGGTGCGATCACGAGCTCGGCGAAGGCCCAGGCCGAGCAGTACGACGACGTCGACCTGAAGGTCGCCGAGGGCACGAACGAGGTCGGCCTGCAGATCTCGCAGGTGGAGACCTTCATCAACGACAAGGTCGACGCGATCGTGCTGCTGCCGTTCGACGGCGCCGCCATGACGCCGGTCGCGCTCAAGGCGATGGAGGCCGGCATCCCGGTCATCAACGTCGACCGCGAGTTCGACTCCCCCTTCGCCGCCCGCACCACGGTGCTCGGCGACAACTACGGCATGGGCGTCTCGGCCGGCACCTACGTGTGCGAGCAGGCCGCGGGCGACGAGGACAAGGTCGTCGCGGAGATCGCGGGCATCGACTCCCTGCCCCTGACGCAGGAGCGCTCGAAGGGCTTCTCCGACGCCCTGAAGAAGTGCGGTCTCGAGGTCGAGAACCGCGTCGCCGCCGAGTTCACGGTCGAGTCCGGCGAGCGCGTGGCCTCGAACCTGCTCCAGGCCGCTCCGAAGATCGACTACCTCTGGAACCACGACGACGACCAGGGTGTCGGCGTGCTCGCCGCGATCAAGAACGCCAACCGCGACGAGTTCGTCATGATCGGTGGCGCCGGCTCGGCCAACGTCATGCGCGACATCAAGTCCGACGACACGGTGCTCAAGGCGACGGTCATCTACCCGTCGACGCAGGCCGCCGACGGCATCAAGCTGGCGCGTCTGATCGCGCAGGGCAAGTCGATGTCCGACCTCGCCGAGGTGGAGGTGCCCCGCAAGGTGCAGCTGGCTGCTCCGGTCGTCACGAAGGACAACGTGGACGAGTACATGGACTCCGCCTTCGAGTCCTGAGCCCCACCACCCGGGCCCGCCCGCACCGACTCCATGCGGTGCGGGCGGGCCCCCTTCACGACGAGGACACACATGAGCGAGACGACGAACGGGCCCACGAACGAGCTGGGTGTCGCGATGGTGGGGTACGCCTTCATGGGCGCCGCGCACTCGCAGGCCTGGCGCACCGCACCGGCCTTCTTCGACCTCCCCCGACGACCCCGCCTGGCCGCGATCTGCGGACGTGACGCCGACGCCGCGGGCGCCGTGGCCGATCGGTTCGGCTGGGAGTCCGTGGAGACCGACTGGCGTCGGCTCCTGGAGCGCGACGACATCGATGTCATCGACATCTGCACGCCGGGCGACACTCACGCGGAGATCGCGATCGCCGCCCTCGAGGCCGGCAAGCACGTCCTGTGCGAGAAGCCGCTGGCCAACACCGTCGAGGAGGCCGAGGCGATGGCCGAGGCCGCAGCGGCCGCGTCGGCCCGGGGTGTGCGCGCCATGGTGGGCTTCACCTACCGCAGGGTCCCCGCGGTCTCGCTGGCGCAGCGCATCGTGGCGTCGGGACGCCTCGGCACCATCCGGCACGTGCGTGGCCAGTACCTCCAGGACTGGCTGGTCGACGAGGACGCCCCGATGAGCTGGCGTCTGGACAAGAGCAAGGCCGGGTCGGGCGCGCTGGGCGACATCGGCGCCCACGTCATCGACATGGCCCAGTTCGTGACCGGCAGCGCCATCACGACCGTCAGCGGCCTGATGGAGACCTTCGTGACGAGCCGTCCGGTCGCGGGCGAGCGCGCGACGCTCGGGGGCACCGGTGGTTCGGGCGAGCGGGCCGACGTGACCGTCGACGACGCCGCCGCGTTCACCGCCCGCTTCGACGACGGCGCCCTCGGCGTGTTCGAGGCGACCCGGTTCGCCACGGGTCGCAAGAACGCCCTGCGTCTGGAGGTCAACGGCTCGCTCGGGTCGATCGCCTTCGACTTCGAGGACATGAACGTCCTCGAGCTGCACGACGCGACGCTGCCCGCCGAGGAGGCCGGGTTCCGCCGCATCCTCGTCACCGAGGCCGACCACCCCTACGTCGCCGCCTGGTGGCCTCCGGGCCACGGACTCGGCTACGAGCACGGCTTCACCCACCAGGTCGTCGACCTGGTGCACCACATCGCCGAGGGCACCGACCCGACCCCGTCGTTCGCCGACGGGCTCACCGTGCAGCGGGTGCTCGCGGCCGTCGAGGCCAGCAGCGACGCCGCCGGCACCATCCAGAAGACGGGAGCATGACGATGGCACGACCGATCACGCTGTTCACCGGCCAGTGGGCCGACCTGCCCTTCGAGCAGGTGGCCGAGCTGGCCGCCGGCTGGGGCTACGACGGTCTGGAGATCGCCTGCTGGGGCGACCACCTCGACCCCTGGGCCGCCGTGGAGGACCCGGACTACATCGCGACGCGCAAGGAGATCCTCGACCGCCACGGTCTGCAGGTCTTCGCGATCTCCAACCACCTCAAGGGCCAGGCGGTCTGCGACGACCCGATCGACCAGCGCCACCAGGACATCGTCGGCTCACGCGTGTGGGGCGACGGAGACCCCGAGGGCGTCCGTCAGCGCGCCGCCGAGGAGATGAAGAACACCGCCCGCGCAGCCCGCATGCTCGGCGTCGACACGGTGGTCGGCTTCACCGGCTCGTCGATCTGGAAGTACGTGGCCATGTTCCCGCCGGCCACGCAGGCCATGGTCGACGCGGGCTACCAGGACTTCGCCGACCGCTGGAACCCCATCCTCGACGTGTTCGACGAGGAGGGCGTGCGCTTCGCCCACGAGGTGCACCCCAGCGAGATCGCCTACGACTACTGGACCACGCAGCGCGCGCTCGAGGCCGTCGGCCACCGGCCGGCGTTCGGGCTCAACTGGGACCCGTCGCACTTCGTGTGGCAGGACCTCGACCCGCTCGGCTTCCTGTGGGACTTCCGCGAGCGGATCTACCACGTGGACTGCAAGGACGCGAAGAAGCAGGTGGGCAACGGACGCAACGGCATCCTCGGCTCCCACCTGCCGTGGGCCGACCCGCGACGCGGCTGGGACTTCGTGTCCACCGGTCGCGGTGACGTGCCGTGGGAGGCGTGCTTCCGCATGCTGAACACCATCGGCTACGACGGTCCGGTGTCGGTGGAGTGGGAGGACGCCGGCATGGACCGTCTGCTCGGCGCACCGGAGGCGCTGGAGTACGTGCGCCGCAACCTGTTCGACGCGCCGGACGCGGCGTTCGACGCGGCGTTCAGCTCCGGCGACTGACCGCACGATCACCCGCCCACCGATCTCGGGGGACTCGACCCTGTCACCGCACGGTGGCAGGGTCGAGTCATGCCCGACCTCATCGGAAGCGACCCCGTCAAGAGCGACACCCTCAGGACCGACACCGTCAAGGACGACCTGCACCGCTACCTCCACGGGGCGCGCGACGCCCTGCGCTTCAAGATCGACGGGCTCGGCGAGCTCGACGCCCGCCGCAGCCTCACCCCCACCGGGCTCAGCCTGCTCGGTCTCGTGCACCACACGGCGGTCTGCGCCGCCGAGTACTTCGGCGTGGTCTTCGACCGGCCCTTCCCCGAGCCGACGCCCGACGTCGACGCCGACCCGCACGCCGACTTCGTGGTCCCGTCCGAGGTCTCGCTGGAGGACGCACTGGCCTACGTCGACCGTGCGTGGGCGCACGCCGACGCCACGATCGAGGCGGTCGCGCTCGACGCCGAGGGCACTGTGCCCTGGTGGACCGGTCCGCGAGCCCGGGTCACGCTGCACCAGGCCATGGTGCACATGATCGCCGAGGCCCACCGCCACGCCGGGCACGCCGACGTGCTGCGCGAGGGTCTCGACGGCACCGCGGGCCTGCGCCCGGACTCCACCAACCTGCCCGACGGCACGGACTGGCCCGAGCACGTGGCACGGGTCGACCGCGTGGCCCACGAGGCAGCGGCCCGTGCCGTCGGACCCACGGCCTGAGGCGTCGCTCAGGCCCAGGCGCCGAGCTTCTCGGGGTTGACCGTGATCCACACGTCGTGGATCACCTCGCGCACGTCGAAGGCGACCACACCGGCGACTTCGGACCCTCGTCGGACCAGGACACCGGTGCGGCCCTCGACACCGACCGGCTCGAAGGTGAGGTCGGCGTCCTTCGCCGCCAGGCCGAGCAGGAAGCGGGCCACGTGGTCGGGGCCGCGCACCACGTTGCGCGCGGCCCGCACGATGCCGCCTCCGTCCGACGCCAGCGAGACGTCGGGGTCGAGAAACGGCAGCAGCTGGGCGATGTCACCGGTGGCGCAGGCCGCGAGGAAGGACCGCACCACCGCGTCGTGGTCCCGCGCGGCGGCCTCGCGCCGACGTCGCTCGCGCAGGTCGGCACGAGCCGCCGAGGCCAGCTTGCGACAGGCCTGCGGTGAGCGGCCCACCACCGCCGCGACCTCGTCGAACGGCAGCCCGAAGACGTCGTGCAGCACGAACGAGACTCGCTCGGCCGGGGTCAACGACTCCAGCAGCACCATGACCGCCGACGTCACCTGGTCGTCCAGCGTCACCCGGTCGGCGGGGTCGCTCAGCGCATCGAGGTCGGGCAGCGGCTCGGGCAGCCACGGACCGACGTACCGCTCCCGACGAGCCCTCGCGGAGCCGAGCTGGTCCAGGCAGACACGGCTCACCACCGTGGTGAGCCACGCGCCCGGACGTCGGACGGCGGCGCGCTCGGCGTCGTCGAGCCGGTACCAGCGTGCATAGGCCTCCTGCACGGCGTCCTCGGCGTCCGCCCGCGTGCCCAGCAGTCGGAAGGCGGTGGCCAGGAGCCGCTCACGCTCCTCGAGCGCCGGACCCAGGGACGGTTCACTCATCAAGTCATCATCGCTGGTCATCGGACGGCGTCCGGAGTGATGCTCGACAGCCAGGTCTCGAAGCTGGTCGTGCCGTGGTCGGCGCCGTCGCGCGTGAGCAGCGAACCGTTGCGCATGCCACGACCGAGCGGACCGGGCAGCGGCAGGGCGAGGACGGGCCGGCGGTCACCGGCCCGTCGCGCGTACGCCCGCACCATGTCGACCATGCGGCGGACGTCGGGGCCGCCCAGGTCGGTGGCCCGTCCGACCGGCTCGCCGGCGGCGAGGGTGACGAGACGCTCGGCCACCTCGCGAGCCGCGACGGGCTCGCTGCGCATGACCGGGACGAGCACCAGGGGTCCGACGGTGACCTGCCCGTGCAGCTGCTGGGCGAACTCGTGGAACTGGGTCGCGCGCAGGATCGTCCAGCGCACGGCACCGGACTCGACGAGCTGCTCCTGGTGAACCTTGCCGACGTAGTAGCCGCCTGCGGCCCGGTCGCTGCCCACGATGCCGAGCATCACGTGGTGCGCCACGCCCGCGCGCTCCCCTGCTGCGAGGAGGTTCCGGGTCACGGCGTCGAAGAAGGCGCGCGACTCGTGTGCGTCCTGGGTGGCGGTCGAGGTCACGTCGACCACGGCGTCGACGCCGGCGAGCGCGGACTCGAGTCCGTCACCCGTGGTCAGGTCGACCCCCGTCGCGCGAGCCAGGACCACGACCTCGTGTCCCCGTTCGCGCGCGACGTCGACGACGTGCCTCCCGACCATGCCGGTTCCTCCGGCGACGGCGATCTTCATGGTGCCTTCCTTCCTGTCGGCCGCGCGGGCACGACCAAGGGTGCGGCGAGCACCACGGTGGCGCTCAGTGCGACGACCTGGCCGACGACGTCCCGGACGGTGAAGCCGTCCAGGTGCGCCAGGTGGTAGGTCAGGTGCGGGATCGAGAACACGAGCCACGCCACGCCGATCACGCGACCACCGTCGGCTCGGTGGCTCGCGGCGGCCACCACGCTCGCGACGGCCATGCCGACGTAGAGCGTGCCGACGTCGCGGACCAGGTGCTCGTTGTAGGGGCCGTCCACCGCGACCCACACCGAGCCGAGGCCTGGGAACGTGTCGTAGAAGGAGCGCGGCGCAGCGGCCGCCCACAGCCCGACGTAGAGCCCGATGACCGCGGTCACCAGCAGGATCGATCGTCGTGTCCTCGTGTTCACACCTCTACGACGACACAGCCCGCCCAGGTGTGAGGTCGGGCCCGACGTCCCCGCAGGCATAGGTATGCCTTACCTTTGTCGCGTGCTCCACCCCTCGACCCTGCAGCTCCGCGGCACCGGCATCGTGGCCGGCTACCGCCGCGCGACGGTCGTCCACGACGTCGACGTCGCGCTGCACGCGGGCCGGGTCACGGCGCTGATCGGACCGAACGGCTCGGGCAAGTCGACCCTGCTGCGGTCGCTGGCCCACCTGCACGAGCCGGAGTCCGGTCGGGTGGAGCTGGGCGACGGCACCGCCGTGGGTGACCTGGCCGGGCGCGACCTGGCCACGCGGCTCACCCTGCTCTCGCAGTCGCGGAGCGTGCCCGGCGGCGTGTCGGTCCGCGAGGTCGTGGAGTACGGCCGTCACCCGCACCGCGGCCGCTGGGGCGGTGGCGACCCCGACGGCGCCGTCGTCGTCGACCGCGTGATGGGGATGTGCGGCGTCACCGAGCTGGCCGACCGCCCCGTCGACACCCTGTCGGGCGGGCAGCTGCAGCGCGTCTGGCTGGCCAGCTGCCTGGCCCAGGACACGGCCGTGCTCCTGCTCGACGAGCCCACCACGTTCCTGGACCTGCGCTACCAGGTGGAGCTGCTCGACACGGTCCGCGACCTCGCCGACCACCACGACATCGCGATCGGCATCGTCCTGCACGACCTCGACCAGGCCGCCGCGATCGCCGACGACGTCGTTCTGCTCGTCGACGGCCGCGTGGACGCGGCCGGTCCTCCGGCCGACGTCCTCACCTCGGCGCGGCTGAGCGCCGCCTACGGCATCCAGGTCGACGTCCACGTCGACCCCTCCACCGGCCACGTCCGCACCCGCGCCGTGGCCCGTCACCACACCCGTCCGACCCCCCTTCAGGAGAACCCGTGACGCCCATCCGCCTGCCGCTCGTGGCAGCCACCGCCCTGCTCGCCACCGTGCTCGCCGCCTGCGGCACCACCGAGGACGCCTCCGACGGCTCCTCGGAGTCCAGCGGGGAGAAGATCACCCTCACCGACTCGCGCGGCAAGGAGATCACCCTCGACGGACCCGCCACCCGCGTGGCCGCCACGGAGTGGAACGCGGCCGAGTACCTCGTGTCGCTCGGCGTCCAGCCGGTCGGCGTGTCCGACGTCAAGGGCTTCGCCACCTGGGACAGCGCGGTGGAGCTCGGCGACGACGTGACCGACCTCGGCACGCGTGGCGAGCCGAGCCTGGACACGCTGGCCTCGCTCGACCTCGACGCGCTCGTCGTCACCGACACCCTCGCCGGCGACGCCGTGGAGCAGATCGAGAAGACCATCCCCGTGATCGTCCTGCCCGGCGGCAAGGCCGGCGAGCAGATCGACCAGATGTTCGCCAACCTCGACCTGGTGGCCAAGGCCACCGGCACCGAGGACGAGGCGAAGGACCTGAAGGCCGAGTTCGACGAGAAGCTGGCCGACACCAAGAAGGCCGTCGCCGACTCCGACGCCGCCGGCGCCACGGTGGCGTTCAGCGACGCCTACGACACCGGCGACGCCGTCTCCGTCCGGCCCTACACGGCCACGTCGCAGCTCGGCACGATCCTGGACGAGCTCGGCTTCGAGAACGCGTGGGACGCCATCGACGGCCTCGAGCCCGACCCTGCCTACGGTCTGGCCCAGACCGACGTGGAGGGCCTGACCAAGCTGCCCGACGACACGCAGTACTGGTACATCGCCAACGACGCCGAGACCGACCCGTACGCGGACACGCTGAAGGACAACACCGTCTGGACGTCGCTGCCGTTCGTGGAGAGCGGCGACGTGGTGCGGTTCCCCGACAAGATCTGGATGTTCGGTGGTCCGAAGTCGATGATCCAGTTCCTGGACGCCGTCGCGGACCAGGTCTCCTGAGCGACTGACGACCTGGACCCCGAGGCCACGACCGCATGACCCTCACGGCCGAGCGCCCCGACGTCGAGGAGCACACCTCCCCGACGCCGGTCGGCGCGCCCATGTCGGTGTGGCGGGTCGCGGTCGTGGCCCTCGGGCTGCTGATCGCCATCGCCGCGGTGTCGGCGGTGCACGTGGTGCAGGGCACCGCCGACGTCGGCGCACCTGAGCTGTGGGGCTGGCTCACCGGGACCGGGTCGGGACAGGCGACCGCGGTCGTCGTCGAGTCCCGCCTGCCGCGCCTGGCCGCGGGCGTGGTCGTGGGCCTGTCCCTCGGCGTGGCCGGCGCCGTGATGCAGTCGGTGGCGCGCAACATGCTGGCCTCCCCCGACACGCTCGCGGTGAACTCCGGAGCGTTCCTCGCCGTCACCGTCGGCGCGACGGTCGGCGTGCCGTCGGTGATCGCCGGTGACCTCGTGCTCGCGTTCGGCGGCGGCCTGCTCGCGGCTCTCGTCGTCTTCGCGCTGGCGGGCACCGAGTACGGCACCGTCCGGTTGGTGCTCGCGGGCACCGTGATCTCGCTGGGGTTCATGGCGATCTCGACGATGCTGATCATCCTCGACCCGCAGGGCGCCATCGGCCTGCAGGCGTGGCAGGCGGGGACGCTCAGCCAGAACGGCTTCGGCACGCTGCGCCTGATGGCCCCGCTCATGGTCGTGGTCGTGGTCGTGACGCTGCTGCACGCGCGACGCCTCGACCTGCTCACCCTCGGCGACGACGAGGCCCGGTCGCTGGGCGTGCCGGTGCGCCGGACCCAGCTGACGGTGATCGTCCTGGCCGTCCTGCTGTCGGCGGTCTCCGTGACCGTGGCCGGGCCCATCGGCTTCATCGGTCTCGTCGCCCCCGCCCTTGTCCGACTGGGCACGTCGCGGGTCAAGGGCCTGCACCGTCACCGTGCGCTCGTGCCGCTGTCGGGCCTGGCCGGCGTGGCGGTGGTGCTGCTCGCCGACGTGACCGTGCGGGCGGTCATGGGCTCCCAACGGGCGGTGCAGGTGCCGACCGGGGTGGCCACCACGATCCTCGGCGCGGTGGTGCTGGTCGGCTTCGCGATGCGACTGCGCGCATCACGGCTGGACGAGGCGGGCAACGCGCTCGACGTGCGCGGACTGGGGGTGCGTCGCCCCGGCCTGCTGATCGGCGTGCTGGTGGTCCTGCTGGCGGCCGTCGCGGGCGCGTCGATGCTGGTGGGCGACCGGATGTTCCTGGTCGGCGACCTGCTCAACTGGCTCGCCGGCCGCGGTGGCCCGATCACGTCGAGCGTCATGGACGCCCGGGCGCCGCGGATCGTCGCGGCCGTGCTCGCCGGGGTCGCCCTGGCCGTGTCAGGCGCACTGATCCAGGGCGTGACGCGCAACCCCCTCGCGGACCCGACCCTGCTCGGCGTGTCCGGAGGCGCGTCGGTCGGGGCCGTCGTCGTGGTCACCGCGGTGCCGACCGCGAGCTTCTGGGCGATCTCCGGGGCCAGCACGGCCGGGGCGCTGCTGGCCGCGACGCTCGTGTTCGGCCTCGCCGCGCGCAGCGGCTTCGCCACCGACCGGCTCGTGCTGCTGGGCGTGGGCGTGGCCTACGGCGCCACGGCCACCGTGACCGTGCTGATCGTGGCCACCGACCCGTTCAACGCGGCCAAGGCACTCACCTGGCTGTCGGGGTCGACCTACGGTCGCGCCTACGAGCACCTGACGCCGCTCGTGGTCGCGTGCCTCGTCCTGCTGCCGATCGCCTTCGCGGCGTCACGTCGTCTCGACCTGCTGTCGGTCGACGAGGACACACCGCGCGTGGTCGGCGTGGACCCCGCCCGTTCGCGCCTGCTGCTGCTCGGAAGCGGCACGCTGCTCACGGCGGCGGCGGTCTCGGTCATCGGCGTCGTGGGCTTCGTGGGGCTCGTGGCGCCGCACGCCGCACGCGCGCTGGTGGGGCGGCGTCACCGTCTCGTGATCCCGGTGGCTGCCTTGCTGGGTGCGATCGTGCTGAGCCTGTCGGACCTGCTCGGCCGCACGGTCGTGGCGCCGACACAGCTGTCGGCCAGCCTGCTGACCGCGGCCATCGGCACGCCGTACTTCCTGTACCTGCTGCACCGGTCACGGCGCACCTAGGACGTCAGGCGTTCGCCGTCTCCTGGTTCTTGCGCCAGCGGATGCCGGCCTCGATGAAGTCGTCGATCTCGCCGTCGAGCACCGACTGGGTGTTGCCGGTCTCGTGCTCGGTGCGCAGGTCCTTGACCATCTGGTACGGGTTCAGCACGTAGTTGCGCATCTGGTCGCCCCAGGAGGCCTGCACGTCGCCGCGCAGCTCGTCGAGGTGGGCACGCTCCTCGGCCTTCTTGAGCGCGAGCAGCTTGGCCTTGAGGATCACCATGGCGCTGGCCTTGTTCTGCAGCTGGCTCTTCTCGTTCTGGCAGCTGACCACCACGCCGGTGGGGATGTGGGTGAGGCGGACCGCCGAGTCGGTGGTGTTGACCGACTGGCCGCCGGGCCCGGACGAGCGGTACACGTCGACGCGGATCTCCTCGTCGGGGATGTCGATCTCGTCGGTCTGCTCCAGCACGGGCACGACCTCGATGGCCGCGAACGAGGTCTGGCGTCGGCCCTGGTTGTCGAAGGGCGAGATGCGCACGAGCCGGTGGGTGCCGGACTCGACCGACAGCGTGCCGTAGGCGTAGGGCGCCTTGATCGCGAAGGTCGTCGACTTGATGCCCGCCTCCTCCGCGTAGGAGGTGTCGTAGATCTGGACGGGGTAGTCGTGCCGCTCGGCCCAGCGCACGTACATGCGCTGGAGCATGAGGGCGAAGTCGGCGGCGTCGACGCCACCCGCGCCGGAGCGGATGGTCACCAGGGCCTCGCGCTCGTCGTACTCGCCCGACAGCAGCGTGCGGACCTCGAGCGACTCCACGAGGGCACGCAGGCGGGTCAGCTCGGTCTCGGCCTCGGCGAGGGAGTCGGCGTCACCCTCCTCCTGGGAGAGCTCGACCAGCACCTCGAGGTCGTCGAGACGGCTGCGCAGCTCGACGATGCGCTCCATCTGCGACTGCAGCACGGAGAGGCGACCGGTGACGCGCTGGGCGTTCGCCTGGTCGTCCCAGAGGTCGGGTGCGCCGACCTCCTCCTGCAGCTCGTCGATCTCGGTCTGCATCGCGTCGAGGTCGAGGACCTTCTCGATGGAGGTCAGGGTCGCACTGAGCTCCTTGATCTGCTCTGCGAAGTCGGTGGCCACCTGTCGAGGTTACCGGCCCTGTGGTGGGATCGAGACCATGGCGTGCCTGTTCTGCGCGATCGTCGCCGGTGACGAGCCGGCCCACGTGGTGCTCGAGGACGAGCACGTGCTGGGCTTCCTCGACGTGCGCCCCGTCTTCAAGGGCCACACGCTGCTCGTGCCGCGCACGCACGTGGACACGTTGCTCGAGCTCCCGGACGAGCTCACGGTGCCGCTGTTCTCCGCGGCCCGTCGCACTGCTGCGGCGATGACGTCGGCCCTGGGCGCGCAGGGCACGTTCGTGGCGATGAACAACGTGGTGTCGCAGAGCGTTCCCCACCTGCACGTGCACGTGGTCCCCCGCACCAAGGGCGACGGCCTGCGCGGCTTCTTCTGGCCCCGCACGAAGTACGAGGAAGGCGAGGCGGCGGCCTACGCCGAGCGGCTGCGTCAGGTTCTGGTCGCCTGAGCGTCACCCGGAGAGGGTTGCGCCATGCCGGTTCCTCGGGTTGGCATGGAGGGCATGAACACATCGGGGAACAGCACCAGACCGTCCGTCCTCCGCCGCCTCGCGGTGCTCCTGACCGGCACGATGCTCGGTCTCGGCGCCGTGGTCGGCCTCTCCACGTCGGCCTCGGCGGTGACGCAGGCCCAGGCCGAGTCGGCGTTCAGAGCGACCGGCATCACGTGGTCGTCGTCGGGCGGATGCACCGACCGGACCAACCCCACGTGCACGTCGTTCGACGGGCTGCGCCAGACCAGCGTGGACGGCGCCCGCACGTTGAAGTCCGCCAGTGGCTGTGCACTCAACATCACGGGTGGAACCGAGACCGGTCACGCGGGCGGCACCTACAGCCACGCGAACGGCTACAAGCTGGACTTCAGCCTCTCCAGCTGCCTGACGTCGTACGTGACGAACACGTTCACGTACGTCGGCACCCGCAGCGACGGAGCGCGGCTCTACCGGTCGGGATCCGGCAACGAGTACGCCCAGGAGGGCAGCCACTGGGACGTCACCTTCCACACCTGCGGCGGCTGCTGACCCGGAGCCGCCCACGACCTGCTCGAACGGAGACGGCGCCCCACCCGGTGAGGGTGGGGCGCCGTCGTGCTGCTGGCTGGGTCAGGACAGCTTCTTCTGGCGGTAGAAGTCGTACTGGTCCGAGCCGATGCCGTACGACAGCTTGCGGTAGGTGGTGCCGTAGGTGCCGCGCTGCTCGACGGCCCAGTACTGGGTCTTGGCCGAGTTGGCCCACTTCTCGAACAGGACCACGTGGCGCGAGGTGCTCGTGCCGTTGGGGTCGATGATCGTGTCGCCCTTCCTGAGGTTGTTCTTGCTGGTGAACCTCGTGCTGACGCTGGAGTCGGCCAGACCGACCGTGTTGAGGCCGGGCTTGCCGTACGCGTAGGCCATGCTCACGAAGCCGGAGCAGTCCTGGCGGTAGCCGTCCTTCCAGTTCGAGACCTGGCTGTACGGGACGGGCTTGCCGTTGTTGGCCGTCAGCCACCTCTTGGCGCGCGTGATGACCGTGGCGCCGCTGATCGTGGCCTGGGTCTGGACGGTGTCGTCGCTGACGGCGGTGACGTTGCTGCCGCTCGTCTCGCCCTGGGTCGGCGCGAGCGAGGCACCGGCGACCGACGTCCCGGCGAGCGGGGCGACGAGTGCGGCTCCGGCGACGGTGAGGGCGAGCTTCCTGCTGATGCGGTTCATGAATCCCCCCGAGGGATCTCGCCGGGCCTGTCCCGGCTCTCGTCGTCGACGCTACGAGCGGGTGCTGCGAATTCGCTGCGAAGGCCCTCGGGGTTCCGCGGTCGCTCAGTCGGCCTCGGGGTCGAACCCGGCGACGGCCACGCGGGTGGCGTCGGCGATGAGGTCGTCGTCGTACTCGGCGTCCTGCTCGGTCTTCGACGACATGATGACGAGCACGATCGGGTCGCCGTCGGCGCGGCGCAGCACGGCGATGTCGTTGCGGGTGCCGTAGGCGGCGGCCCCGGTCTTGTCGGCGACCTCCCAGTTGTCGGGGACGCCCGAGCGGATGAGGTCGTCGCCGGTGGTGTTGCGGACCATCAGGTCGGTGAGCATGGCGCGCGCGTAGCCGTTGTTCACGGCGTCGCCGTCGGCCGGGAGCAGCGTGAACGCGCGCAGGGTGGTGGCGAGCGCCTCGGGCGTGGTGGTGTCGCGGTCGTCGCCGGGGACGGCCTCGTTCAGCTCGGGCTCGATGCGCGACACGATCGTCGTCTCGTCGCCGATCTCGCGCAGCACGCCCTGCAGCTCCTCGGGTCCTCCGAGCAGGTCGAACAGCAGGTTGCCGGCGGTGTTGTCGCTGTACCGCACGGCGGCGTCGGCGAGCTCACGGACCGTCAGGTCGGTCTCACCCTCCTCGACGGCCTTCTCGAGCTCGGGCGAGTTCTCGACGAGGTCCTCCTCGCCCAGCTCGACCGTCTGGTCCAGCACGGAGCGCGGCTTCTCGTGCAGCAGTGCCCCGACGGCGAGCGCCTTGATGGTCGACGCGTACGCGAACCGCTCGTCGGCCCGGTGCTCGACGACCTGTCCGGTGCCGGTGTCGATGGCGTAGACGCCGAGGCGCGCGTCGTACTCCTCCTCCAGGTCGGCGAAGTCGGCCGAGAAGGTGGGCGATGCGGTGGCCGTCGGCTCCTCGCCGCCGTCCGGGGTGTCGTCCCCGCCGGTGCACCCGGCGAGCACGAGAGCGGCGGCGATCACGGGCAGCAGCAGACGACGCATGCCCCTATTCGACCAGATCGTCCCGAACGCCCCTCCGTGACCCACATCCGTTTCGGACAGTTGAGGGGCGGTCAGGCCGGCCGGTACGACCCGGAAGTGTCCAAGACGGGCCCGGGACGGACCACTGCTCTACGGCCGGCGCAGCTGCGACGACGCCTCCGCCGAGACGCGGGTGCGGTCGGGCCAGCCGGGCGGGGTGAAGGGCAGCTCGACGTCACGCTCGAGACGGACGCTCACCATGTCACCCCGGACCGCGACGTCGACACCGGCGACGTCCTCGCCCGCGAGATAGCCGGCCACCAGCTGTCGCGACGCGGCGGGATCGAGCTCGATCGTCCGGTCGGCGTAGAAGGCGCCCTCGTCGAGACCGTCGGCCGCGGCCAGCGCAGCCCCGTCGGTCAGGTGGGCTAGCTCCTGACGCTGCAGGTACGCCGACGAGGCGTTCACCACGACCACGAGGAGCAACCCGATCACCACCAGGAAGCCGATCGTCATGACCGTCACGCTCCCCCGCTCGCCGCGAACCACCCGGCGCGTCATCGGCCCTCCCGGAACGAGCCGAACGGCTCGGTGTGGTCGGAGTCGACGGCGATGCCGCCGATCCGCTCCCCCAGCGCCGACGGGGTGAGCGGCAGCGGCTGGACGGTGCGCACCGACACCCGCACCGAGGACCCGGGCTGCAGGCACGCGTCCGGCGTCGGGAGGCAGGTGACCACCACGTCGGCGTCGACCCGTTGATCGGAGAGCGCCACCGCTGCGGCCCTGCGCGCCCGTTCCGCGGCCGTGGCGGTGTCGGGCGCCTGCACGTAGGCACGCGCCGCGGCCTTGCTGGCCGACGAGACCCCGTAGGCGGCGCGCTGGGCGTCGAAGACCGCGATCATCGTGTACACGAACGGCACGAGCAGGAGCACCGTCAGCCAGACGAACTCCACCGGGGCCGAGCCGCGCTCGCACCTCACGGCTCCTCCTGCAGGAGCGCGCGGCCGCGGACGTCGAGGGAGACGCTCGGCCCGAGGACCCCCAGCGCCGGCACCTCGGCACGAACCCGCACGACGAGCGCCGGCGCGCCGTCCACCGACGTCTGCGATGCCGTCACCGACCTCGCGAACCGCTCGGACAGGCTGCCCGAGATCATCCGGCGAGTCCGCGCCACCGCCTCGCCGCTCGAGGCGCCGAGCGGGGCACCGGCTCGTGCGCCGTCGGACGCGGCGGCGGTCAGGGTGTTGCGCACGTGCAGCACGAGGCCCAGCTGCATGATGCCGAGCACGAGCGGGACGAGCACCACCACGACGAGCACGTAGTCGACGACGGCCGACCCGCGCTCCTGGTGTGCTCGACGCTCGCGGCGGCGGGTCAGACGCTCTTGCGGCGGAACTCCGGCTGGGCGATCGGCTTGTCGGCACCGTGCGACTTCTCGCTGCCGTCGTGCTCGGCGGTCTCGGCCGACGCGTGGTGCTTGTTGGCCTTCTTGTCGAGGGCCTCGCGCATCTTGGCCTTCAGGTCGTCGTTCGCCACGGTGCCTCCTTGGGTTCCGGCCACCGTACCCCCACGGGACCCCGAACGGTGGCAGCATGCGAGCGCTGACTCTCGCGAGAGACGTGATCCGCACCGGACCTCAGCGCACCGAGTCGAGCGCGTCCCTGAGCATCGAGCTCAGCTCCGGGCCGGCGATCGCCGCCAGGAGCGCGACGAGACCGGCGGACATGACCGTGATCATGACCCACCCGGGCACGTCACCCCGTTCGTCGTGCGGGGGGTGCTGCAGTCGTTCGAGGACTCTTCTGTTCAGTCGTGACATGACGCTCCTTCAGCTGGAGAGGCGGAGGCCGACGAGGCCCGGGTAGAAGGCGAAGACGACGGTGACCGGCAGCACGAGGAAGACGACGGGGACCATCATCAGGATCTCCTTGCGGCCGCCGGCCTCCATCAGGTCGCGACGGGCGGTCTCGCGCACGTCGGCAGCCTGGGCGTGCAGCACGTCGACGAGCGGGGTGCCGCGGTCGACCGCGACGGCGAGCCCCTCGGCGAACCGGGCGATGCTCGCGACGCCCGTCCGGGCCGCGAGGGCGTCGAACGCCGCGGGAACGGTCCGCCCGGTCCGTACGTCGGCCAGGACGGTGCCGAGCTCGTCGGCCAGACCACCCCGCAGGACCTGGAGCACCCGTTCCAGCCCGGCCACCGGACTCTCCCCCGCAGCGACCGCCAGGGCGAGGAGGTCGGCCACGACGGGGAACTCCTCGGCCAGCCGGACCTCATGACGCTTGACCTGCGACGAGAGATAGGTGTCCCGCCCGAGGACGCCTGCGACGAAGCCGGTGACGCACACGACCATCAGGACCAGGGGCGACCCGCCGTAGGTGGTCCACACGACCGTGGAGATCACCGACGCCACACCGAACCCGAGAGCACCCCAGACGAGCTGCTGGATGCGGAGCTCCTCGACGCCGTAGGGCGACCCGAGTCGGGTCAGTCGTCGTTCGACGCTCGAGGCTCCACCGGTCACCCGGCCGACCACGTCACCGACCGAGCGCAGGAGCGGCCCGTAGACGGCACCGACGGTG
The DNA here is from genome assembly GCF_031843905.1 of Aeromicrobium sp. WCS2018Hpa-31. Classification (NCBI taxonomy): domain Bacteria; kingdom Bacillati; phylum Actinomycetota; class Actinomycetes; order Propionibacteriales; family Nocardioidaceae; genus Aeromicrobium; species Aeromicrobium sp. WCS2018Hpa-31. The sequence continues at coordinate 280,264 of NZ_JAVTJF010000001.1, read as the reverse complement.
CTGGTCGAGCGGGCCGACGTCGGCAGGACGTCGCCGAGGTAGGGGTCGATCCGCATCATCGGGGTGGGGTGCCGGACGCGCCGCCAGGACGTGAGCACCAGGAGCAGACCGCTGGCGAGGACGGCACCGAGGACCGCTCCGACGACGGGGCTCACGCGAGGACCCGCCGCTCCTGCGGAAGCCGACCGATCCACAGCATCAGCCGGAAGGCGACCACGCACACGACCGCGCCCACGGTCAGGACCACGGCCCCGGTGGTGGTGGCGTACCTGGCGACCACGTCTGGCTGCAGGCTGAGCGCCGCGAGGACCACCCACGGAGCACCGACGGCCAGCCGTGCGGCGTTCACGGTCCAGGACTGGCGCGCCTCGAGCTCACCGCGGGTCCGGGCCTCCTCGCGCAGGAAACCGGAGAGGGCGCGAAGCATGCGCCCCAGGTCTCCTCCGCCGACGTCGCGCGCGAGTCGCAGCGCCTCGACCACGCGATCGCCGGTCGGGTCGGCGAGGCGCACCTTCAGGCGGTCGAGGGCCGCGTCGAACCGCCCGGTGGACTGGTAGTCGCGCCCGAACCGCACGAAGGGCTCCCGCAGTCCCTCCGGACCCCGCTCCCCCAGCTGCACCACGGCCTCGGGGAGCGAGAGTCCGGCGCGCACCGCGGAGGCGAGGTTGTCGACGGCGTCGGGCCACAGGTCGGCGTGCTCCCGTGCGCGCCGACGCGCACGCCCCCGCAACGTCGCGACGGGGAGCAGCGCCGCCAGCGCCCCGAAGACGAGACCGACGACCAGGACCCGCGACACGACGGTCATCACGAGACCGGCCACGAGGAAGGACCCGCCGCACAGCCCGAACAGGCCCGCCGGCGTCACCTCGGAGAGCCCGGCGGCGTCGAGCAGCTCGCGCAGCGAGCGGGTCGACCGACCCCGACGTCGCGGGTGCGGGTCAGCCAGCGCCCACAGCACGAGCACGAGGCCCAGCCCCAGGACCAGTCCGATCAGCGCGCCCATCCGGAGTCCTCCTCGGGCACCAGGACGTCGTCGAGATCGATGCCGACGCGTTCGAATGCGTCGCGCCGAGCCGGTCGGCCGTGGCCGCGCCTCAGCGTGCCTCCTTCGCGCTTGAAGACCGTCTCGGTCTCGATGAGACCGTTCTCGACCCTCCCGGTGACCGCTGCGACCTCCTGCACGGCTCGCCTGCCCGCGTGGTCGATGGAGGTGTGGACGACGAGGTCGACGGAGGTCGCGACGGTCGGCACCACGAAGTCGCTCGTGATGTTCGCTCCGGCGAGCAGCGGGAGCGTGCAGAGCTTGGTGAGCGCCTGGCGGGCCGAGCTCGCGTGCACGCTGGCCATCCCCGGGAGACCGGCATTGAGGGCGAGCAGCATGTCGAGACACTCGGCGGAGCGGACCTCGCCCACCACGATGCGACTCGGGCGCATGCGAAGCGCCTCCTTGACCAGCATCCGCAGGTCCACCTCGCCGGTCCCCTCGAGGCCGGCCTGGCGCGACTGGAGCGCGACCCAGTCGGGGTGGCGTCCGCACTGGAGCTCGAAGACCTCCTCGACCGTCAGCAGACGTTGCGACCCGGGGATCGCGGCTGCCAGGCAGTTCAGGAGGGTCGTCTTCCCCGCCTGCGTCCCCCCGGACACCACGACGTTCAACCCCGCCACGACGCTTGCTCGCAGGAACCGTGCGGCCGTGGCGTCGATGGTCCCGAGGGTCACGAGGTCGTCCAGCGAGTGGGCCCGCGCGACGAACTTGCGGATGTTGACCGCACTGAACCCGCGCGAGATGCCCTCCAGGACCACGTGCAGGCGGTGACCTCCGGGCAGCATCGCGTCGACGAACGGCTGCGACACGTCGAGCCTGCGGCCGGACGACGACAGCATCCGCTCGACCAGCTCGCGCACCTGCGCAGCCGTGAGGATCACCGACGTCAGCTCGTGCTTGCCGTCACGCGCGACGAACACCCGGTCCGGCTCGTTGATCCACACCTCCTCGACCGTCGGGTCGTCGAGGAACGGCTGCAGCGGCCCGAACCCGGCCACGTCGGCGACGATGCCGCCCACGATCCGGTCGGGTTCGTCGAGGGAGCGCACCGCACCCGTCAGTGACCGCTTCTCGTGCTCGGCCACCACGTCGATCGCGAGCTGACGCACCGCGTCGGCCTCGACCTGGGGATCGATGCGACGGCGGCGCACCTGCTCGCGGACCTCGTCCGCGAGCGTCGTCTGAACTGGATCCACCTCGACCCTTCCCCCGAAAAGCCCTGCAGTGCAGGAGAGTCTCCCAAAGAAGGCCCCATCCGTGAAGGCCCTCGTACGCAGGGTGTGGACGGACGTCCGGACTCGCGTCGGCAGGCGCCGGTCACGCACCCCGCTCCACGGGATCAGGTGCGATCCTGGTGCCTCGACGTCATCGGGGAATGAATGAGCACGGAGACCACCGGCCGGCTGGAGCCACCAGCCGCTTCGCCATGGGCCCCGGAGTGGTGGGAGCTGTTGCGTGAGCGACGCACCACGTGGGCCCAGCGGCACACGGCGCTGTTGAAGCGGCTGCTGATCGCCCGCCTTGCCCTGTTGGCGGTCGCGCTCGTGTGGCTGATCGTGGCGTGGCTGTTCGTCGACGCGGTCAAACCAGCCCTTCTGTCGGTCTGGTTCGGTGCCGTGTGGATCTGCGTGCTGTGGTTCCTGCTGCTGCGCACCAAGACCCTGACCTTCGCGGGCTACCTGCGCTTGTTCGTGCTGTGTGTCGCCTGGGCGATCGTCATCGGAGTCGTCCTGCGCAGCGCTGCGATCGCCGCATCACCGCTGGCCCAGGAGGGTGGCTTCGCCACTCGGACCGCTCTCGCCTCGGTCGGCGAGGAAGCGCTCAAGCTCTTTCCGCTCCTGGCGATCGCGCTCGCGGCACCGGGTCGCGTCCGGCGCTTCGCCGTCGCGGACTGGGCACTCCTGGGACTGGCCTCCGGTGCCGGATTCCTGGCCGCCGAGGAGATCCTGCGACGACTCAACGTCTACGCACCGCAGGTGAGCATCTTCGGCGAGCGCTACAACCTCGACGGCGCCGTCCAGTTCGGGCTCCTCGGGCTCGACGACTCCGGCGTCACCCGGCTCACCTGGTGGCCCGGCCACCACGTCGTGACCATGCTCGTCGCACTCTCCGTCGGCCTGGGCATCGCTCTCTGGCGCGCCTCCCGGGGCCGCGACCTGCTGTGGCGGGCCGCCGCCGGCACCGGTGCGGCCGTGCTCGTGACCGGAGTCTTCTGGTCAGCCGTGACCACGCACGCCTACTACAACCTCGGCACCGGGACGAGCCCGAACACCCTGCCCGCACCTCTACGCTGGTGGCACGCGGTGACCCCGGACGAGTTCGGTGCCACGTGGATGCTCGTCCTGGCCGTCCTCGTCATCCTCCTCGTGGACGGGACGCGGCTCCGCCGATGGGGCGGCTGGCAGGTTCCGGTGGAAGCCCCGGCGTGGGCCGCGCACCTCGACGCCCGGCTCGCCGACACAACGCCTCCCCAGGGCACCCGTCCCGTCCTCACCTGGGGCTGGGTGGGAGCAACCGATGCAGCGCGGTCGCTGCTGTTCGTGGTCGCCGACACCGTCCGCGGGATCGGACTCTTCCTTGCCACTGGAGCACGCCAGGAAGGTGAGCCGTGGTGGGCCGGCCCTCGCCGCGCCCAAGCCTCCGTCGTCATGAACCGCCAGTCCCGCGAGCTGACGCTCCACCTCGACGCCCCGCCCGCCCGACCATGGGTGCTGCGCGGCATCGCCGTCGCTGTGTGCGCCGTCCTGCTGTGGATGACGTTCACCGTCGCCCCCGACTGGGTGCGTCATCTCGACGGCACCTCCTGGGCGGAACGGATGGACGAATCGTGGCTCGCCCAGCTGTTCGACGGCCTGGACCGGTGGTGGAACGACCTCTCCGGCTTCGAGAAGACCCTTGGGATCGGCGCCATTGTCGTCCTATCCGGCGGGGCGCTCGCCATCGCCGGGGCAGGAGCCGGCAGCATCGTCCTTGGTTCTGCTGCCTGGGGCAGCGGTGCGTTCTCCGTTGCGGACAACGCCGACCACCTCTCTGACTTCGCCCGCGACCCCGTCGGCGCAGTCCGCGACTATTGGTCGAACGCGACACCAGGCTCTCTTGCGCTCGACGTGGGGGTCTTGGCCTTCACGGCATGGGCGCCGTCGAAACTCGCTGCACCGGTGCGAGGAACGATCGACGGCTTCGTGAAGGATCAACGAGACTGGGTATCGCGACGACTTCGCCGCGATCTCGATGAGCCCGAAGCACCCACCCCCGCCCGTGCACCCCGGAGAGACCCGGGGGCTTGGACCACGACCAACGAGCACATGTCGGAACGCTCAGCGAAATACCAGCAGCAGGTAACAGGGGCACCCCGAGGGTCGGTCTACAGGGTCGAGAACGTCGATTTCGACGGCTTCGAGGACGGAGTTCTGATCGAGGCCAAGGGGCCCGGCCTCAAGGGGTTCGTGAAGGAGGGATCTTTCCGGGAGTGGTTCCGTGGTGCTGACCGCTTCACGGACCAGGCGTTGAGACAGAAGCGCGTTGCGGGTGATACGCCGATTCGCTGGGATGTGGCCGAGCCGGAAGTGTTCGAGGCTCTACAGGACATGTTCTTCGAAGAAGGGATCGTCGGAATCACGGTCCGGCACGTTCCGGCATCATGAGGAGGGTTATGGAGAAGTCATACATCGGTTGCTACTGGGGCGACCGCCAAGAGTCGGCGACCGAGGCCGCGAGTCGTCTGCAAGCGACGCTCGACGGGATCCGCGATGTCAGCCCGGCGCTCACTGATTGGTTCGAGAAGGGCGACAGCGCACAGTCAAGAGCGCTCGTACCGACAGATGTTGAGGGTCTGACACGACTCGTCGAGCAGGGCGCCCATCGGACGGACTTCGGCGGCGAGGTCATGAACGACCTCGGCTTCCGGGTCGGTCTGTGGAATGGGCAGAGCGAGGAGAGCGCATCGAGCCTCACAACGACGGTCGGCCTGCACGCTGGCGATCCGGACCTCTCCAACCACGTCCTTCTCAGGCTTCCGGGTGGGCAGGGTTTCTCGGCGACCCTGATCGACCGCCTCGTTGAGATCTGGGAGCCCGACTGGGCCACATGGACCACCCGAAGCCTCCGACGCGCCCAGGGGCAGGCCTTCCGGGAGTCGGTCGGATGGATCACCTACTTCCGTAGCGCTGACCTCGCAGAACCACCCGCTGGAGTCGTGGCGCGACCTATGGCCGGAGGCACAACCATCACGTTCGACAAGCCGTTCGCCGACGTCACCCCCGAGGATGCTGTTCAGGTTCAGACCTGGCTGAACGCGCAGGGTGTGCTTCGGCCCCTGTGACACGCCCGCACCCTCCGGAAGTCTCGGGCGGACGTGGCATCGGGGCGACCAAGGCGTGCGGCCAGTAGTTCACCGAGCCCGGTCCGCCACACTGGCGGGGATGCTGTCATGAAGTTGCCCACGTGAGGACACACAGATGACGATCGAGTTCACCCGTACCGGCACACCACTCGCTGAGGTCCGCTTGACCAAGGTCGCCGGCTCTGCTCTGCCGACCGACTACCGGCGGTTCATGCTCACCCAGAACGGCGGGATCCTCAGTGAGAGCGCACACCTGCCCGACGACGACTCGGGAGCAAGCGTCCGCGCCTTCCTCAGCATCGACGCCGATGACGACAGCTACGACCTCGCCGACGCTCTGCGTACCTACGACGGCCGCTACCCCCAGGGCCTTCTCCCCATCGCTATCGACGCCTCCAGCAACCTGATTCTGCTGGACGTCGGCTACCAGCAATCGGGCTCGGTGTGGTTCTGGGACCACGAGGGCGAAGCCGACGAGGACGAACCCCCGCGCACCGACAACATCGTCAAGGTCGCCGACACCTTCACAGCCTTCCTCCGCGACCTCACCACAGGGTTCACCCCGGAGGAAGAGGCTCTCATCGCTGAGATGGTCGCCGGTGGCACGGCACGGAAGGGCCCGTACGTGCCGCCCGGCGGGTTCACCTTCGGCGGAAAGACATAGGCCAGGTCGAGCCTCCGCCTCACGCCGCACCGACAGTCCGCTTCGCGGGCGCCACGCTGGCGGGGTTCCTGTCATGAAGCTGCCGACGTGAGGACTCTGGCCAGTTCATCAGCTCTCGCACGGACTGATTCCCGAGGCGCGGTCAGTCCAAGCCATAGAAATGGAACTGTCCACGATCCACCTACTGCCCCGAAGTCCAAGAGGTCCTTCCAAGGACTAGCGGCGAAAGACCCGGGTCGCCTACTCTGTGTGGTGTCGGCCACGCGGAAATGGTCCCGAAGAACTAGGGACCATCGCCTCGTGACCTGACAGCATCTTCATGGGAGTGGGGAGAAGTGGTTTCATCATGACGATCACACATGTGGCCGAGCGCCCGTCGAGCGACGACGCGTTCTCGCGTCACGCCTGCGTGCTCGAGCTGGTCGTCGGCGCCGCGCTCATCCCGGCGCGCGACGGACTGACCCCCGTCCTCGAGCTCGTCGCCACCGCGGCCCGCGAGGACAGCCTCACCCCCGAGACCGCCTTCGACCTGGGCCAGCAGCTGCGCCTCGTCACCGGCGACGAGCCGACCGACGACGACCTCGAGGGCCACCTGCTGCTGCGCGCGCTGCTCTCGGAGCTCATCGAGTACGCGAGCCTCGTCGAGGGCGTGCACGTCGACGACCTCGAGCCGCTCGTCGACCACCTCATCGCCGTCGGCGACCTCGCCGAGGCGCGCCGCACCACGCACCTCGCCGAGATCGCGCGTGCTCGCGTGCGCGCCCTCGAGGCCCCCGTGGCCGCCGACCTCGGCGCCGCCTGAGAGCAGCACGGAACCACCAGCACCCTCCGCCCACACCCGGGGCCGGAGGGTGTTTCCGTCGCGGCACGCCGAGCGTTCGCCTCGCGGACCCGGCCACACCGCCGGTCCAGCGCTCACAGGAACGTCACAGCTGACTCACGGACAGCCCGGCCACACTGGAGACATGAACGCCTCCCTCACGCGCGCCGACGGCAGCCGGCTGCGGGTCCTCGTGGTCGACGACGAGCCCAACATCGCCGAGCTGCTCATGATGGCCCTGCGCTACGAGGGCTGGGAGGTGCGCACCGCGGGCACGGGCCGCACGGCCGTGAATGCCGCGCGTGAGTTCGGACCCGACGTGGTCGTCCTCGACTGGATGCTCCCCGACTTCGACGGCCTCGAGGTGCTCCGACGCATCCGCCAGCGCGACGAGCACGTGCCCGTCCTCTTCCTCACCGCGCGCGACGCCGTGGAGGATCGCGTGGCCGGGCTGACCGCCGGCGGCGACGACTACGTGACCAAGCCGTTCAGCCTCGAGGAGGTCGTGGCCCGCGTGCGCGCGCTCGTGCGGCGCACCGGCGCACGCGAGGCCCGTGCCGAGCACGTGGTGGTCGTCGGCGACCTGGTCCTCGACGAGGACAGCCGCGACGTGACCCGGGCCGACACCGCGATCGAGCTCACCGCCACCGAGTTCGAGCTGCTGCGCTTCCTCATGCGCAACCCGCGCCGCGTGCTCAGCAAGGCGCAGATCCTCGACCGGGTGTGGAACTACGACTTCGGCGGACAGGCCAACGTCGTCGAGCTCTACATCTCCTACCTGCGCAAGAAGATCGACGCCGGTCGCGAGCCCATGATCCACACCAAGCGCGGGGCCGGGTACGTGCTCAAGCCGGTCGAGCCCGCGTGAGCGAGAACGTGCGAGTGTGGCGATGAGCCTGACCCGACGACTCGTCCTCACCGTCGTGGCGCTCGTCGTCGCCGTCAGCCTGCTCGTGGCCGGCGCGGCGACCCTGGTCATGCGCGCCTACCTGACCGACCGTCTGGACGCCGAGCTGGCGCAGTCCACCGAACGCGCCCGGGTCCAGGCCGGCGGGAACCCGGTCGGCGACGGGCCCGGCGGTCCGTTCGATTCGCGCCCCCGGCCCAGCGCCCTGTGCGGCGAGCCCCCGCGGCCGTCCCTCGGTCAGTCCGCCCGCAGCCTCACCGCCGTCTACACCGACGACTGCCGAGCCGGTGTGCAGATCACCGAGAGCGCGGGGCTGCGTCCGCTCTCCAGCTCCGCCCTCGACGAGCTGGCCGACGTCGACCCCGACGACGAGCCCCTCACCGTCGACCTACCGGGCCTCGGCTCCGTGCGCGTGGCTGCCACCACCACCGCCGACGGCACCGTCGTCGTCCAGGGCCTGCCGACCGGCGACCTCGACGAGACGCTCACCCGCCTGCTCTGGTGGGAGGCGCTGCTGACCGTGCTCGGCGCGGCTGCGGCCGGGCTCGTGGGCGGCGTCCTCGTGCGCCGCCAGCTCCGCCCCCTGCGCGAGGTCGCGGCCACCGCCCACGAGGTGACCACCCTCCCGCTCGACAGCGGCGAGGTGGGCCGCACCGTCCGTGTGCCCGAGAAGCTGACCGACCCCGGCAACGAGGTGGGCCAGGTCGGCGAGGCCCTCAACCGGCTGCTCACGCACGTGGAGCAGGCCCTCGACGCCCGGCACGAGAGCGAGCAGCAGGTCCGCCAGTTCCTCGCCGACGCCTCCCACGAGCTGAGGACGCCCCTGTCGACGATCCGCGGCTACGCCGAGCTGGGCCGGCGCACCGGGACCGACCAGCTGACCAAGGTGGAGTCCGAGGCCGCGCGCATGTCGACCCTCGTCGACGACATGCTGCTGCTCGCGCGGCTCGACTCCGGCCGCCCCCTGGAGCGCGAGCCCGTCGACCTGAGCCTCCTGCTCGCCGAGTCCGTGAGCGACGCCCGCGTGGTCGACGGTGGGCACACCTGGCGCCTCGAGCTCCCCGACGAGCCGATCGAGGTGCCCGGCGACGCCCTGCGCCTGCACCAGGCCGTCACCAACCTGCTCCGCAACGCCTCCCGGCACACCCCACCCGGCACCGTGGTCACGGCACGGCTCCGCCTCCCCGACGCGGACCACGCCGTCGTCGAGGTGCACGACGACGGGCCCGGCATCGGGCCCGACCTGCTGCCCGTGGTGTTCAAGCGCTTCACCCGCGGCGACTCCTCGCGCACCCGCGAGTCCGGTGGCGCCGGGCTGGGCACGTCCCTCGTCGCGGCCATCGCCGAGGCCCACGGAGGCACGGTCGCCGTCACCAGCGAGCCCGGCAGCACCACCTTCGGCATCACGCTCCCCCGGACCTGACGGCCCGCCGACACCTCACAGCAGCGGCACAGTCCGCCGAGGGCGCCACCCCAGGAGCGCCGTCGAGCATCGGCGACATGGACCAGACCGCCACGATGCCCGACACCCACCAGACCCGCAGCACCCCCGACGCCAACCCCCTCGACGCCGGCTCCTCCGACGGGCCGGCCTCGAGGGCGCCGGGGATCCTCGCCCGAGCGTGGCGGGGCGATCCCGCCGACCACCCCGCGGCCCGACCGGCGCTGGTGCTGCTGCTCGTCGGCACCGCGGCGCTCTACCTCTGGGGCCTCGGCTCGTCCGGATGGGCCAACTCCTTCTACTCGGCCGCCGCGCAGGCCGGGTCGGACTCGTGGAAGGCGATGTTCTTCGGCGCGTCCGACGCCGCCGGGTCCATCACCGTCGACAAGACCCCCCTGTCCATCTGGGTGATGGCCCTCTCGGTCCGGCTGTTCGGACTGTCCTCCTGGAGCATCCTGGTGCCGCAGGCCCTCATGGGGGTGGCCACCGTCGCGCTGCTGCACACGACGGTGCGCCGCACGACGGGCAACGCGTGGGCCGGGCTCGGTGCCGGGCTCGTGCTCGCCCTCACCCCGGTCGCCGTCCTGATGTTCCGGTTCAACAACCCCGACGCCCTCCTGGTGCTGCTCCTCGTCGGCGCGACGGCGGCGACCCTCCGTGCGCTCGAGGACCCCCGCCGTGCCGCGCGATGGCTGGCTCTCGGCGGGGCGCTCGTGGGCCTCGGCTTCCTGACCAAGATGCTCCAGGCGTTCCTCGTCCTCCCGGCGCTCGCCGGTGTCTACCTGCTGGCCGCCTCCGTCCCCCTGGCCCGCCGCCTGGTGCACCTGGTCGTCGCCTTCGCGGCCATGGTCGTGGCCGGCGGCTGGTGGGTCCTCGTGGTCGAGCTCTGGCCCGCCTCGAGCCGCCCCTGGATCGGCGGCTCGCAGGACAACTCGATCCTCGAGCTGACCCTCGGCTACAACGGTCTGGGTCGATTGAACGGCAACGAGGTGGGGTCCGTCGGCGGCGGCGGGATGCCCGGTGGCGGCGGCGGAGGTGGCTGGGGCGAGACCGGGCTGCTGCGCCTGTTCTCGAGCGAGATCGGCGGTCAGGTCGCGTGGCTGCTGCCGGCGGCGCTGCTCCTTCTGGTCGCGGCCCTCTGGCTCACCCTCCGCTCCGGTGAGGACCGTCGCACCCGTCCCGTCACGGCCGGGCTCGTCGTGTGGGGTCTCTGGCTCCTGGTCACGGGCCTGACGTTCAGCCTGATGGCCGGCATCTTCCACGCGTACTACACGGTGGCGCTCGCCCCGGCGATCGCCGCGATCCTGGGGATCGGCGGCCACGTGCTCTGGCAGCACCGACACACCGTGACCGCGGCCGTCACCGCCGTGGCCGTGCTGCTGTCCACCGCCGCGACGGCGACGGTCCTGCTCGGACGCTCCGACGGCTTCCTGCCCTGGCTCACGCCGCTCGTGGTCACGCTGGCCGGCCTCAGCGCGATCACGGTCGCGCTGCTGAGGTTCCTCCCCGCACGACTGCGTCGACGTGCCGGGCTCGCCGTCGCTCTCGCGAGCCTCGTCGCCCTGCTGGCCGGGCCCACCGCCTACGCCGTCGACACCGCCGGCAGCGCCCACACCGGGTCGATCCCGTCCGCCGGTCCCAGCACGGGCCGCGGAGGGTTCGGCGCCGGCCCGGGAGGGGGACGCGGGCCCGGCGGTGGTCAGCCGCCGCAGCTGCAGGACGGCCGGACCGGCCAGGGACAGCCGCCCCAGGGCGCGGGACCGCAGGGGGCTCCGGGTGGGACCGGCACGGCCCCGGGTGACGGGAACCAGGGCGGACCAGGAACCGGTGGACTGCTCGACGGCTCCTCGTCGTCGGAGGCCATCGACGCCCTCCTCACCCAGGACGCGGGGTCGTACACCTGGGTGGCCGCGGCGATCGGCTCGAACAGCGCCTCGGGCTACCAGCTCTCCACCGAGGAGCCGGTGATGGCGATCGGCGGGTTCAACGGCTCCGACCCCTCCCCCACCCTGGCGCAGTTCCAGCAGCTCGTCGCCGACGGCGAGGTCCACTGGTTCATCGGCGGAGGCGGAGCAGGTGGACGCGGGGCAGGTGGACGCGGCGGTCCCGGCGCGAGCGGCGGCACGAGCACCCAGATTCAGGAGTGGGTCGAGGAGACCTTCACCGCGACCACGGTCGACGGCACCACCCTCTACGACCTGTCCGGTGGCATCGCATGAGCGCGGCGCACCTCGCGGCCACCGCCGACGCTGCGGGCTCGACCGTCCGCCGCACCGGGACGATCGACGTCGTCGTTCCCGTCCACAACGAGGAGCGAGCCCTGGTCGCGTCGGTCCTGACCGTCCTCGACCACCTGGCCACCCTGCCGTTCCCGTCTCGCGTCACGATCGCCGACAACGCCAGCACCGACCGCACCGCCGAGCTCGCCGACACGCTCGCCGCGCAGCACGCGAGCGTCCGGGTGGTGAGGCTGGGCGAGAAGGGGCGGGGCCGCGCGCTCAAGGCCGCCTGGTCGACCTCCGACGCCGACGTCCTCGTGTACATGGACGTCGACCTCTCGACCGACCTCAACGCCCTCCTGCCGCTCGTCGCACCCCTGCTGACCGGACACTCCGACCTCGCGATCGGGTCGCGACTGGCCCGCAGCGCCAGGACGACCCGCGGCCCCCGGCGCGAGATCATCTCGCGCGGCTACAACTACCTCCTGCGGGGCACCATGCGCGCCCGCTTCAGCGACGCCCAGTGCGGCTTCAAGGCGATCCGACGCGACGTGGCCGAGCGCCTGCTGCCGCTCGTCCACGACGACGCCTGGTTCTTCGACACCGAGCTGCTCGTCGTGGCCGAGCGGGCCGGGCTGCGCATCCACGAGGTGCCGGTCGACTGGGTCGACGACCCCGACAGCAGCGTCGACGTGGTCCGCACCGCGCTCGACGACCTCCGTGGAATGGCTCGCCTGGGCCTGGCCCTGGTGCGGGGACAGGTGCCGGTGGCTCGGCTCGGCGAGGAGCTCGGTCGCGCCACGCGGCGCAGCGCCGGCGGTGGGGCGTCGGCCCAGCTGGTCGTGTTCGCCCTCGTGGGGGTGCTCTCGACGGTCGCGTACGCCGCGCTGTTCCTGCTGCTCAGGTCACCCCTCGGCGCCCAGGGGGCGAACATGGCGGCGCTGCTGGTCACCGCCGTCGCGAACACGGCCGCCAACCGACGCTTCACGTTCGGGGTGCGTGGTCGCGACGGGGCCGCCGTCCACCACCTGCAGGGGCTGGCGGTGCTCGCAGGTGGGGTCCTCGCGACGAGCGGCGCCCTCTGGACGCTCCACCACCTGGCCGGGACCGAGCACCGGGCGCTGGAGGTCGCGGTGCTCACCGCAGCCAACCTCGCGGTCACCGTCGCCCGGTTCGTCCTGATGCGGACCTGGATCTTCCGCACCGACGACCGGCAACCGGGTTGAGGCGGGCGCGCCGGGCCCGGCTGTTGTCCCGCGACCGCCCATCGGCCAAGATCGACACGTGATGTCACCCTCCGTCAGACGTGCCCTGGCCGTGACCGCGACGCTGCTCGCCCTGGCGATGCTGGGTGCGGGGCCGGCGGCAGCCGAGGATCCGATCGACGTCACGGGGAACATCACCGACCGCGCCGACGCCCTCAACGGCGACACGGCCGAGGTCCAGACGGCGCTCGACGCCTACTACGAGCAGACCAATCGCCAGCTCTTCGTCGTCTACGTCAGCGACTTCGGCGGCCTCACGGGCTCGGAGTGGGCCGCGCAGACCGCCGAGCGCTCGGGCCTCGGCCGCGCCGACGTCCTCCTGGCGATCGCCCTCGACCAGCGCTCCTACGGCTACGACGCCGACGCCGAGGACTTCTCCGACGCCGACCTCGAGAAGGTCGACCGCGACTACATCCTTCCCGCGCTGCGCCAGGACGACTGGGCGGGTGCGGCCGTCGGGGCGGCCGAGGGGCTCACCGAGGTGAGCCAGGACTCAGGCATCCCCTGGGGCTGGATCGTCGGCGGCGTGGGCCTCGCCGCTGCTGGCGGTGGCTACGCCATCCACCGCTCCCGCCGCCGTTACGACCACACCCACCCGGTGGTGGACGAGCACGGCCGGCCGGTCGACCCCGCCAGCATCCTCACCGACGAGGAGCTCGAGGCGGCGGCGGCCAAGGCGCTCGTCGACGTCGACGACGCCCTCCAGTCCTCGGCCCAGGAGCTCGGCTTCGCCGAGGCGCAGTTCGGCACGACCGCCACCGCCGAGTTCCGCGCGGTGATCGAGGACGGCCGCACCCGCGTCCGCGAGGCCTTCACCCTGCGTCAACGACTCGACGACGCCGAGCCCGAGTCGGACGCCGAGCGCCGCACGCTCCACTCCCGGATCCTGCAGATCTGCGACGAGGTCGACGACGCCCTCGACGCCCAGGTGGAGCGCTTCGACGCCGTCCGCGACCTGCAGACGCGCGCTCCGGAGGCCGTGGCGGCGCTCCAGCCGGTCCTCGCCGCCACCGTCGAGCGGCTGCCCGCCTCCCGCGCCACGCTCGAGTCCCTGCAGTCCACGCACTCCGGCAGCGCGCTGGCCGCCGTGGCCGACAACGTCGTGCGGGCCGAGTCCCTGACGACCAAGGCCGCCGAGCAGGTCACCCTCGCCCAGGGCGCCCTCACGAGTGGTGACGCCGCGACCGCGGCCCTGCACCTGCGCACGGCCGAGGACGCCACCGCCCAGGCCACCGCCCTGCTCGACGCCATCGACACGGCCCGGACCGACCTCGAGACGATCCGCGACGACGCCGACGACCTGCTGGGACAGGTCGTGGCCACCGTCTCGGCGGTCACCACCTACGTCGAGACGCACCGCGGTGCGGTCGGCAGCACCGCCCGCACCCGGCTCTCCGAGGCTGCGCGCCTGCTCGACGAGGGACGGCTCGCCCTGACGGGCGACCCTGCCGGCGCCACCCGCACCCTCGAGCGTGCCGCGGCCCTCGTCAAGGAGGCCCAGTCGACGGCCGAGGCCGACGTGGCGGCGTGGCGATCAACCTCCGACCGCGACGACCTCTCCCTCGGCGGCATCCTCGGAGGGGGCGGCGGTGGTGGCGGCGGCCTGCCCCGACTGCCCGGTGGGTTCGGCGGCAGCTCCAGCCGGAGCCGCCGCACCTCCCGCAGCAGCAGCTCCCGACGGAGCAGCTCGCGGAGCAGCTCACGGCGCAGCAGCAGCCGACGCAGCGGCGGCGGACGTTCGCGGCGCAGCGGCGGCGGACGCTTCTGACATCCTGACCACCCACCCCGACACCAGCATCCCCAGTCCAAGCACCCAGCACCCAGCACGCCGACCGGAAGAGAGAGCACCATGGCACAGAAGCAGTCCATCCTCGGACGCATCGCCCAGCTGACCCGCGCGAACGTCAACTCGATGCTGGACAAGGCCGAGGACCCCGAGAAGATGCTCGACCAGCTGGTCCGCGACTTCACCAACAGCATCGCCGAGGCCGAGGAGGCCGTGGCGCAGACCATCGGCAACCTGCGGCTCGCCGAGGCCGACCACCGTGAGGACGTCGCGGCCGCCAAGGAGTGGGGCGGAAAGGCGATCGCCGCCTCCCAGAAGGCCGACGCCCTGCGCACCGCCGGCCAGACGGGCGAGGCCGACCGCTTCGACCAGCTCGCGAAGGTGGCGCTCGGCAAGCAGATCGGCTTCGAGAACGAGGCGAAGGCCGCCGCGCCCTCCATCGCGTCGCAGAACGAGACCGTCGAGAAGCTCAAGACCGGGCTCATCACCATGCGCTCGCGTCTCGACGACCTGAAGACCCGCCGCGACCAGCTCGTGGCCCGTCAGAAGACGGCCGACGCGCAGTCGCAGGTGCAGCAGGCCGTCTCGTCCATCAACGTGCTCGACCCCACGAGCGAGCTCTCGCGCTTCGAGGAGAAGGTGCGCCGCGAGGAGGCACGGGTCGCCGGCCAGGCCGAGCTGGCCTCCTCCAGCCTGGACTCGCAGTTCGAGGAGCTCGAGGCCGACTCGACCGCCCTCGAGATCGAGGCGCGGCTGTCCGAGCTCAAGGGCCAGCTCGGGGCTGCCCCGGCCGGTCAGGTCGAGGCCGGCCAGGACGCCCCCGAACAGACCAAGCCCTGATCCGAGACCTGCGAGGATGACGCCATGAAGTTCAACGAGACCTACTCCTACGGCGATGCCGACGTCGAGGCCGTGTTCGGCCTCATCTCCAGCCAGGAGTTCCGCACCGAGTCCGGTGAGGAGTCCGGCGCGAGCGACATCGACGTCGACGTCGACGAGTCCGGTGGCGGCGTCACGATCACGATTGTGCGCACCCAGCCGGCCGAGATGCCCGACTTCGTCAAGAAGCTCACCGGCGACACCGTCAAGGTCAAGCAGACCGAGAAGTGGAGCGCTCCTGCCGCCGACGGCAGCCGCCGTGCCGACGTGAAGGTCAGCATCATCGGCCAGCCCGCGGAGATGCTCGGCACCGCAGTGCTCGAGTCCACGGGCGGTGGCACCGAGTTCACGGTCAACGGTGACGTCACGGTCAAGATCCCGTTCATCGGCAAGAAGATCGAGCCCGAGGTGGCCAAGGCCATCCGCGGCTCGCTGAAGCACGAGGTCGAGCTGGGCATGACCCGTCTCTGACCCCGCACCAAGCGAAGGGCCCCGACCGTCGGTCGGGGCCCTTCGTCGTGCCGCGTCGTGTCGTCCTGGCCCGGAGACGTGGGGCGTGGTCAGCCGAGCAGGGAGAGCACGGCCTCGATCTCCTGCGGCGCGTACCAGGCCAGCTGACCGCTGCCGTCGGCGTCCACGTGGAGCGCCTCGACGTCCGCCGCGGTGACGTCGGCCAGGGCCGTCGCGCCACCGGTGTCCGTCGCCTCGACGTCGGCGACGACCACGACGGGGCCGTCCTCGGCCGCCGCCACGAGCGCCTCGTACTCGTGCTGCTCGTCCTCGGACTCCGCGGCCACCACCTCACCGCCGAGCGCGCCACCGTCGCGCAGCCGACGCAGGCCGTCGGCGTCGACGCCCACCCAGACCCGCACGTCAGACCCGTCGCGGCTTCTGGCGGCCGCGCGGGGCCCGCCCGCGCCGGGGTCCGACGGTCTCGACGAGCTCCTCGAGCGCCTCGCTGATGCACTGCCCCAGCACGTCGACGTCGGGCACGGCCTCACGGTCGGCGACGATGCCGAAGAACACGCGACCGTGGTACGACGTGACCGCGATCGACACGGCTCGATGGTCGATGAGCGGGATCGCCTGGTAGACCTCGGCCAGCTGCTCGCCGGCCATGTACACCGGCTCCTGGGGGCCGGGGACGTTCGTGATCGTGATCTGGTGCCCACGGGACGTCTCGGCGGCCGCGACGCGCGCGCCCACGGCGTGGAAGGTCGACGTCGCGAACCCGGGCAGGCTCGCCAGCTGGTTGGCCGCCACCGCCGAGCCCGTCTCGCGGTGGTCCTTGAGGGCGTACGACACCTGGTGCAGGCGGACCACCGGGTTGGACTCGCCGACCGGCAGCGAGAGCAGGTGCCCACGCACCTTGGACCCGAGCGACGTCGGCAGGCCGTCGTCGGCCACCACCGACATCGGCACCATGGCCCGGAAGCTGGTCTTGGCGGTGACCGGCTCGGCGCGGGTGAGCATCCACCCACGGATGCCACCCGTGATGGCCGCGAGGATGACGTCGTTCACGGTGCCGCCGTGCTGGTCGCGGACCCGGCGGTAGTCGTCCAGACAGGTGGAGAGCGTGGTGAACCGGCGGTGGCGGGACAGCTGCGCCGACAGCACGCCGCGCGTGGCGACCGGTCCGCCGCCCACGACCGGGAGGTGCCGCGCCACGCGACCGACGTTGAGCTCCGCGATCCGCAGCGCCTCACCCGGATGACGCACGTTCCGCTCCAGCGTGGCCGAGACGGCGCCGAGCGGCCCGGGCGCGGGGCGCGGGTTCCAGTCCTCGTGAGGGATCTCGCGCACCCGGTCGGTCTCCTCGAGCAGCACCTGGGCGAGGTCGATCGTCTCCGAGCCGTCGACGAGCGCCTGGTGGGCCTTGAACAGCAGCGCCACGCTGCCGTCCTCGAGGCCCTCGATGAGGTAGAGCTCCCACAGCGGACGGTCGAGGTCCAGCCTGCGGGCCACGAGCCGGCCGACCAGCTCGTGCAGCGCGTCGCGGGTCCCCGGACGTGGCAGCGCCGACCGCCGCACGTGAAGGGAGATGTCGAAGCCCTCGTCGTCGACCCACAGCGGGGTCCCGAGCGCCCCGGGCACCTTGCGCGGCACCTGGCGGTACCGCGGCACGATGTCGAGCCGCTCGTTGATGACACCGATCAGCCGGTCGTAGGTCAACGCCCCGCCGGGCTCGAGGATCGCGAGCGACGCCACCTGGCGCGGGACGTCGGGACTGTCCTGGTTCAGGAACATCGCGTCCAGCGGACTCAGTCGCTGCATCTCACTCCTCACGGATCGCGACGAACCTACCACCGCCGTCACGGCGACACAGCGGCGTGCGTCACCCCCAGCACGTGCTGCGCGAGGTCGGAGACCGCGGCCACGAACGGCGAGCCGGCGGCCACCTCCCGCGCGGTGGCACCCCGGAGCGCGGCGGTGTCGAGGGTGGGGCCGTCCTGCGGCAGCAGGGCCACGGGCCGGACGCCGGCCAGCCGGTGCACGGTGGAGGCCAGCTCCTCGGCACCCCAGCCGATGCCGGCCCGCACCTGGTTGAGCACGACGATCGGGCGCACGACACCGAGGTCGTCGAGGTCGTGCAGTCCCCTCACCAGGCGCGTCAGGCCCACCGGGTCGGCCCGACCCACGGCGACGACGACGTCGGCGAGCTCGAGCAGGGCCGCCGTGGCCTGGTTGCGGCCGGCCCCGGCGACCCCCTCCCCCGGCTCGAGGCAGAAGCCCACGTCGGCCACCACGACGTCGGTGGTGTCACGCAGCCGTTCGACCACGCGCTCGAGGGCGGCGCGTCTGACGTGGATCCACATGTCGGGCCTCGGGAGACCGGTGAGCACCGAGAGCGATGGACGCAGGGCCTGGAGGTGCTCGCCCAGGTCCACGTCCCGGCCCTGGTTGGCCACGCGGCACGCGGCCATGAGGCCGGAGACCTCGTCGAGCAGTCCCAGCTGCTGTGCCTGGGCACCGCCGTAGGTGTCGGCGTCGACGAGCACGCACCGGGCGTCGTCGCGGCCCAGCTCGTCGGCGAGCGCCAGGGCGACCGAGCTGCGCCCCGGCGCGCCCGCGGGCCCCCACACCACGACCAGCGTGCCGCGTCGCCGCGAGGTGCTGCCGTCCGCGACGTCCGGAGGCCCGCCGTGCTCGACCGACGCAGGACCGGGTGGGAGGCCCGCGGCCGTGGCGGTCGCGGACACCTCGACGGCACGGACGGCGTCGAGGACGGCCGAGCCCGGGCCCACCACGTCGATGCCCAGGGCCTCGGCGCGATCCGTCGGTCCGAGCCCGACCAGGGTGACCCCCGCCGCCTGCACCGCGCGGACCGCCTCGAGGTCGAGGCCGGGGACGGACAGGTCGACCGCGGCCACCGAGACCCCACCCGCCTGAGCCACCGCGATCAGCTCCGCGACGTCGACGCACCGTCGCACGAGCACGAGGTCGCGGGCCGACTCCAGCTCCCGCACGGCGTCGACCTCCCACCCCGCACCGGCAGCCGCGAGGACGACCCGACGGTGGGGCCTGCCGCTCATGAGCGACGCACGATCGTCACGTGGCGAGCGGTGAGGGCCGCGACGATCTCGCCGTCGAGGTCGAGCCCGGCCACGTCGACCAGCACGGTGCGCGTGCCGCCGGCGCCGACGACGGCACCGTTCCTGACCACGGGGACGTCGGTGAGTGCGAGCGCGGCCTCCCCCGCCTCGGCACCGTCCTCGGGCGACGGCCCGACCCACACGTCGACCCGGTCGCCGCTGCGCAGGTCGTCGGGCGCTGCGCCGAGCCGCACGGAGAGCGGCAGCTCGGTCGCACCGCCGGCGCCGTCGCGGGCCATCGCGGACCGCTCCACGAGCGCGCCGCCGCGTCCAGCGCGCGCCCACCTGAGGGACGCGAGGTCGGCAGGCAGCTCCTGGTCGGTGCGCAGGAAGGCGCCGGCGGCGCGCTCACCGAGACGCGCGCGCGACTCGACGAGGTCGGACCGCTCGACCGGGTCTCCGGCGGCGACGTCGCGACTCAACGCCCAGTAAGGCTCGGTGTCGTCGCCCGCCGCCACGACGTAGGCACCCAGCACGGTCGCGCCGAGCACAAGGAGCACGCCCAGCACCAGCCGAGGGTCGCTCCACGGCTGCTGACGCACGCGCGCCGCTCCGCCCGTCCGTCCGGTCGTCCCGCCGCTCGATCGTGGCCCCCGCCAGTTCGCCATGGGCATGTTTGTACTGGGCGACGGCGTGGGCGTCCAGCCCTCGCTGTGGAGAACGGTCCCCCGTCCGGTCGTCCACAGGTCGGACGGCCGCGACTCGACGTGACACCGCAGCGTGGAAAACTGGGACCCATGTCCGATGGGTCTCCCCGCTTCCTCACCCTGGCCGACGTCGGCGAGGTTCTGAACGTGACGGTTCGACAGGTCTACGCCCTCGTGCGATCCGGTGAGCTCAAGGGGATCCAGATCGGGGGCCGCAACCAGTGGCGGGTCGAGAAGGACCAGCTGGAGGACTACATCCAGCGCCAGTACGCCCGTGCCGAGCAGGCTGTCGCCGACCTCGGCGAGGGCGATCTGGCCGACGCCGAGCTGTCGAGCGGCGGCGACGCGACGGTCTGATCCCCCGTCCGTCGCCGGGCCGATCCGGTCTCAGCGCGGGACCGTGACGACTGCGAGCGCCTGCAGCGGCACCAGCAGGGTCCGTTCCGCGCTGCGGACCAGCACGCCCCCGTCGACCACCTGCTCCACTCGCGCACGCAGGCTGGAGCCGTCGACACGCACGAGCAGCACCTCGTCACCGTCGTCACGCATGCGGCGGAGCACGTGGCCCCACCCCAGTCGCGCGTCCACCGACGTGAGCGCCGGCGCGCGTCCGTCCGTGCGGACGCCCAGCACCGCAGCCAGCGCGACCACGTGCTCCAGCCCCCCGGCATCGAGGCGAAGGAGCCGCTCGTTGACCAGCCCCACGGTCCCGCCGAGCCGGCCCGCCCCGGCGACCTCGACCTCCACCTGACCGCCGAGCAGCTCGCGCCACGGCGTCCGTGACCACTCCTCGTCACGCAGCTCGGCCACCATCGCCTCGCGCTCGACCAACGCGTCGTCGTCCGCGGCGGCCTCGAGGTCGGCGAAGAGTCGGTCCCAGCGCATGGCAGCACCGTAGCGCGGGCACAGGCGTCCGACCCCTGTGCACGGGCCCTTGACGAAACGACACGATCAGACCTTCACTGTCATCAAACGTCGTCAAACGCAAGGAAACGACCGATGCGCCTGTCCCGGACCGGCTTCGCCACCTGGAGCCTCGCCCTCACCTCGCTCGTCCTGCGCCTGCCGCACGTCCCCACCACCCTCGACCAGCTCTCCTCGCCGTCGTTCCCCATGGCCCTGGGCGCACTCATCGAGCTGGCCCTGCTCGCCGTCGCGACGTGGACGTCGCTGGCCCTGGGCGCGTGCGCACTGGGCGGCGGCGCGGCCCGAGCCGCCGGACGCCTGGTCCCCCGCGCCCTGCGCGGCATCCTGCTCGCCGGGGTCGTCACCGGGTTCGGGATCAGCACCGCCCACGCCGGCGTCGACCATCCACGTCCGGATGGACAGACGACCGACCAGGGTGCCCTGCACCGGTCCGACACCGGGCACCGCACCACCGGTGTCGGACTCGACGGACTGTCGCTGCCCGACCGGCCGGTGCTCGTGGCCCCGGTCGAACCGTCGGCACCCCCGCCGCAGGAACGCGAGATCGTGCTCGTCGCCCCCGGCGACACCCTCTGGTCCATCGCGGCACGCTCGCTCGGGCCCTCGGCCCACGACGGCGAGATCGCCGACGCGGCGAGGCGGTGGTACCTCGAGAACCTCGAGGTCATCGGCTCCGACCCCGACCTCATCCGTCCCGGCCAGCGCCTGGTGGCCCCCGGAGGAGCAGCATGAGGGCCGCGACCGAGCTCCGGACCCCGGCGCGCTTCATCACCGACGAGGACGCGCTCCCCGCCCAGCTGCCCCTGCCACTGCCCGGTTCACCCTCGTCCGTGGTCCCCGTCCCACGGACCCGTGACGGGGAGGAGCTCGCACGCCAGCTGCGAGCGCCGATCGCCCGCTTCATGCAGGGGCTCACCGAGGTGCTCTGCGGGGGCCGACCGGCCCGTCAGCTGTCGGCCTGGATGACGCCCGACGCCCACGCGGCCCTCGTCACCGCGCTGGCGGACGAGCGCTCCGGACGACCCCGACGTCGCGACGAGCGCGCCGTCGGCGGACGCCTGGCGTCCGTCCACCTCAGCGTCGTGCACGCGGGCGCGGTCGAGGTCACCGGACGCATGGTGCACCGCGGGCGCTCGCACGCCGTCGCCCTGCGGCTGGAGCTCGTCACCTCGCCCCGCGGGCGTCAGGTGTGGACCTGCACCGCGCTCGTCTGGGCCTAGGACACGTCCTCGGCCCCACCAGCCCGCGACCGGACGAGTCCTCGCTCGCCGGGCCCTCGGACCCGGCGAGCCCGGCTCAGCGGTTGCGCTTGCGGGACTGGCGCTGCGCCTTGGTCTTCTGGCGTGCCTTGGACTTCTGCTTGGCCTGACGCTGCTTGTCGGCAGCGGGGTCCTCGTCGTCGGCGCGCACCTCGACGTCGCCGTCCTCGGACGGCGCCGAGTAGGAGAGCTTCTGCTCCGCCTTGGGCTCCAGCCCCTTGGCCTGGACGTGCGGGTGGTCGTGCGTCTCGTCGACGGCGCTCTCCTCCACCTGGACGTCGAGGTTGAACAGGAAGCCCACCGACTCCTCGGCGATGCTGTCCATCATGGCGCTGAACAGGTCGAAGCCCTCGCGCTGGTACTCCACGAGCGGGTCACGCTGCGAGTAGGCCCGCAGACCGATGCCCTCGCGCAGGTAGTCCATCTCGTACAGGTGCTCACGCCACTTGCGATCGAGCACGCTCAGCACCACGCGGCGCTCCAGCTCACGGGTGACCGGAGCCCCGAGCTCCTCCTCGCGGCGCGCGTAGGCGGCGAGCGCGTCCTCGGTCATGGTCTCGACCAGGCCCTCGCGGGAGAGGTGCTCGCGTCCGCCGGCCTCCTCCTCGATCTCCTCGACGGTGCGGGAGACCGGGTAGAGCGTGCCGAGGGCGGTCCACAGCTGCTCGAGGTCCCACTGCTCGGGGAAGCCCTCGGTGGCGCCGTTGACGTAGCCGGTGACCGTGTCGGTGATCATGGTCGTGACCTGGTCCTGCAGGTCGGCGCCCTCGAGCACCTTGCGGCGCTCGCCGTAGATGACCTCGCGCTG
Organism: Aeromicrobium sp. WCS2018Hpa-31; assembly: GCF_031843905.1. Classification (NCBI taxonomy): domain Bacteria; kingdom Bacillati; phylum Actinomycetota; class Actinomycetes; order Propionibacteriales; family Nocardioidaceae; genus Aeromicrobium; species Aeromicrobium sp. WCS2018Hpa-31. The sequence continues at coordinate 257,662 of NZ_JAVTJF010000001.1, read as the reverse complement.
GCGGCTCATGACGTCGTCGTACTTGAGGATGTTCTTGCGCGTCTCGAAGTTCTGCGACTCGACCTGGCTCTGGGCCGAGGCGATCGCACCCGTGACGCGCTTGTTCTCGATGGGCACGTCGTCGGGGATCTTCATCGTCTGGAGCACCCAGTTGACCCAGTCGGCCTTGAACAGGCGCATCAGGTCGTCCTCGAGCGACAGGTAGAAGCGGGTCTCGCCCGGGTCGCCCTGACGGCCCGAACGTCCACGCAGCTGGTTGTCGATGCGGCGCGACTCGTGGCGCTCGGTGCCGATGACCGCGAGGCCGCCGGCGTCCGTGACGGCCTGCTTCTCCTCGGCGACCTGGGCCTCGATGCGCTCGAGCGTGGCCGGCCAGGCGGCGCTGTACTCCTCGGCGTTCTCGAGCGGGTCGAGACCCTGCTTGCGCAGGGCCGCGTCGGCCAGGAACTCGACGCTGCCGCCGAGCATGATGTCGGTACCTCGGCCGGCCATGTTGGTGGCGACGGTGACCGCACCACGGTGACCTGCGACGGCGACGATGGCCGCCTCGCGCTCGTGCTGCTTGGCGTTCAGGACCTCGTGCGGGATGCCGCGCTTGCGCAGCAGCTTGGAGAGTCGCTCGCTCTTCTCGACGCTCGTGGTGCCGACGAGGATCGGCTGCCCGGACGCGTGCCGCTCCGCGATGTCCTCCACCACGGCATCGAACTTGGCCGCCTCCGTGCGGTAGACGAGGTCGGGCTGGTCGGCGCGGGCCACCGGCTTGTTGGTGGGGATGGGCACCACGCCGAGCGAGTAGGTCTTGTCGAACTCGCTCGCCTCGGTCATGGCCGTGCCGGTCATGCCGCCGAGCTTGTCGTACAGACGGAAGTAGTTCTGCAGCGTGATGGTCGCCAGGGTCTGGTACTCCTCGCGGATCCGCACACCCTCCTTGGCCTCGATGGCCTGGTGCAGACCCTCGTTGTAGCGACGTCCGTCGAGGATGCGGCCGGTGTGCTCGTCCACGATGATCACGTTGCCGTCGAGGACCACGTAGTCCTTGTCGAGCCGGAACAGCTCCTTGGCCTTGATGGCGTTGTTGAGGAAGCTGATGAGCGGGGTGTTCACCGCGTCGTAGAGGTTGTCGATGCCGAGCTGGTCCTCGACGCGGTCGATGCCCTCCTCGGTGACCGAGACGGTGCGCTTCTTCTCGTCGACCTCGTAGTGCACGTCGATGGTCATCGCGCCCACGATGCGCGCGAACTCGCCGTACCACTTCACCTCGTCCTCGGTGGGGCCGGAGATGATGAGCGGCGTGCGGGCCTCGTCGATGAGGATCGAGTCGACCTCGTCGACGATGGCGAAGTTGTGGCCGCGCTGGACGCAGGCCGCGATGTCGTCGGCCATGTTGTCGCGCAGGTAGTCGAAGCCGAACTCGTTGTTGGTGCCGTAGGTGATGTCGCACGCGTAGGCGTCGCGGCGCTCCGGCGGGGTCATGCTCGGCAGGATCATGCCGACGCTGAGCCCGAGGTACGTGTAGACGCGACCCATCCACTCGGCGTGGTACCGCGCGAGGTAGTCGTTGACCGTGATGACGTGCACGCCCTTGCCCGTGAGGGCGTTGAGGTAGCTGGGAAGCGTCGCGACGAGGGTCTTGCCCTCACCGGTCTTCATCTCCGCGATGTTGCCGAGGTGCAGCGCGGCGCCGCCCTGGACCTGCACGTCGAAGTGCCGCTGCCCGAGCACCCGGCTCGCGGCCTCGCGCACCGTGGCGAACGCCTCGGGCATCAGGTCGTCGAGGGTCTCGCCGTTCTCGAGGCGCTCACGGAACTCGGCGGTCATGCCGCGCAGCTCGTCCTCGCTCATCTCGCGGAACTCGTCCTCGAGCGCGTTGACCTGCTTGGAGATCGCGGCGAGCTGTCGCAGGATCTTGCCTTCGCCTGCGCGGAGGATCTTGTCGATGACCTTGGGCACGGTGGACGCACTCCTGAGTTGGTAAGTCGGGCTTCTCGCAGTCTATGCCGAGCGGCCTGACGTCCGGGGTCGGGTCGTGGACCCCGTCTCCGGACCCCTACACCCGGTCGCGCAGCCCCTCGACGAGGTCGCCACGGTGGCCGATCTCGATCGCGGTGAGACCGAGCCATGCCGCCATGGTGCGCAGCTCCTCGGCGAGCTCGGCCGCGGTGTCGACCGGCGCACCGACCTCGGCCCAGGCGCCGTGCACGACGAGCGTGCCGCGCGACCGGTCCGCCTTGAGGTCGACGCGGGCGACCAGGTCGTCGCCGAGCAGGAAGGGCAGCACGTAGTACCCGAACTCGCGCTGGGCCTCGGGCACGTAGATCTCGATGCGGTAGCGGAAGCCGAACAGCCGCTCCGCACGCTCGCGCTCGAAGACGACCGGGTCGAACGGGCTGAGCAGGGCGCGTGCGCGCACCGCGCGCGGCCGGACGGCCTCGTGGTGCAACCAGGCCGGCCGGTCCCACCCACGGACCTGGACCGGCAGCAGGACGCCGGCGTCGGCCAGGTCCTCGATGGCGGCCCGCGTGGGCTCGGGCGCGGAGCGGAAGTAGTCGCGCAGGCACGGGGCGGTGGCGACCCCATGGGCTCGCGCCGCGTGCTCGACCATGACCCGGTGCGCCTCGGCCTCGTCGAGCGCGGGTCGCGCCAGCACCGCCGCGGGGATCACCCGCTCGGGCAGGTCGTACTGGCGCTCGAACTGCGCGGTGCGTCGCGCCGACGTGAGCTGCCCGGTGTGGAAGAGGTACTCGAGCGCGTTCTTCGTGGCCGACCAGTTCCAGCCCCAGTGGGACCGGTCCCGATCGGCCTCCTCACCGACGGCGGCGTCGACCTGGCGAGCGGTGCGCGGACCGTGCGTGGCCACGTGCTCCAGCACGGCGTCGACGAGGTCGGGCTGCTCCTGCGCCACCCGTTCGGGCCCGCCCCACAGACCGCGACGGCCCGCCATGCGGTGCTGCATGGCCGGCCACAGGTCGACGTCGACGAAGGTCGCGACGTGCGCCCAGTACTCGAACATCGCGCGCGGTGCGCGCCCTGCCGCACGATGGAAGACCTCGAGGTCGTACGGCCCGACGCGTGAGTACAGCGGCAGGTAGTGGGCCCGTTGCAGCACGTTCACCGAGTCGATCTGGAAGAAGCCCAGACGGCGCAGCGTCGAGACCAGGTGGCGCCGCTCGACCGCGTCGGGGCGGGGACGCGTGAAGCCCTGCGCCGCGAGGGCGATCCGGCGGGCCTGCAGGGTCGTGAGTCGTTCGGTCACACCGCCGATCCTGCCCTGCCGCACGGACGGAACCTGCAGGAGCCGTCACCGCGGATCGACCACGACCCCGGGAGCGCTCAGACCGAGTCGTCGAGCAGGTTGCTGCGCACCGCGTACATGGCTGCCTCCATGCGCGACTTCATCTGCAGCTTCTCGAGCATGTTGCGGATGTGGTTCTTGACCGTGTTCTCGCTGATGTAGAGCTCCTCGGCGATCTCACGGTTGCTCAGCCCCTTCGCGACCAGCCGCAGCACCTGCAGCTCGCGCTGGGTCAGCTGCGCCGTGGCCGGCGCCGGGCTGCGCGACATCTGCACGAACTCGTCGAGCAGCTTGGTGGCCATGCTGGGGCTGATCAGCGACTGGCCCGCCGCCACGAGCCGAACGGCCTCGGCGACCTGGTCGTAGGTCGAGCCGTCCTTGAGCAGGTACCCGGAGGCGCCGCTGCGGATCGACTCGTAGAGGTCGGACTCCTCGTCGCTGGCGGTCAGCATGATGATGCCGGTCGAGGGCGAGATGGCCTTGATCGCCTTGCAGACCTCGACCCCGGACCGACCCGGCATGCGGACGTCGAGCAGGACCACGTCGGCCGGGGTCTCCTCCACCGCCGCGATGGCCTGGTCGCCGTCGCCGACCTCGACGAGCTCGAGGTCGGCGTCGGCGCTCAGCACCATCGACACGCCACGACGGAACAGCTCCTGGTCGTCGACGAGCAGCACGCGGATACGAGGTGCCCGAGAAGTCACCTCCGCATCATGCCACGCAGCGCGCGTTCGCGTCAGGGGGCGATCCCGCCCTCGACCGTGCCCGACTCGTCGACGTCGAGGTGGATGACGCCGTAGTCGTAGCCCTTGCGCAGGTACACGACGCTCGGACGCATCGAGTCCTTCTCGAGGAACAGGTAGAAGTCGTGACCGACCAGCTCCATCTCGTAGAGCGCCTGCTCGAGGGTCATGGGGACGCCGCTGTGCGTCTTCTCGCGCACCACGAGCGGGCAGTCGCCCTGGACCTGCACCCCGGCGATCGTGGTGGTCTCCACGTCGGGGTCGTCCTGGCTGCCGTCGAGCAGGTCGGTCGAGAGGTCGGCCGGCATCTCCGCGATCGAGGTGGGTCGACGCTTGCCGTGGCTGATCCGGCGGCGATCGGTCGCCCGACGCAGCTGCGCCTCCAGCTTGTCGATCGCCGAGTCGAGCGCCGAGTGCTGGTCGGTGGAGCTCGCCTCGGCCCGGACCGCCGGCCCCCTGGAGCGCAGGGTCATCTCGACGCGCGCGGCGTGCTCGTGCTGACGAGGGTTCTTCTCGTGGGTGACCTCGACCTCGACGCGGTGGATCTTCTGGCGCTGGTCGTACTTCTCGATCCGGTGCAGCTTGTCCTGGACGTGCTCGCGGAATCGTTCGGAGATCTCGCTGTTCCGGCCGTTGACGACGATTTCCATGGAGGGCCTCCCTGCGCTCGGTCGTGCGTTTCACATATCAGTGACCGTAGACCGCCGGGGGCCCATATTCCAGAGGACGGCCGAGTTCGTCCCGAACGGCGGGTGTCCCCGCCCGCGACCCCGGCCCTCGCGGACGTCCTCCGTGGTCGATCCGGGCGCCGGACGTGCCGCCACGACGGCGGCACCGAGCACCCCGACGCCGTCGGAGACGAGCACGCGGACGGCCTCGGCCAGCGTGGCCCCCGTGGTGACGACGTCGTCGACGACCACCACGTCCGCACCACCGGGCAGGCGACGACGCGACCGTCGCAGCGCGCCGTCGAGGTTCCCCCGACGCTCCCGTGCGGCCAGGCCCACCTGGTCCCTCGGCTCCCGCTCGAAAGTCAGGGCGGGCACCACCGTCGACCGCAGCCCCACCGCCTCCAGGCGACGCGAGGCCTCCTGCACCGCGCTCGTCAGCAGGTCACCCCCGCGACGACGTCGGCCGCGTCGCGTGGTCGGCACCGGCACCAGGCAGACCGCGGGGCCCGGCTCGAGCGCGCACACGGACGCCGCGACGAGCGCACCGATCGTCGGGCCCAGCCGCGTGTGTCCACCCCGCTTCCAGGCCAGCATCACGTCACGCAGCACAGCGTCGTGCTCCCCGACCGCCACGACAGGGACCGGTCGTTCGGCGACCAGGCGCGGTCGCGGAGCGATCCTGCGCCGGCACGGTCCGCACAGGTCCACGGCCGGGCACCCGCAGCCTGCACAGGCAGCGCCGAGCAGCAGGTCGGCCGCGGCGAGCAGAGGGTCCACCCCACGAGCGTGGGCCGGCCAGGGACCTCGCACCAGGGGTGCCCCGCAGGGTGTGGACGAGGGGACCCCGACCCTTCGGCGGGATCAGACCCCTGGGGACAGCGTGCTCACCGCTCCGACGCCGAGCCGCGTCCAGGTGGCTCCGGGCCCGAGGTACCAGAGCCGGTCGCGCCGGTCGACGGCCCAGCGCTGCTCCCCCGCGACCACGAGGGTCCGAGCACCGACGTCGGGCAGCACCGGGGCTCCGCCGGCCCCGCCACCCTCCAGCTCCGTGCCGTCGGCCATGCCCTCGAAGACCTGCCGCCCCAGGTCGGTGTCAGCGAGGAACGCCAGACGCGCTCCGTCGACCCAGGCCACCGAGGCCGGCCGGCCGACGTCCCATCGCAGCGCGACGGACGCACCGAGTCCCACCACGCGGTCGTCGGCGGACCGCTCCACAGCCCCGATGCGGACCCGGCCGCCCCCGCCGGTACCGTCTTCCGCCCCCGGCCCGGAACCCCCGCCAGCGGTGGTGATGGCGTACCGCGACCCGTCGGGCGAGAGGGCGAACGACGTGACGTCCAGCGACGCGAGCGCCGCCGACGGGATCGATCGCGTGGCGTCCGGCTCGACGACCCGCACCCGCGACCCGCCGCCGGGGCGGTCGACGACGACGAGCACGTCGTCGGGGAGCCACCGGGCCGAGACGAGGTCCGTCACCGCGACCTCCACCCGGTCCTCGCCCGTCGTCCTGCGGACCACGAGCGCGTCGCCCGAGCGGGACAGCGTGGCCACCCGCGACGGCCCCACATCGATGGCGGCGGTCTCGTCCGGCTCGACGTCCCATGCCTCGGGCACCTGGCGGATCGTGGCACCCACGATCTCGACGACGCCGGCGTCCTCCCCGTCGAGCACGGCGAAGGGCCCCGACTCCACGGCGCGCGGCACGTACCGCCGCCACGACCCGACCGGCTGGACCCGCTGCCCCCGCGGTGTCAGCACGGTGGCGCCCGCCGAGACCCGCACACCGGTCACGTCGCGGACCTGGCTCAGCGTCCAGACCAGCTGTGCCGCCAGACGCCCCTGGTCGGCGACCGACAGCTGCGCGGCCTCCGGCCCCAGGTCCACCTCGGCGACGCCCTCGGCGTCCACCGGGACCGACGGGCGCAGGTCGCCCAGGCCGGGCACGTAGGTCCGGAGCTGGGCGGTGGGGTCGGACGGACCCCGCGCCAGCGACGTCACGAGCGACGTCGCGAGCTGCTCACCCGCCGGCAGGTGAACCACCGAGGGCGCCAGGCGCTCACCGGAGCGGTCGAAGAAGAACACCGGGAACGCCCGGTAGTAGTCGGTGTAGAACTTCTCGGTGACCAGCAGGCCCTCCGGCGGTGCCGAGATCCGCCACTCCCCGTCCACCTGCTGCAGGCCGAACGAGCGTCGTTCCCGGGTGGCGGCGGGCTCGACGCGACCGCGCGCGTCGAGGTCGAGCACCCCCCGTGCGGTCAGCTCCACCTGCACCCCGTCGTCGCGACGGTCCGCACGCACGGCGGACACCAGCGGGTCGCGGTAGACGTGCGTGGCGGCGGCCGGGTTCCAGCGCTCCGCCGCGCCCTGCGTGAGGTACTGCTCGGCCACACCGGTCGACGGCGGGAACGCGAGCATCGCGTCGAGGTAGCCGGAGACCACCTGCTGCGGCGTGGCGCCCGGGCTCGGCGGGGCCGGGGCGTAGCGCACCGTGCTCTGGCCGAGGTCGTCGTCCTCCCGGACCTGCTGCACGGTCCCGCCGGTCGGGATGCCCGAGCAGCCGGCCGCGACCACCAGGACGGCCGCCGCGGCGACCAGCCGCAGGCCCCTCATGCGAAGACCCTGCGGACCACGGGCAGCGGCGCGACGGAACGTCTGGCCGGGTCGACGACGCGTGGGAGGGTCAGCACGAACTCGCTGCCCTCGCCCGCCCTGCCCCACGCCTGGAGGGTGCCGCCGTGCAGCACGGCGTCCTCGCGCGAGATCGCCAGACCCAGGCCGGTGCCGCCCTGGGTGCGCGCCGGGTCGGCGCGCCAGAACCGGTCGAAGACCCGCAGGTTCTCGTCACCCTGCAGGCCCACGCCGAAGTCGCGGACCGCGAGGGAGACCGCGAACGCGTCCTGCGCGACCTCGATCTCGACGACGTCGGACCCGCTGTACTTCGCCGCGTTGGCCACGAGGTTGCGCACGATCCGGTCGATGCGGCGGATGTCGGCCTGCACCACCGCCGGACGATCTGCACCCACCGCACGGCCCACGATGCCGCCGCGCGACAGGATCGGGTCCTCGGCCGCGGCGCGGGCCACCCGCGCGAGGTCGACGTCGGCGAGCTCGAGCTGCGCCGCTCCCGCGTCGAACCGGCTGAGGTCGAGCAGGTTCGACAGCAGCTCCTCGAACCGGTCCAGCTCCCGCTTGAGGAGCTCGGTCGAGCGAGCCGTCTGGGGGTCGAAGCGACGCCGGGCGTCGAACAGCACCTCGCTCGCCATCTGCACCGTCGTGAGCGGGGTGCGCAGCTCGTGGGAGACGTCGGAGACGAACCGCTGCTGCAGACGCGAGAGGTCCTCGAGACGTCGGATCTGGCTCTGCAGGCTGGCGGCCATCTGGTTGAACGACGTGGACAGCCGGGCGATGTCGTCCTCGCCACTCACGTGCATGCGCTGCTCGAGGCTGCCGGCGGCGTACCGCTCCGCGATGCGTCGGGCCAGCCGGACGGGCGTGAGGACCTGGCGCGACACGATGAAGGCGACCCCGCCGACCATGAGCACCATGGCCAGGCCGCCGAGCAGCAGCGCGTTGCGCACGAGCGACAGCGTCTGCTGCTGCTCGGAGAGGGAGAACAGGTAGAAGAGGGCGTAGGTGTCGCCCGTCCCCGGCGACCGCAGCTGACTGCCGACCACCACGGCCGGGCTGGCGTCGGCACCCACGAGCGACAGCTCGGAGTAGCGCCAGAACACGCCCGGACCGTCCAGCACCTCCGCTCGCAGGTCCGTCGGCAGGGACCCCGGGGCGAGCTCGGCCGACGAGCGGACCGGGGGTGCCCCGCTGCCGGAGCCGAGCGGCCCCTCGAGCACGAGCTCGTAGGCACGGTTCTCGCTGTCGGTGTCGGTGACGGAGTCGACCAGCTGGGTCAGGGTGGGAGCCTGTGCCTGGGGCTGCGTCTCCACCGCCGCGTCGAGCTCGGCCTGGGCCTTCTCGAAACCCGTCCGGGCCTCGGCCACCGCGGTGTCGCTTCGGCTCTCGGTGAGACCGTCGGCGACCTGCTGCAGCAGGGCCCACCCCACGAGACCCACCACCAGCGCCACGAGCAGGACGGTGCTGGTCACCACCCGCGTCTGCAGCGAGCGACGCCAGAGCGAGGCGACCCGCCGGATCACGTGGCCCGCCGGCGCCGGGTGGCCGGAGCCGGCGACGTCGTCATGGCGCGATGGCCTGGTAGCCCACGCCGCGCACGGTGCGGATCACCTCGGGCGACTCGGCGTCGTCCTCGATCTTGGACCGCAGCCGGGTCATGTGGACGTTCACGAGCTTGGTGTCGCCCGGGTGGTGGTACCCCCACACGCGCTCGAGGAGCACCTCGCGGGTGAACACCTGCTCGGGGTTGCCCAGCAGGCACGCCAGCAGGTCGAACTCCAGCGGTGTCAGGTCGAGCGAACGACCCTTGCGGCTCACGGTGTGGGCCGCCGGGTCGAGCACGATGTCGCCGAACTCGAGCACCTCGCCCACCGCATCGGTGCGACGCAGGCGTGCCCGCACCCGCGCCACCAGCTCGGTGTTCTTGAACGGCTTGGTGATGTAGTCGTCCGCCCCGGCCTCGAGACCGCGCACCACGTCGGGGGTGTCGGACTTGGCCGTGAGCATGATGATCGGCACGGCCGAGCCGGCGCGGATCTGCCGACACACCTTCATGCCGTCCATGCCGGGCAGCATGAGGTCGAGCAGCACCACGTCGGGCTTGAACGCCCCGAAGGCCGTCATCACCTCGTCACCGGACCGGCAGACGAGGGTCGTGAGGCCCTCGGCCTCGAGCACGATGGTCAGCATCTCGGCGAGCGACGCGTCGTCGTCGACGACGAGCACCCGGTCGCGCTTGCTGCGCCGGTAGCTCATCGACGCTCGACCGCCGTGTGCCGGACCATCGTGCTCGCTCTCACCACCCTCAGTAGCGGTAGAGGTCCGACTTGTACGGCCCCGCCACGTCGACGCCGAGGTACGCGGCCTGCTCCTTCGTGAGCTCGGTGAGCTCGACGCCCAGGGCGTCGAGGTGCAGACGGGCGACCTCCTCGTCGAGGTGCTTGGGCAGCACGTGCACGCCCAGCTCGTACTGGTCGGCCTTCGTGAACAGCTCGACCTGCGCGAGCACCTGGTTGGTGAAGGAGTTGCTCATCACGAACGACGGGTGGCCGGTGGCGTTGCCGAGGTTCAGCAGGCGACCCTCCGAGAGCACGATGATCTTCTTGCCGTCGGGGAAGATCCACTGGTGGACCTGCGGCTTGATCTCGTCCTTGACGATGCCGGGGATCTTGGCCAGGCCCGCCATGTTGATCTCGTTGTCGAAGTGGCCGATGTTGCCGACGATGGCCTGGTTCTTCATCTTCTCGAAGTGCTCGACGGTGATGATGTCGAAGTTGCCCGTCGTGGTGATGAAGATGTCGGCCGTCTCGACGACGGACTCGAGGCGCTTGACCTCGTAGCCGTCCATCGCGGCCTGGAGGGCGCAGATCGGGTCGATCTCGGTGACGATGACGCGCGCACCCTGGCCGCGCAGGGACTCCGCCGAGCCCTTGCCGACGTCGCCGTAGCCGCACACGACGGCGACCTTGCCGCCGATCATCACGTCGGTGGCGCGGTTGATGCCGTCGATGAGCGAGTGGCGGCAGCCGTACTTGTTGTCGAACTTGCTCTTGGTGACCGAGTCGTTGACGTTGATCGCCGGGAAGAGCAGCGTGCCCTCGCGGAAGCGGTCGTAGAGACGCAGCACGCCGGTGGTGGTCTCCTCGGAGACGCCCTTGACCAGCGGAGCGCGGTTCGTCCAGCGCTTGGGGTCGTTCTCCAGCGAGCGGGCGAGGACGCGCAGCACCTCCTTGAACTCCTCGTTGTCGGTGGAATCCTGGGGCGGCACGGCGCCGACCTTCTCGTACTCGACGCCGAGGTGCAGCAGCATCGTGATGTCGCCACCGTCGTCGAGGAGCATGTTGGGTCCACCCACCTCGCCGTCGACGCCCGGGAAGTCGAAGACCTTCTCGGCCTCGTCCCAGTACTCGGCGAGGCTCTCGCCCTTCCAGGCGAAGACCGGGACGCCCTGCGGGTCGTCCGGCGTGCCGTGGGGGCCGACGACGACCGCAGCGGCCGCGTGGTCCTGGGTGGAGAAGATGTTGCAGGTGGCCCAGCGGATGTCGGCACCCAGGTCGGCGAGGGTCTCGATCAGCACGGCGGTCTGGACCGTCATGTGCAGCGAACCGGCGATGCGGGCGCCCGCGAGGGGCTTCTTGTCCCCGAAGCGCTCGCGCATGGCCATCAGGCCCGGCATCTCGTGCTCGGCGAGCTCGATCTCCTTGCGTCCGAACTCGGCGAGCGACAGGTCAGCGACGTTGAAATCCATGTCGCCCAGGATACCCGGCCCGCCCCTGGTCCGTGGGGGGAGTCAGGAGAGAGCGCGCGCTTCCTCGACCAGCATCACCGGGATGTCGTCACGGACGGGGTAGGCGAGGCTGCAGGCCTGGCACACCAGCTCCGACGCGTCGTGGTCGACGAACAGCGACGACCGGCACTGCGGGCAGACCAGGATCTCCAGGAGTGCGGGGTCGAGGATCATGCGTCCACTCTAGAGGGGTCAGGACCGGATCGCGGCGAGCACCTCGTCGCGCACCCGTCCCATGGTGGCCTCGTCGGCACCCTCGACGTTGAGCCGCAGCAGCGGCTCGGTGTTGGAGGCCCGCACGTTGAACCACCAGTCGGCGGCGGTGACCGTCAGGCCGTCGAGCCGGTCCCGCTCGTGGTCGGCGTAGGAGCGGACGAGTCGTTCGATCACGGCGTCTGCGTCGTCGACCCGACTGTTGATCTCGCCCGACGCGCTGTAGCGCGAGTACTCCGCCATGAGGGCGCTGACCGTGGAGTCGGTCTCGGCCAGGGCGGCCAGGACGTGCAGCGCCGCCAGCATCCCGGAGTCGGCGAGGTAGAACTCGCGGAAGTAGAAGTGCCCGGAGTGCTCGCCGCCGAAGACCGCTCCGGTGCGGGCCATCTCCGCCTTGATCAGCGAGTGGCCGACCGGCGTCCGGACGGGCACTCCCCCGCGCTCGGTGACGATCTCGGGGACGGCCCGCGAGCAGATGACGTTGTGCAGGATGGTGGCGCCGGGCTCGAGGAGCAGGTGGCGCGAGGCCACGAGCGCCGTGATGGCGGACGGCGCGACGACGTCGCCGTGCTCGTCGATCACGAAGCAGCGGTCGGCGTCCCCGTCGAACGCCAGGCCGAGGTCGGCCCCGTGCTCACGGACTGCGGCCTGCAGGTCCACCAGGGTGGTGTGGTCGAGCGGGTTGGCCTCGTGGTTCGGGAAGGTGCCGTCGAGCTCGAGGTACAGACCGATCAACTCGAGGTCGAGGCGGCCCAGCACGGCGGGGACCGTGTGCCCGGCCATGCCGTTGCCGGCATCGACCACGACCTTCAGCCGACGGCCCTCGACCGGCGCCAGGCGCAGCAGCGTGTCGGCGTAGGTGGTCAGGAACTCCAGCGACTCGACGGTGCCGACCGGTGCCGGCACCGCGGACTCCTCACGCTCGAGCAGCGGACCGGCTGCCTCGGCCATGGCCGCCAGGCCGGTGGACAGACCGATCGGCCGTGCGCCCGCGCGGCACAGCTTGAGGCCGTTGTCGGCCGCCGGGTTGTGGCTGGCGGTGACCATGACGCCCGGGACGTCGAGCACGCCGGACGCGCAGTAGAGCATGTCGGTGGAGGCGAGCCCGATGTCGACGACGTCGGCCCCGCGCGACCGGATCCCGTCGGCGACCGCTCGGACGACGTCGGGCGAGGAGGCCCGCATGTCGCGGCCGACCACGGCGCGTCCCCGGCCTCCTGAGATCCCCACCTCGTCGGCGAAGGCCTCGCCCAGCGCCCGCGCGATCGCGGTGTCGAGCTGGTCGGGGACCCGACCACGGACGTCGTAGGCCTTGACGACAGGGCGCAGCCGTGCGTGCATTCAGTCCTCGTTCGGTGGGGGGACCAGGGTCAGTCCCGGTGGTCCCGGTGCGGGACGCGGACGTCGGCGGCCCACCTCGCGCACCGCGTCGGCGAGCGCCAGGAGGTCGTCGTGGCTCGGGCGCACCGTGGACGGGTCGGGTGCGAGCCGCAGCACGCTCCAGCCGTTGGGCGCGGACAACCGGGCGGAGTGGGCCTCGCACAGGTCGTAGGTGTGCGGCTCGGCCGCCGTGGCCAGCGGGCCGAGCACCGCGGTCTGGTCGGCATAGACATAGGTCAGCGTCGCCACAGCCGGCTGGGAGCACGCGGACCGCGTGCAGCGTCGAACAGCACCCACTCGCCGAGCGTAGCCGTGTGATCGGCCTCCGGGCCGTTAGGCTCACGGTGTGGCGGGACGTCTGCAGCACCTCGGCGGGGCGGTGAGCGGACCCCGGCCCGGTCGGATGCGGGCCCGCCGACGCGCTGCGCGCGGGCCACTCGCCCTGCCCGGCCCGTTGTCACCGTCGAGCGTCCCGGCCCACCGGACGCCCCGCGAGGAGTTCGACCACCTGGTCGCCGGCGTGCTCGCGCCGCTCGAGAAGCACTTCGACGCCGAGCCCGACGAGGTCGAGGTCGTCGTCGAGGACGTGCCCCTGCTCCCGGCCGACTGGACCGACGAGGTGCCGCTGAGCAACGTGTCGCGACGCGGCGACGTGGCCCTCGTGGTGCTCTACCGCCGACCGCTCACCGACCGCTGCACGAGCCGGATCGAGCTCGAGGACCGGGTGTGGGACGTCGTCCTGCACCGTCTCGCCGAGGTCTGGCAGGTCTCCCCCGACGACCTCGACCCTCGCTGAGCCACGATCGGCACGGCCGGGTCGTGGGCCGGGCTCAGGGCGCCGGTCGGACCCGTGGTGCGAGGACGTCCGTCGGGGCAGCGATCAGCGCCAGGCTCGCTCGCCGGTCGCCGTCGCTGAACTGCGCCGCGCCCACCACGCCCCCGGTCGAGCGGACCACGAGTGACGTCGCGCCGTCGAGGTCGAGCTCGTCGTCGGGGTCCACCCCGATCGTGGTGCCCGCGGGGACCGCGACCTCGGCCCGCGACACCACCTCGAGGTCGGCGTCACGGGCCTCGAGGACGACCCGTCGGTCCACGTCGGCGCCGGGGGCGCTGAGCACGAGCTCGGGCACACCGAGGCCTCCCTTGACCGGCACGACCGCCGGGCCGGTCCACGGTCCTACGGCCTCCGTCGTCGCCGTGTCGTCGCCGGTCGGGGACACCGAGGCCGTCGCGACGACCGGGGTGTCGGCGACCAGGCGGAGGGCGACGCGCCCTGACCCGGCGCTGCGCGGGACGTCGACCGACACGACCCGCCCGGCCCCGACCTTCACCTCGCCGAGGCCCTCGGGGACGAACGCACCGTCCGATCCCAGCACCTCGACCGCGACGCGGGCCGTCGACCCCGACGGGTTGAGCACGTGGAGCGTGCGGCCGCGCTCCCCGGCCGGGAGCCCGGCCAGCACGAGGCGGCGCGCGGGCTCGGGTGTCGGGCTCACGAGCTCCGAGCCCTGCGAGGCGCCCGTGGACGTGTCGAGCACGGAGACCGCGACGGCACCTCGACGGCGGGCGACGTGCACCCCGAGGTCGGGCTCGCCCGCCGCGAGGTCGGCCAGGGGCACCGTGCGGGTGTCGCCCGGCTCGACGACCAGACCGTCTCCGCCCACCGCGTCGACGGGGCCGTCCGCCGACCACAGGGACACGTCGACGACGGCCGGGGTGTCGGCGAGGTTCGTCAGCACGAGGTCGCTCAGGTGGCGCTGGCCCGAGCCGAGCCCGGCGTACCAGGCGTCGTCGACGACACCCGGGCACCGGCCGACGACGAGACCCTCGCCCTGGTCCTCGTCGAGGGTCCCGGAGACGAAGCCGACCGCGCCGGACCCCGTGCCGCGCTGCGTGACGACGAGCGCGTCGGCGTCGTCGCCCAGCGCGTCGTCGAGCTCCGAGCGGACCCAGGTCCGCGGGTCGGCGGCACCGTCGACGGCGGCGCCACCGGGCAGCGCTCGTGCCGACGTCGAGGATCCGGCGTCTACCTGGCCCGTCGCGAGGTCGGGCGCCCCGGTGCAGGCGTAGGTGGTCTCGCGCGCGGGCACCGGGCGCGGCGCCTCGGTGGACCCGGGCGCGGCGGGCGCGAGCCCGGCCACGACGACCAGGCCCGCCGCGATCACCGGCAGCACGGCGAGGGCGAGCCCGCGACCTCCGCCGGGTGCGGGTCGAGATCGCGATCCACCGCGCACGCGCGTTCCTCCACTCATGCCCGGACCTCCACTCATGCCCGGACCTCCTCGGTGTCGTCCTCGAGGGTGCTCTCGCGGCGCCGGACCGGCGCGGTGAGCACGATGGCGAGGAGCCACAGCACCAGCTGAGCCCCGGCGACCCACGGCCGCCACGGCACCCCGTCGACGGCGGGCGGGTCGGCCGGCTCGACCATCGTCCAGACGCGCGACGTCGGCGCGTCGCTGCCCGAGGGCTCCAGCAGGGGCGCGGCGTCGAGGGCTCGGGCCACGTCGGCGTCCACGTCGGGGGCGTACACCGCGTCGATGCCCAGGGCGCCCAGCCGCCGGATCCCGTCGGCACCCGGCGCCGACAGCACCGACTCCACCGCGGCCGTGAGGTCCGCCGTGGAACGCTCGGACGGCCGCAGGCCCTCCTCGCCGATCACGGGCCCCTCGCCGCGGACGACCGAGACCTGGACCCCCTCGGCGGTCGAGCCGGAGACGACCAGCGTGTCACCGGGACGCTCCGTGAGGAAGGCCGGGACGCTGTCGGGACGAGCCCGGTCGATGGGGTCGGCGACACCGCGGGCCACCCACCAGGCCCCCGTGCCGACGGGCAGGACCAGCGCGACGAGCAGCACCGCGACTCCTGCGCTCCGGCCCCGGTCGGCCAGCAGGGTCGGCACGCCGATCAGCGCAGCCGTGCCGAGCGCCAGGACCACGGCCCCGACCGGGACACCGACCCACGGCTGCACCGCGACCGGGCTCCCCGGGACGGCACCGTCCACGACGACGCCGACGACCGCGACCGCCAGGGCCAGCAGTCCCAGCACCCAGCACACTCCGGCGACCGAGCGCGTGGCCCGCGGCAGGAGCGCCAGGACCGCCAGGACGACGAGCCCCGCCCCGAGCCAGAGGGGCGCCTGCTCCGGCGAGCCCGCCCGGCCGACGACGAGCCCGAGCGCGGTCCGCCACCCGGGCCCGGCGCCGGGCAGGAGCTCCCCGCTCTCCCACCACCACAGCATCGGGTGCAGCACACGAGTGAGCAGCCACGGGCCCACCAGGACCACGGCGACCGCCACGCCGATCAGCGCCGGCCGGACGAGCCTGCGGTCGACCAGCAGCAGGACCCCGAGACCGAGGACGGCCAGCAGGAGCACCACGGGGGCGAAGGCCGTGCCCACGGCCACCCAGATCCCCCACCGCAGGGCCGTCCGGCGCGGCGCCTCCCCGTGGTCGGCCAGCTGCAGCGTCGTGGTGACCACGATGGGCAGCACCACGAGCGCGACGACCGTCCCGAGCCGACCCTCGGAGACCGCTCCCGTGGCGACGACCGTCAGTGCGTAGCCGACCGCCCAGACGATCCGCAGCCTGCGGTGGTCGGTGAGGCGCCGACCCAGACGGTGAGCCGTGAGCCCGGCGAGGGGGACGGCCAGCAGCAGGAGCGGTCCGACGACGAGCCCCGGCGCGAACCACACGGGCGTGGAGGCGAGCGCCAGCAGCAGGACCGTCGTGGGCACCGGGTCGGTGCTGCCCAGGCCGACGTCGTGGCTGCGCTCGAACCAGATCCGCCACCACTCCCCCGCCGAGCCGGGGGTGGCACCGAGCGCCCCACCGGTGAGCGAGCTCCCCGCCGGCCCGACGAAGAGCCCCCGGGCGGCCATGAGCGAGAGGAGCACGAGCACCGACACCGTGACGAGCCAGGGCCTCCGCCTCCACAGCGACGGCCCGTCGTCGAGCGGCGCGTCGCCGACGCCCTCATCGGCCGTGGACCGGCGTCCCGTCGTCTCGACGGACTCGGGTCGCACGAGCGCCACGACCGCGTCGCGCGCGGCGTCGTACCCGTGCCGGTAGGGCAGCCAGAACGGCG
The DNA here is from genome assembly GCF_031843905.1 of Aeromicrobium sp. WCS2018Hpa-31. NCBI lineage: Bacteria > Bacillati > Actinomycetota > Actinomycetes > Propionibacteriales > Nocardioidaceae > Aeromicrobium > Aeromicrobium sp. WCS2018Hpa-31. Next base: position 240,865 of record NZ_JAVTJF010000001.1, on the reverse strand, counting down.
CGAACAGGTGTCGGACCTCCCGGTCGTCGCGCCGGGCGGTGCCGATCCGGCTCCGCCGGGCGTCGCGCAGCCGCCCGGGGTGTCCGTAGACGGAGACCAGTGCCTGCAGCTCGTCGCCGGCCGCCTCGGGGTCGCGGGCGACGAGGAGACCCAGCGTGCGCAGGAGGGTCCCGGCCAGCAGCCGGAGGTACTGCCACCAGAACCGGCGACCGGACACGTTCGCGAGCTGCACGTGGAGCGCTGCCCGTCGCTGCTCCCAGGGCTCGACGTCGCCCGCCACCCGGCGGCGCGTCCCGCGACGCGAGGCCTCGGCGTGGAAGAGGACGGCCCGCGGGGCGATCCGGGTGCGGTACCCGGCCCGTGCCACGCGCCAGCCGAGGTCGACGTCGTCGAAGTACAGAGGGAGCTCGGCGTCGATCCCGCCCAGCTCGTCCCACACGTCGCGACGCACGAGCATGCCGGCCGTGTTGACCGCGAGCACGTCGCGCGGCCAGTCGTGCTGCCCGGCGTCGGGCTCCCCCGTCTCCAGCCCGGTCTCCCTGGCACCGGTGGACGTGACGGTCAGACCCACCTCGACGAGGCGCCGCAGGGACGGCCACTCCCGGATCTTGGGACCGACCACGGCGATGTCGTCCGCCGTGGTGGCCTCGTCGAGGAGGGCTGCCAGCGTGTCGGGACGCACCGCCGCGTCGTCGTGCAGGAGCCAGATCCAGTCCGTGCGCGGCATGGCCGAGACCGCCCGGTGGACGGCCTCGCCGAAGCCGGTCCCGGCCGGTGCATAGGTGATGCGGTCCGCACCGAACGAGGAGCGGACCAGGTCGGCCCCGTCGTCGGTGGAGCTGACGTCGACGACCCGCCACAGGGTCGGGTCGTGCTCGAGGGCGGCGAAGGAGGCCAGCACCTGCGGGAGCCACCGGGCTCCGTTGTGGGTGACGAGGACCGCCCCCACCGTCGGAGGCGACGATCGCCACGCGGGGACGACAGGTGCCTCGTCGTCGGTGCCGGGCTCGTCCATGCCCGCCAACCTAGCGGGGGGCGAAAGTGCGGCCGGGTGCGCCCGGACGCCGCCTCAGGCGCGCTTCTTGAGCTTGCGCCGCTCCCGCTCGGAGAGCCCGCCCCAGATGCCGAACCGCTCGTCGTGGGCCAAGGCGTACTCGAGGCACTCGCCCCGGACGTCGCAGGTGAGGCAGACCCGCTTGGCCTCCCGGGTCGAGCCGCCCTTCTCGGGGAAGAACGCCTCCGGGTCGGTCTGGGCACAGAGCGCACGCTCCTGCCACATGAGCTCCTCTTCGGGCGACAGTGGCAGACCCAGATCGAATGACATGTCCGTAATTACACGCCTGGCGCTGCCATACGTCAAGCGGAATTGCACGATCCGCGGAACCTCCGGCGTGTCGCGCCGCCTTCCAGGGGCCGCGTCACGCTCACCCGCCCCACCCGCCGGCGCTCGCACCTCGGCGGGAGGATGGACCCATGCCCACCCTCGCCGACCTCCTCCCCGCCGTCCGCGAACCCGGTCGACCGCTGCTCACCTGGGACGACCGCACGACCGGCGAGCGGGTGGAGCTGAGTGCCACGACCACCGCCAACTGGGTCGCGAAGACGGCGTCCCTGCTCGTCGACGAGCTCGACGCCGAGATCGGGACCCGCGTCCGGATCGGCCTGCCGAGCCACTGGCTGCGCTTCGTGTGGCTGCTCTCCTCCTGGACCGTGGGGGCGGTCGTCGTCGACCGCGACGCCGACATCGGGGTCAGCGGCCCCGACCTCGTCGGCGACGAGCCGGTGCGTCTGGCCGCGTCGCTGCGTCCGCTCGGTGGCCCCTTCGTCAGCCCGCCGGAGGGCTTCGTCGACCTCGCCAGCGTCGTCCCGGGGCAACCGGACGCGTTCACGCCCCTGGACGTCCCGGACGCCGGGTCGGCCGCCCTCGACCTGGCCGGCGCGGACCCGCTCGACCACGCCGGGCTCGTCGAGCTCGGGGCTCCCGACCCGCGGCGGGTGCTCGTGGAGCCCGGCGACCTCCGCCGGGACGCGCTGCTCCTGGTGGGCGCCCTGCGCGGCGGCGGATCTCTCGTGGTCGTGGCGGGTGCCGACGCCGAGCAGCTGACGCGAGTCGCGGAGCAGGAACGGGCACACGTCGTCCACTGAGCCATCCTCTACACTTTCGACGGCTGCATCCCCTTCCCCGCCCGCCGCCACGACGACAGAAAGGCCCTCGGACCGCATGAGTCGTCAGAGCGCGAACGTCGTGCAGACCGGGGGCCGTCACGGTCTCAGCAAGGTCGGTGGCCGTCCGCCGCTTCCCCGATACCTGGCCGACGTCTTCCGCCGGCGCGAGTTCATCTACTCGCTGGCCCGCTACCGGCTCGAGGCGGAGAACGGCCGCAACCGTCTCGGCATGGGATGGGTGGTCCTCAAGCCCCTCCTCAACGCCGCCGTGTACGGCCTGGTGTTCGGCTTCCTGCTGCAGACCAGCCGGGGTGTCGAGGACTTCGTCGCCTTCCTGGTCATCGGGGTGCTCATGTTCGAGTACTTCTCGACCTGCTTCACCACGGGCGCGAAGTCGATCACCTCCAACGCAGCACTCGTGCAGAGCCTCAGCTTCCCCCGGATGTCGTTGCCCCTGGCACTGGTGGTGCAGCGCTTCATGCAGTACGTCCCCATGGTCGTGATCATGGCGATCGTCGCCGTGGTGTTCGGGAACGTCCCCGACGCGCAGTGGCTGCTCCTCCTCCCGCTCGTGCTGCTCTTCACGGTGTTCAACACGGGCCTCACGCTCATCACGGCACGCCTCACGGTCCACTTCCGTGACCTGACGCAGCTGCTGCCGTTCATCTCGCGGTTCTTCTTCTACACCTCGGGCATCTTCTACAGCATCGACCAGCGCTTCGACGAGGGCTCGATCTTCCGCGCCGTCGCCGACGCCCAGCCGATCCACGAGTTCCTCTCGCTCGGCCGGGCCGTACTGCTGGACGGACCCGAGTACGCCATGCCCTGGCACTTCTGGGGCTATGCATCCGCCTGGTCGGTCGCCGTGCTGGTGTTCGGCACGGTCTTCTTCTGGGCAGCCGAGGAGCGCTATGGCCGAACAGACTGACGGCAGCGTGCCCGCCGCGAACGTGGGCCAGCCGACCGGATCCCCCGCTCGACGCCCCGTCGTCGAGGTGGTCGACGTGCACGTCGAGTACAAGGTGCTGGCCACCGGCAAGCGGGCCACGGCCGCCGACTCCGGCCGCAAGCTGATGCAGCGCTCGCGCGGCACCCGCACCGTGCACGCCCTCAAGGGGGTCTCGTTCACGGCCTACGAGAACGACAGCATCGGCGTCATCGGCTCCAACGGCTCGGGCAAGTCGACGCTCATGCGCGCGATCGTGGGCCTGACCCCCACCTCCAAGGGCGCGATCTACGCGTCGTCACGGCCGAGCATGCTGGGCGTCGGCGCCGCGCTCATCAAGGACCTCTCGGGCGAGCGGAACGTGATCCTGGGCGGACTGGCGCTCGGTCTGTCCCGCGACGAGATCGAGGCGAAGTACGACGAGATCGTCGAGTTCTCCGGCATCCGCGACTTCATCGACCTGCCGATGCGCACCTACTCCTCCGGCATGACCGCGCGCCTGAAGTTCGCGATCGCCACGGCGCGGGACCACGAGATCCTCATCGTCGACGAGGCGCTCGCCGTCGGCGACAAGGGCTTCCGCGACCGCAGCGAGGCCCGCATCCGCGAGATCCGCGACAACGCCGGCACCGTGTTCCTGGTCAGCCACTCGATGCGCTCGATCCGCGACACCTGCAACCGGGTGATCTGGATCAACAAGGGCGTCCTGATGATGGACGGACCGCCCGACGAGGTCATCCCCGCCTACGAGAAGTCCAAGTAGCCGCGCCCTCCGATCACGGCATGGCCTCGATGGCGGCGACCGCCCGGGCCCCGCTTCCCTGGTCGCCGGCATGGGCGAAGAAGCGGTCCACCGCGGCGTCGGCTGCGGGGTCACGACGCCCGGCGTCCAGCCGCTCCACCACCGCTGCGACGGCGGCGTCGACGTCGCGCACGACGGTGGCGATGCCGATCTCGTCGACCTCGAACGCGTGTGGGCGACCGGCCTGCTCGAACGCGGGGTCGACGTGGGCCGCCACCACCGGCAGGCCGAGGAGGGCCGCGTCGAACAACGTCGAGGAGTAGTCGGTGAGGAAGACGGAGGCGCGGCGCAGCACCGCACCGAACTCCTCACGGTCCTGGTCGACCAGTCGCACGTCCGACCGGGCGTCCACCAGGTCGGCGAGCAGACCCCGCGCCTCGTAGTGCGGCAGGACCTCCAGCACGGCGCCGTGACGCTCGAGCGCAGCGGCCAGCGCGGGGTGCTCGACGACCCCACGGACGAGCTGCGCGTACCCGGACTCCTCGACGCCCTCGACGGGGCCACCGCCGCCCTCACGGTAGGAGGGCACGACCAGGTCGGCCCGCCACGTCGGCGCGAAGAGGACCCGAGGGCCCCCGGCAGCAGGCTCGCGGACGAGCAGGTCGTGGCGAGGCAGCCCGGTGAGCACCGCACGGTCGCCGTACCCGAGCCGTCCGGCGATCCAGTCACGCTCGGCCGCTGCGGACGTGAGCACGAGGTCGTACCCGGCGACCAGCCGTCCGATGACCGGCGCCAGGTCGCGGTAGACGACGCCGTGCTGGAGGAACACCCGGCGGGTGCCGACCCGGGGCCGGACGTGGCGCACGTAGTCGTCACGCCCCCACGCCTCCGGGATGCCGTAGACGTCGGGGTCGAAGGCGTTGACGAGGTGGCTCGCGTGCCACAGCAGCAGCCGGTGCCGCCACGACCCGTGGGCCACCACGCGACCGAGCGGACGCATCCGGTCCCAGCCCGGAGTGCCCCGCTCGACGACGTAGTAGGCCCGCAGGTCGCGCCGGTGCCGGCGCAGGTGCGCGAAGAGCGCCGCGCCGTTGTCCTGCGCGGTGTCACGTCGCTCCCCCACCAGCCAGAGCGGGCGGCGGTGCATCCACCCGGTCAGGGCACGGACGACCCGCCAGCCCCACAGCGGCTCGCGCCGGCGCACCGCACGCAGGTCGGAGCGGCGCCTCAGCCGCGCCGCCGCACGATCCCCGCCGTCGAGCAGCTCGACCACGACCGCGTCGCCGTCGGCGCGCACGTCGAGGGCGACGTCGCCGTGGGACCCGAGGGCGGCGTTCCTGAACAGGGCCCGTGTCGGGCGGAGACGCAGCGCCGAGCCGCCGGCGGACAGCTCGGGGCGGACGACGCCCCGCGGCCACGCGTCGAGGGGCACCTCGGCGACCAGTGCGGACCAGGGGCCGTACCGGACGCGGCGGTCCGGCCGTTCCACCCATCGCGCCCCGACCCGGACGTCGCCGAGCCGCAGCTCTGCGTCCAGGCCTGGCCGCTCGTCGACTCGTGTGTCCGGCACCCGCAGGTGGGCGTGCAGCGTGACCGTGCCCGCGTCGGCGTCCACGTCGATCGCGTCGACGAAGCCCTTCGCGCCCTCCAGGTCGGCGGCACTCAGCACGCGGCGTCCAGGTCCTCGACGTTGTTCGCCGCGGCCTGGCTCGGGTCCTCCGAGGGATCGGTGGAGGGCGTCTGCGTCGGGTCGCTCGGGTCCGGTGTCGCGGACGACTCGGGCTCGGCCGACGTCTCGCCCTTGTTGGCGTCGCCACCGTGCGTCTCGATGATGGCCTGCTTGATCATGTCCTGGATGAGCGGGTAGTCCGGGGTCACCGTGGAGACGACCGGCGGGACGAGCGAGACCGTCCGGATCTTCGTGCTGCGGGCCTTCAGGGCCATGTCGGCGAACTCGCCGAGCGCCTCCGAGGGCATGTTCGTCGACAGGAGCTCCGCGCCCGACTTGGCGATGTCGGTGGCGTTGAGGAGCACCTTCTGCGGACTCATCTGGTCGAGCATCGCGACCATGAGGCACTTCTGGCGTCCCATGCGCGTGTAGTCGTCGGACTGGATCCGGCTGCGGGCGTACCAGAGCGCCTGGTTGCCGTCGAGGTTCTGGCGTCCGGGCTCGATGTACGTCTGCTTGTAGGCGTCCTCCTTGCCGAACATCGCGAGCCGTGTCTTGACGTCCATCTCGACGCCGCCGACCGCGTCGACCAGGGAGCGGAAGCCCTTGAGGTTGATCATCACGTAGTAGTTGATGGAGAGGTCGGTGACGCCCTCGACGGCGTCGATGGTCGCCTCGAGCCCGGGGTCGGCGGCACCGGGGTAGAGGTCGTCCCGGTTCTCGGCCGCCGTGTGCACGGCGTTGAGCAGGCACTCGGAGCCGCAGTTGTAGCCGAACGGGTACAGCTGGTGCATCGGCGACGACTCGCGGAACGGCACGTTCTGCAGGTTGCGCGGCAGCGAGACCAGGACCGTCCTGCCGCTCGAGGCGTCGATGCTGGCCACCGTCATGGAGTCGGGCCGGATGCCGGTGCGGTCCTTGCCGGAGTCCGAGCCGATGAGCAGGATGTTGTAGCGACCGGCCAGCGGCGGGCTGGTGGTCTCGGCCGAGAACACCTCCTTCACGGCGTCACGGCTCGCCGTGCTCACGCGCGAGGCGTAGACCGCCGAGCCGAGCACGCCGACGACCAGGGCGGTGTTGAGCACCACCACGAGGCCGGCCCGCGCGGGCGTGAGGCGCAGCGGACGCGCGAGGCGCCAGGCGTCGATGAAGAGGGCGGCCCAGGCCACCGCGAGCACGCCGACGCCGATGCGGAAGACCTGGAGCACGTCGGGGTCGGTGACCAGCCCGATGATGCCGGCGCGGTCACCTCGGTAGGTCCACACGAGGTAGGCCAGCCCGGCGAGCAGCAGCACGTACACCGTGAGAGCGATGCGACCGACCCAGCGGTTGCCGACGGCCAGCTGCGCCGACCCTGGTGCCACGGCCGACATGAGACACAGGCGGAGGGCGCGACGGAACCGCAACCGGGGTGTCAGGTCGTCGACGTCGGGTCCACGGCTGAGCACCTTCGCGCGACGACGTGTCATGGTTCCTCGGTCTCGGAGTGCTGGCGACGCACCATTATCGCTCACCGCGCCAAGCCCTCTCGTCCACGACCCGTGAGCACCGCGTGATCAGCAGGACGAGTCGAGGTCGTCGCTCTGGTTCGCCTTGGTCGGATCCTTCGCGTCGCCCGCCGACGAGGGCACCGACAGGGACGCGGCGAGGATGCCGTCCTTCGCCTGCTTCTTGCCCTCGGCCTTGTCGATCGCCTTGGAGATGAGCGAGCGCACCTTGTCGTAGTCGGGGTTGCCGGTGAAGATCACCGGAGGCACGAGCGAGACCGACGAGATGGGCTGCGCCTTGGCCTTCAGCGCGAGGTCCATGAACACGTTGAGGTCACGGGCCGGGATGTCGGTGTCGAGCAGCGTCTTGCTCGAGTCGGCGATCTTCTCCACGTTCATGAGGACCTTCTTGGGGCTGAGCTCGCGCAGCATCGCCGTCATGACGCACTTCTGGCGGCCCATGCGCGAGAAGTCGTTGTTGAGCACGCGGCTGCGGGAGTACCAGAGCGCCTGGTCACCCGTGAGCTTCTGGCGTCCGGGCTCGATGTACCCACGGATCGGCGAGCCGATGCCACCGATCGCCGTGCGCTCCTGGACGTCGATGCTGACACCGCCCACGGCGTCGATCAGGTCGGAGAAGCCCGCCATGTTCACGAGGGCGTAGTAGTTGAGGTCGAGCCCGGTGATGGCCTCGACGGCGTCGATCGTCGCCTGGATGCCGGGAGTGCGGTGCCCGACCTTCTTCACGCCCATCTGGGCCGCGTTGTCGTTGGCCCACGTGTTGACCGCGTTGAGGTAGCAGCCGTCGCAGTCGAACGTGGACGGGAACTCCTTCTTCATGAACGAGTCGGAGGGGAACGGCACGTCCTCGAGGTTGCGCGGCAGACCGATGATCACGGTGCGACCCGTCTCGGCGTCGATGCTGGCGACGTTGATCGAGTCCGGTCGCATGCCCGAGCGGTCCTTGCCGGAGTCGGTGCCCATGAGGAGGACGTTGTAGCGACCGTCGGCCGGCTTCGACGTCGTCGAGGCCGCGAACACGGTGTCGAGCACACCGGTCTGGACGCTCACGAGGTGCGCGGCGAAGAACATGGCGCCGGCGGTCACGAAGCACAGCGCTCCGTTGAGGCCGGCGACCCAGAAGCGGTGCCGGCGGGCGAGGCGCAGCGGCTGGCCGAGGCGCCAGGCGTCGACGATGAGGACCATCCAGAAGAGGGCGCCGCCCATGAGGGCGTACCGCACGGGGGTGAGGATCCGCCCGTCGGTGAAGAGCATGAACAGGCCGGACCGTGAGGTCAGGGCGAGCACGAGCATGAGGGCACCGACCGCGAGGCAGCCGAGCCAGATGCGCAGGGCGATGCGGCCGATGCGCTTGTTGCCGGTGACGATCTGGGCCGAGCCGGGCATGACCAGCGTCATGAGGGTCAGCGTGAGGGCGCGGCGCAGCTGGATGCGCTCGGAGGCCGCGTGTGCCGCCGCCGGGCCCGTCGAGGGCGGGTGGGGCGAGGTACGGGTGTTCTCGTGCATGTCGTCCTCAGAGGTCGCTGCCGGGGGAAGAGCAGGGCGAGCAGGTCGCGTCGATCGTCACACAAACTCTCTACCCGAGGTCGAGGGCGCGCCGGGACGAGCAGGTTTCTGCGGGGCGCCACCGCGCAGAAGCACCGCCGACGGGTACCGCTCGGATAGGTTCGGACCCATGCCAGAGCAACGCCCAGAGGACAGCTACGGATGGTTGTACGGCTCGGGCGACGACCGCGACGCCGACCGCGACGCCGATCGCGACCGGACCCGGCAGCAGCCGCAGCAGAGCGTGCGCCGAGACGAGCTGCCGCCTCCGAACCTGCCCCCGCCCGGGTCGAGCCGCCGACCCGCGGCGGAGCCGCCGCGCAGGAAGCGCGGCCGACGCGGGCCCGGGCGCGTCGTGGCTCTCCTGCTGCTGGCCTGGCTCGCCTTCCTGGTCGGCACGCCTCTCTACGCCTACTCGACCGCCTCGAAGATCCCGTTCCAGCCCGAGGCCGAGGGTCCGGGCGACCAGCCCGGCACCACCTTCCTCATCGTCGGCTCGGACAGCCGGGCCGGACTCAGCAAGGAGGAGCAGTCCGAGCTGAGCACGGGCGGGGACGGCGGAGGTCGAGGACGCACCGACACGATCATGCTGCTGCACACCGGCGCCGGTCCGTCGATGCTCATGTCGATCCCGCGTGACTCGATCGTCGACGTGCCTGGCTACGGGTCAACCAAGATCAACGCGGCCTACGCCTACGGAGGCGCTCAGCTGCTGACCCAGACCGTGGAGCAGAACACCGGCATCACGGTCGACGACTACGTGGAGATCGGCTTCGGCGGGCTCGTGAAGGTGGTCGACGCCCTGGGTGGCGTCGAGATCTGCCCGAAGGAGGACATCAAGGACAAGGACTCCGGGCTCGACGTGAAGGCCGGGTGCCAGGAGGCCGACGGTGCGACGGCGCTGGCGTACTCGCGCAACCGCCACAGCTACGCCACGCAGGACATCCAGCGCGTGCAGAGCCAGCGCGAGGTGATCAGCGGCATCGCGAAGAAGGCGGCGTCGCCGTGGACGATCGTGAACCCGGTCCGCTACTGGGGCGTCAACACCGGCGCGGCCAGCGCGGTGCAGATCGGCGAGGGCACGAACCCCTACGACCTGGTCAAGTTCGCCCTGGGTCTGCGCTCGGCCATGGGGTCGGACGGTCTGAGCTGCACCGTCCCCCTGGCCGACTTCTCGGTCCGCTGGGACGCCGAGCGCAGCCAGCAGATGTTCGACCTCGTCAAGGCCGACCGCACCGGGAGCATCGGCGACCTGTGCACGGCCGACGGCCTGCCCAAGGACTGAGCGGCTGAGCCGCCGGCCACCGGGCCGGTCGGCGCGGATCTCAGCGCGGGCAGGTCAGCGCGGTCGGGTCAACGCGGAGCGTTGAACTGCAGGTCCTGGTAGTCCGGGTGGCGCCCGATCCAGGCGAGCACGAACGGGCACGTGACGAGGGCCTTCGCCCCGCGGGCCCGGGTGTCGTCGAGGATGCCCCGGGCCAGGAGGGAGCCGATGCCACGGCCCTCGTTCTCGCGCGGCACCTCGGTGTGGGTGATGACGACCAGCTCGTCGGTGCGCTGGTACTCCACGAAGCCGAGGAGCTCGTCGCCGAGGCGCGCCTCGAACCGGTTCTTGCCGGGCTGGTCCTCGACGGTCAGTTCTGCCATGGGACATCCTCTCGGTCGTGCGCCGCACCAGTGCCGCACGACAGGATCCTGTCACGTCACGGAAGGACCCCAGCCGGTCCGGGTGGTGCGGGTGGGTCGGCGGGGCGGTGGTCGGTTCCCGCTCGCTGCTGCGCTGCCGTGGCTGCGAGGCTGGGTGGTCTCCGAGAGGGCCTCGACCGGAGCAGCGGGTCTCGGCGCGGCCGGGTCTGCGGGGCGCGGCTCAGCGATTCGCTTGCTGCTGCGCTGCCGCGAGTGCGAGTCGGGTCGGTCTCCGAAAGGGCCTCGACCGGAGCGGGGGTCCCGTCCCGACTGGGTCTGCGGGGCGCGGCTGGGCCTTCTCCTGGTGCTGCGTCGTTGTGGCTCCACGTCGGGGCGGTCTCCGAAAGGGCCTCGACCGGAGCGGGGGTCTCGGGTCGGTTGGGTCTGCGGGGCGCGGCCACGATTCTCCATCTGCGCGTGATCCACGCACGATTCGTCCTTCGCGTGGACCGTGCCTCGCGAAGGAAGGATCGTGGCGACGAAAAGGGGCCCCATAGGGGCAGTGATTCTCCCTTCTCGTGGACCGTCCCACCCAAAGGAAGAATCCCCGCCCACCCGGCGCACGAGTCGCCCCCGGCGGACGCAAGATTCTGCCTTCGCGTGCAGAAACCCGAACGATGCTGCGTTCACGACGGAATCCCGTAGCAAACGCAGCATCCTTCGACCCCTCACGCACGAACGCAGAACCTTGCGTCACCCCCAGCCACGCCCCGAGAGCCCAACCGACCCCGGACCCATCCGCCGGTCGAGGCCCTTTCGGAGATCGACCCGCCTCGCAGCCACAGCGACGCAGCCGCAGGTCGAGACCCACCCCGAGCGACCGCAGCCGCAGGTCCAGACCCACCCCGAGCGACGCAGCCGCAAGGCACGATCCAGCCGGAGCAACGCAGCCGCAGGTCGAAGCCCGCCCCGACCAACGCAGCAGCAGGTCGAAGCCCGCCCCGACCAACGCAGCAGCAGGTCGACGCCCACCTCGACCGACGCAGCAGCAGGTCGACGCCCACCTCGACCGACGCAGCCGCAGGCCGAAGCCCACCCCGACCGACGCAGCCGCAGGCGAACGCCCGACCGCGACGCAGCGGCCGAGTGGAACCGCCTCATCAGCGGTCGCTGATCGCGCCCACCGTCCGGTAGGTCCGGTCGTGGTAGACCAAGGGCTCACCCACGGGACCCAGCTGCACGTCACGGACCTCGGCGACCACGACGACGGACTCCCCCACCGGCACCCGCGCGAGGGGCACGCACCGCAGCGACGCGGCCGCCTCGGGAAGCGTGGTGCCGACGTCGTCGGACGCCCAGCCCTGCTCGGGGACGAAGCGCGCGCCGGCCGACCGGCCGTAGGCGTCGGCCAGGTCGGCGAGCCCCGAGGGGAGCAGGTGGACGTCGAGCTCAGCCGCCTCGGCGATCGCGCTGCCGGACGTGCTGGACGTCAGGACCGAGAACGAGAGCGCCGGTGGGTGGGTGGACACCGAGGCCACGCTGGAGGCGGTGAGTCCGACCGGGCCGTCCGGACCCATCGCCGTGATGATCGCGACCCCGCTGGCGTGGCGTCGGAACGCCGCCTTCAAGAGCTCGGCCACACCGGCGGAACCGCGTGTCGAGATCGCGTCGGCCCCGGTCTCCACGTCCGTGCGCGTGCCCATGCCGTCTCCCTTCGTCGTCCACGCGAGCCTAGAACCTCAAGTCCACTCGAGGTCAAGCGCTCCGCTCAGAGGTCCGACTGGATCCCCGCGAGCAGCTGACGAGCCATGACGATCCGCTGGACCTGGTTCGTGCCCTCGTAGATCTGGGTGATCTTGACCAGCAGGAGCCGATGACGCCCCTGACCAGCGAATATACCGGACGGGTGTCACAGGCGCGTCACAGAAGTCGTGCCATCACCTGCCTGCGAGTGCTGCAACCTGCGCCGCGAACTTCGCCGAGAAGCGCCGCCGTACGGCGCGGGTGCGGATCACCACGAAACACGCGACGACGGCACCGATGGTCGTGAGCACTCCGACCTCTTCGCTTGAAACACTCGACTCGTTGCCCTGCGCCGCCCGCGCGAGGGCTGCACCAGCAGCTGCCAAGAAGAGGACTGGGATCACGAGCCGTACGAACTCGAACGCCCCCCGTATCAGCCGAGACACCTTGAGGGTGTGAGCGGACCAGGCTGTGGCGAAGGCCCAGACGCCAAGCACGACCCCACCCCAGCCACCCCCCAACGAGCGCGCGAACGCTTCAACATCCTCGACGCTCCATCCAAGGGCCGCGCCAAGACCGAGGCCCAAGGTGAGGATGACGCTGAGCGTGACGTCCGACCATGGTCGTTGGTCGACGCGCGCCATCTCTCCGGTGGCTACGACGTCAGGTCCGCGGTGCGTCATCGGATCGCTCGAATTGCTGGAGCGCACATGGTGGCGGTCTTCCTTCTGGTCGGAACCGTGTTGCCTGTCAGGCCGCAGATACTACGTCCGGAGGCTCTCTTCATGTCCCTGCCCGCCACCGCAACCTTGTGGGTTCTGTACTGGACTCCATTTACAGCATGGTCGCTCACTGCCACGTACCTCATCGTTCGAGCGCAGCGAGACATGAAAGCGATGGATTGGCCTCGGCCAAAGCGGTACAGAGAGACGGCGCTGCTGTGGTCGGCAGCCCTCGTCAACTGCGTGCTGCTCGCGAAGGGTGCGCACTTCTTCACCACGCACGGACTCTGATCACGAGCGTTGCCCCGTCGCGGCGTCATATCGTTTGACATTGGAGAGCGAGGACGATGATCAAGCCAGCGCCTGCCAGCGCGCCGTAGACGGGCGCGATGGCCCATGAGCGCCACACTTCCCAGTCCGGCCAGTAGTCACGGTTCTTGTTGTCGCTGGATGCGAGCTCGGGCACGAGTGCGAACGGCTTGATCGGTTTGCCCGTGATGACTTTGTCGTAGAGGCGTCTGAAGCCCTTCTCTTGCTTGAGGTAGTTCGCATCCAAGAGTGCGAAGATCGCGACGGCCCCAATGCCGAGAACGGCGAGCCACTCATTCGACTTCAAGACGGCGGCACCGTAGGCGGCGGTCACGATCGGCAGCAGCCACGTCTTGGTCTGCGCTGAGGCCTGAGCCATGCGGGTCACGATGGCCTGGATGAACGCTAGGTGCTGGCGCCGGTCCTCGCCCGTCACCGTCCGCAGGGTCCCGGTGCCGAGGGCCTTGCGGACCGCCTGGATTGACGCTTCTTCCTGCGCGGGTGTCCCCCATGCGGACTTGGGCCAGGCCAGGTCCATGGCGTCGGTGGTGTACCGCGGCAGGACGTGAATGTGGACGTGGTCGACGCTTTGGGTGGCTGCGGTCCCGTTGGACTGGATGATGTTCAGACCGTCGGGTTGGTGCGCTGAGCGGACCGCCTTGGACACGATGAGGACCGTTTCGGCGAGCGCCTGTGCTGCTGTCGTTTCGAGGGACCAGATGTCACCGACATGGCCTTTGGGGATGACGAGCAGGTGGCCGTTGGTTGCGGGGTCCTTGGGTGAGATGACGAAGGTGGTGTCGTCCTCGTATAGAACCGTCGCGGGTTGTCCTTCGAGGATGTCGCAGAAGACGCACGCACGCCCGATGTTCATCGTGAACTGACTGCGCCCCGCCCTGCCCAGGACGGCAGGTCGCGCGTGAGGTTGGCGTAAGTCGCGCGCGAGTCGATCCGACCGCTGCTGTCTCGTGCCGTCGGGTCGAATACGGGAATGGCGGTGTTGGTGAACGGCGTAGCGCCTGCGCGGCTGGTCGAGCCCAGCGAGGACAGCCCGTGGATCTTCACCCCCAGGATCGGGATCCGTTCGTTCCAGGCCTTCTCGATCTCGTAGGTGACCCAATCCCTCGACGCGGTTGAGGTTCCGATGAGAACAATGACGGCTTCCTTGCCGTCCATCTGCTCGTCGATCCAGGCCTCGATGGCTTTGGGTCCCCGCTGTCTAACCGCTTCCCACTTCTGTCCTTCGAGCAGAACCTGTCCCTTCAGTGCACCGATGTTGCGCACCAGTTGGACTCGGTGGACGTCGTTGCTGAAGTCGAAGCTGTAGAAGACTGACTTGGTCATGTTCTCTCCTCTAGGGTCTGTGACCGGCCATCGAACGCACCGAAGACCAGCGCGCTTGACTGTTGGACTTGCTGACGATGTGGACGTGTCCCCCGAGTGCGTGCCGCTCGACGACGGGATAGAGACCGAGGTATTCCTGGCCGTCCCAGATGTCGTTCGGACGTTTAGTCAGCGGCATGACAGCGACACGTCCTGCCTTGCGTCCGTCGAAGTAGCCGAGTTCCCACGGCATCCAGACTGACTTGCTGGACGTCTCGGACGTGGCGAAGATCAGCGCCCGGCACCGATGCATTCGCTGACGAAGGCGTTCAGCTGTCGTCGCGGTGACATGCTGACGCTCCAGCAACGGATCGTCACGCCAGTCGACATACACCGAGACGCCCTGGCTCTCGATGATGCGGATCACGCCATGCAAGACCCTTCGGTCAGCGAAGCTGTGACTCAGGAAGACGTCGTACTCGCGCCCGATATCCGAATGCTTCAGCAGTGACTCCTCCACACTGAAGGACTCGGTACGAGAAAGCCTGACGCTGACGTCGCGAGCATCATCGACGGTGTAGAACACAGAACTCCCCAGGTCGCGACAGCGGCAGGACGTCCCGTTCCTCACCGCTCGAAGGTTCCGATCACCGACCAGGGACAAGTTTTTGCGCACCACCCCCTGCTCCACACGAATTGCCGATGCGGCCAGGGCGAGTCTCATCGGCGTGAAAGAAGCGCGACTCTCGAACTGGCGGCGTCCCACGACGACTTAGCGGATGTTCATTCCTCGAAAATGTTGTGTAGGGGTCTACACCACGTGTCGTTTCCATCATACACTTTTGCGGTGTCCACCGACCCCTCTCTGCGCGCGCATCGATGCCTGATTGCCTCCGCGCACGAAAGGCACCCAACTCGCCAGCGCGGCCTGGTGTGCACCATTGCGTCCCAACGGCAGCACGGCACCGGTGCAGTCATGGACATCGCACCCCACACCGCCGCGTGCCGGCCGTTCCTTGACCCCGAAGCAGTCGCCGCTCTCCTTGGTGTCAGCCGACGTCATCTTGACGTCGTGCGCGCCAAGGACCCCAGCTTTCCGCTGCCTCGCGAGGTCGGCAGTCTGCCGCGGTGGACCTATGAGTCCCTGCAGGCGTGGGTAGCCGGCCCGTCGTCTGAGCAGCTGTTCGATCCCACTCCAGCTGCGACGCCGTCTGAGCCGGTTCGCCAGCCTCGCAAGCGAGGAGCGGGCCGTGTCCACTGATGTCAGCGAGAACGTTTCCGTGAAGCGTGTGGTGCGTCGCGACAAGGATCCGGTCCGAGTGAGCTCGGACGGGCGAGTCAGCTACTACACCGGTGGTGCCGTGGGGGTGGGTGAGCGCAAGCAGAAGCGTTGCGGTTCCCGCGCTGCGGCGGAGGTTGAGGCTGAGCGTCTGCGAGCGAAGTTCGCCAAGATGCATGGTGCGCAGCCCGGGGTGTTCTGCACGTTGGATCAGGCGTTCCAGGCGATGGTGATCGCTCGGCGCCGGGAGGGCGATACCTCGACGATCGACCAGTACCGCTCGAACTGGAATTGCTGGGTGCCGGTGTCGATCGGTTCGACGCTGTGTGCTGATGTTTCCATCCAGCAGTGGGCTGCCATCTTCGATCATGCCGTCGCCAAGGGTGCGTCAGTGTCCACAGTGCGCAACGTGGCACGCACGCTGAACGCATTCATGTCGTGGGCCGATGATCGCGGCTACTTCTTGGAGGCGGAGGCATTCGGCGAACCGCGTCGCCGTCAACGCATCGTGAAGAACGCGAAGAAGGCGTGCCCTCCCCCGAAGACCTCTAGTGATCACATCAGCATGGATCTGTGCCCGACGACGTCGGACGTGCGACGGTTCGCAAGGGCGTTCGAGGAGCAGTATCCGGGGTACGGGTCGCGCCTGGTGATGCTGGCTTTCGGTTCGGGCCTGCGCATCAACGAGTTGTTGGCGTTGCGGCACGACAGCATCGACCTGGAGACCGGCGAGATCGACGTCTTGGTTCAGCTTGATCGGTCGCGGCCGTGGCCAGCGACGAAGTTGCCGAAGAACAAGCGGACGAGGACTGCGGTGATGTGGTCCGCTGTGCGGGATGTTGCTGCCTCGCTCGTCGAGGACAGTCTGGCGTTGCCGGCCGACGATCCGCATCACGGTTGGTTGTTCCCGCGGCATCGTTCGGTGACCGCGTGGGCGACGCAGTGTGGGCGCTTGGCGACGGCCGCTGCAACAGAGTGCGAATGGGAGTGGACGTTTCACTGGTTGCGGCACGCGTACGCGTCGTACTCGTTGGCGCCGACGTCGTCCAACGGTTTCGGCCTTTCGCCCAAGTCGGTCTCGAAGTGGTTGGGTCACAAGCGTCCGTCGATCACGCTCGACATGTATGTGGCACGTCAGGCCGGCGACGTCGAGCACTCGCGACTGCAGACGCAGATCTTGCCGGCTGACTCGGCGGCCTAGCTCTCAACGCTGACCCTGTGGCAGGGCGGGATCTGTCCGTTCATGTCGGCGAGCGCTCGTATCGTGAAGTCCCAGCATCAGTCGACGGAAGGTGGCACTCCGTGTACTCAGCCCCGCAAGGGCCTGACCCGACGCCCGAGCAGGTGCGCGAGCTCGACGACACCTACTTGACGTCGGACCCGTATGGCTACTTCGTCTCTCGTGCGGCGATGCTCCACGGGTGGGCACGACAGGACGCCCCAGACGATGCCATCGGTGACGGCACCTTTGGCGGTCGACCGGACCTCGCGGGCCTCATTTCCGCCATCATGCGAGATACCGATACAGAAGACGTGCCACCGACCCGGGTGGTGTCATCGCAGGTCGCTCTCGATGCTTTCGCGCTGCGGCATCACGTGGCGGAGGCTCTCGTTCGCCTGTTCGTCACGGTCGCACACCGAGACATCGACGGGGCGACTGAGCCCAGGAGCCTGTGGGTGGCCGCGACAGACGATGACCTGCAGTCCATCGGTTCGCTGCTCGACGCGGCCTTCGACGTCAACGACAAGGTCTCCGACGACTTCCTCGCTCGCATGGTCCTGCCCGTCAACTTCGTCGTCGACGAGGAGTCTCATCCCGCGGCGGCCGCGTTCGTGAGAATGTGCGCCGAATGGATCGAGCATGCCGTTCGCCTGCTCGCGCCGGCCGAGTTCAACCTCACGACGGCGCACAACAAGATCAAGCACGGGTTGGTCGTCCGAGCGCGCTCAGACCTCCGGACTTCGCTGTCGCTCATCGAGATGAGCGACAACGGCGACCTACCTCTCTCGACGGTTCGCGGGGACAAATTCGCGGACTTGACGAAGCTGCCGGTCATCGAGGTGCTGGCTCGGCCACGACTGAAGGGGCGTTCACGCAAGGAACGGCAGGGGCTCGAGGTCACCCAGATCGAACTCGACTATCGAGCAATCCTGGCCGAGGTAATCGTGCTCGCTCACGTGTACGCCGCCATCTTTCACCACGCCGCGATTGTGCACTTCGCTGACCATGCCACCCCGAGAGATGTGAGTATCGCGCCGCATCCTGGAATGGTCGGCGAGGTGCCCCCGGTCGGGTTCACTGGACCACCGGTCGGCATCCGGGTCTCGGTCACGACTCCGGACGACGGAGGCGCCGCGCGGCCTTCGATGTTCGCCCTTCCAGACGGAACCTTGGTGCCCTTCACTATCACCGGGCCACGACGCAGGGGCCGCATCGTTGACGACACCCCGGAGCGAGACGACTCAGGCGACGCGCAGACGACGTAGCGGTCGACCGCGAAGCCAGGACGCCGCATGGTGAACCTAGGAGTCGAACGGCCAGGCCTGGGGTGCTGCTCCGAGCAGCATCCCTGATGGGACGCCCTCAGGCCCTCGGTGACGATGGCCGGCACGTCCAGGCCTTGAGTGGTCATCCATCTCTGCAAGCGGTGCAGTGCGTCGAGGGCCAGATCGACGGAGCTGGTCGGTTGTCGGCATCGATAGCTGTGACCCACACGCGTGTGACTGTCACCGGATCGTTGTGGTCACCCTTCTCTGTCCACATCGTCGGGTCCAGCAGGCTGACTTCAACAGAAGGCCGTCCTCGCGGTCTCAGTGACAGCGCCAACTAGGGGCGCATCCTTCATCAACAGACAGGCCATCCGTGATGGTGAGGCTTGTCCTGTCGGCGGTGTCCCGCACAGTGCTTACTGAATAGACGTGATAGAATCCTATTCAGGAGGCAGAGATGGACTGGTTTCAGGAGACGACCGAGGAGGAATCGCCGTTCGATCGCGTGGCGATCGGGCAGCGGGTCCGCGCTGAGCGCACGCGGCTCGGTTTCAAGCAGGTGCCGTTCGCGGAGTCGGTAGGCATGTCCCAGGCCAGCTACTCCCGCCTCGAGAACGGGCAACTGCCGCTGGCTGCCATCACGTCGGAGGTACTCAGCAGCCTTTCGTACGCCCTGGGCAAGACGATGGGGTACCTGCTCGAGGGTTCCCCGGTCCGCGACCGGGTGCGTTTGGCTGCTCGCGGCGACGACGGCGGCGATGTCGCCTCGCGCGCCGACCGCGTCCTGAGCCTGCTCGAGGTCGATGACGACCTGGACGATGCCGGGCTCGCCAGCGTTCCGGTCGAGCAGGCCTGGACCGACGTCGCCCACTCAGCTCTGACGAGCGGCCGGGCGTCGAAGGCTCAGGGAGTCAACCTCGCGCTCCACCTGCGCAACGAACTCGGCCTTGGCTCCGACCCCCTCCCCGGGCTGCACGACGTCGTGGAGGAGCGGCTCGGTATCGACCTGGCGGTTGTCCCCCTCACGGGAGGACTCTCGGCGGTCGCCGCATTCGATGACGAGCGACACGTGGTCGTCGCTGGCGTGAACATCTCCGAGCCGTACGCGCGCCAGCGCTTCAGCCTGGCTCACGAGGTCGCACACATCCTGTTCGGCGACAGCCACAGCGAGACTGCCGACCGCGACATCTACGAGATGCGCGCGGACAAGTTCGCCCAGACCCTCCTCATCCCAGGCGACGGCATCAAGAACTGGATTGCCGCAGCGGGCCTCCCCACGGGCAGGGGACCCCTGGACTACACCGCCGCATGCCTTCTGGCAGAGGCCTACGGCGTCTCACCCAAAACCGCATGGATAGCCCTCGGCGATCTGGGACTCAAGCCGACGGCCGACGCCCCGACCGCCCGTGCCGCCGCCATCGAGACCAGCCACCTCACCGAGCACATCCAACGCGAGAAGGCCGCCAAGGTCGAGCGCATCCCCGCGCGCATCGAGGCTCGCGTCCTGGCTGCCTTGCGCGCCGGTCTCATCAACGCGGCGGCAGCTGCCGCCGCACTCGGTCAGGACCCGAGCGACCTGCGCCCCGACGAGGTCGATACCGAACTCGCGCCCGCGTGACCACAGCCCCGCCGGCGGACGTCACCATCCTCGACACCGTCTGCGTGCTCAACTTCGCCGCGGCCAAGGAGTTGAAGATCCTCCTGAACGCGTTGAAAGCGGCGAACTGCGAACTGTTCGTGCCACAGGAGGTCTACAACGAGGCCGTCAACAAGGCGAGGGCGAACGGCTGGGACGTCAGCCAGATGACCGCCATCGTGAAGACAGAAGGACCCATCAAGCTCCTCCAACTCATCGGACCCTTGTCGTCGGCTATCAGGACGCTCGACATGCTTCGCCGGCGGTACCCCCTGGGCAGTGGGCTCGCTGGCGGCGGCCACCCTGATCAGCACCTCGGCGAGTACGCCGTCATGACGCACGGCATCGGCGCACGCGATCAAGGTCGAGAGGTGCGACTGGGGATCGACGACCGGGATGCCAGGGAGACAGCCGAGGCCCTCAACTTCGAGTGCTTCACCATCGAGGACGCGCTGCTGATGGCAGTCGCGCACGGCCTGCTCGACACCAACGGAGTCAAGAAGACGTACGAGCGGCTGCGCCCGTTCGGTGCCTTGCCGCACTGGGACGTCAGCGACGTGAAGTCCGGGCTCGCGGCAGCGAAGAAGGAAGCGAGAGCCCGCAAAGAGACGGCCGAAGCCGCTGGAAGCAACGACAAGTAGCGGCCGGGCGGCTTCTGCTGGTCGCGCTGGGAACCGCATGACGCTCGAGTCACGGTTGATCCGTCCGAGCTCGCGCGTCGAACGATTGGCCGCCGCCGAGCGCGTGCCGGCTGGCGCCTGTCGGGCTCCTCCGGTTCCTCACCCAGGCTACGGAATCTGCCTAGACGGATTCGACCGCTACGTCGAGGCCGTCGGAAATCTGGACACCCGTGGTCAATCGTTGCCGTCTGGCTGGACCAGCACCGCGGTCCGTGGGTCCACGTCCGATGCGCAGGCGAGCGTCGGCAGGTCCGCCCCCTCTAGGCCAGCGAACTCGAGCGCAGCACGACCCGTCAGGTGCGCAGCCTCGATTGAGTGTCCGTTCGCCACAGTTGCGTAGAAGCGCGCTGCGTAGTTGATCGCGTCCGCGTCGTCGATCTCGTCAGCCATACCGATGGCGAATGGAACCACGCCTTCGACGAGCGCGTCGATCTGGGAGGCGGAGTTGCAGGAGTTGAGCAGCACGAGAAGTGGCGGTTCGTCCGTCGCTTGGAGGGCGTTCACGAATGCTGTCGCTGTGATGATGACGCCCTCGTGTGGTTCGTCCTTCTCGTCTTCGAACTCGATGAGGTCGTGGTCGCTATGACCGGAGAAGTGGATGACGTGGGGGCGGGACTGGGTGAGGCCGTCGAGCAGGTCTTCGGTGGTTGCCGCCGGCCTGACGTCGAGGCGGATGGAGTCGCGGTGAAGCGCGGACTCCACCGCAGCTCGGATGCGCTTCTGTTCACGACCCACGCGCAGGTCGCCATCCGCTGAGGCGCCGAGCATGAGGACACGCAGCGGTTCGGGTTTGGGCGCGCGCAGTTGCCGCATCTCGTGGCGGACGCTGCTGACGTCGGTTTCAGCGCGCGCGAGGCGCTGCTCCATGGTGCGGCGTTCGGCGGCCCGTTGACGGTCGGCGGCCTGCTGGGCTCGTTGCCGCTTCTTCTCGGCATCGAGAGCTTCGGCCTGTTCGGCTTTGGCGAGCTTGCTGGCGAGGGTGTGCTCTTCCTTCGCGTAATTGGAGGCGCGGGTCTGCCAGGCGTTGGCGTCCTTCCCGGCGGAGGCAGCTTCGCGGTCGCGCCTTTCAGCTTCGTTCAGCTTCGACTTCGTCGTCGACGCCGACTTGGACCTCGCGGCTGCCTCTCGAGCTTTCGAAGCGTCGGTGCGCTTCTTGGACTCCTTGTTTCGGTAGTCGCCGGCCTTCCTTTCCGCATCGGTGCGTTGGCGCCGCTTCTGCTCGAGCTGGCGCCGGATCTGGTTTGCACTCATACCCACGTCCCTTTCGATGATGCCGACTCGCACGTTCAACGCTAGGGCAGGGCACCGACGTCGGCCGCCAGCGCACAAGCGCTCGTGCAGCTGGACCGTCGCCGTGACTGATGAAGCCGCGATCGGTGACCCTTGCCCACTTCGCCAGCCGTCCGCCGCCTGCGCACGACGTGCCCGTCGCCGGCTCAGCGGCGCCGACGCCACTCCCCTAACGTCCACGATCTGCGACACCGCCGCCTGCGGACAGCAGCACACTGCGACCTCGGCACGCACCCAGTCAGCCGACGCTAGACCCACGCCTCAGACGAGATTCCGGCCAACAACAGGATCGCACCGACGAGGATGTGAATGAGCACCCACATTGCACAGATCAGTCGCCTGGACACCGGAGACCATCGCAGTGCATCGCTGTGAGCGCCGACCAAAGCGCACACGTCCGGCGCGGATGCTGGCACGCCGATGCCAGCGAAGATGAGTGCGATTGCTGCGACCGTCGACATGCAGGAACCTTCCGTTGAACCGTGGGACTCTGACCGTGAGCCCCGACGCCCGCGCGGCAATGAATCACCAAAGCATTCGAACGAGTTCAAGGGAGATCTCATGGGTGAGTTGGCTGAGTCCGGCAACCGGAAGAAGACTCTCGAGGTGCGTCTCGCGGAGAAGGCAGACAAGAACGAGCACTGGGGCGACGGCCGACTGTTCCTCATCGCCCTCGGAGGTCTGGCAGCTGGCGTCTTGCTCAGACTTGTCAAGCCAGAGTTCACTGCGTGGAGCTCGGTCACCGATACGCTCACGTCACGGCCAGGTGGGGCAACCGTGACCTTGGTGGTGGCGGTGCTCTAGGCCATCGACAAGTGGTCGAGCGAGCTCGTCGGGCCCGACTCGCAAGCGTTCAGGGTTCTCAGCCGCGCGTTTAAGCTTGCGACCCCAATGGTGGCCGCTGGTGCTGCTATCGCTGCACTCGTGACCTACTACAACGACGCCGGTAAGAACCTTGGCTTGACCGGTTCCGTGGTCGGCGGTCTAGCCGTTGTCGTGGCCGTCGCATGGCTCATCCGTCGCCGCCCGAAGCCGGGCCATCGAGCCGACTAGTTGACCCACCCGGGTTCCCGCCTGCTGACCGTCAGTCCCGGCCAGTCCTGTTCACTACGGGGAGGAACGCAAAGGGCTGGCGCAGTTCGTCGGTCGGCACTGCCTCCCCCTCCAGCAACCGATCGAGAACGTCTGCGAGCGCCGGGCACGCAAAGTGCGGCGACGGGTTGAAATCACTCATGTCGTGGGACCGTCCCTGGTCTACGTCTGGTCGCAAACCTTCCGAACTCCTTCGGCCTGGAGTTCGTGACAACAGCGTGCCTCCCATGATCGATCCGGCTCTTTGACTCGCTTCAGTTGCGACCGTTGAGGCCCTGCGAGGTGATGGTTGGCAGCCCAGTCTCGCTTCCGGACTGTGGAATCCAGTGTCGCGAAACCCGAAGAAGGTTGGCCGGCACTCAAAGTTCGGGTCGCTCAACTGAGAGTGGCGAGCAGACTTGTGCGCGCGTCGTTTAGAAACGACACTAAGCGCATGAGCGCCGTTCGTCTCTCCCTCATCGAGACCGATCCGGTTGTCGTTGAGCACGTCTCCAGAGCCTGGATGGTTCTGGCCACCTCGGGCTCGGCGCACCCCGACGCTCAAGGCGGGCGCGGGACGAACGCTCACAGCGAGCAGCAAGGAAGACACACCCATGAGCACCAACGTCACGACCAACCAGAGCAAGAAGAAGAGCAAGAAGAAGGGCAAGAAGAAGCGTCGCGCGCTGGAGAACGCGAAGCGGTCATCCGAGGTCGAGATGACCGAGATCGAGCAGCTGACGGCGCAGGCGCTGGCGAAGCTCAGCCGTCGTAAGCGCCGGAAGCGGTCGAAGTCTCAGGTGGAGTCCATGCTCCGTCCGCTGGGCTTCATCGTGTCGCGTGAGTCCGATGAGCACGACCGAGAGATGTTCAACTCGATGCGTGAGCTGACGTATCAGAACCTGCGTGACATCCCGGCGGTGGAGGCGGTGCGTCGGGAGGGGATGACGCCGATGCGTGGCGGGTCGTTCTTTGTGGACTGGGAGGTCGACGGGCAAGTTCAGCGTCGCGAGGTGTTGGTGACGGAGCTGCGGTTGGGCATGACGCGGGCGCGCCTTTTCTACTTCGAGGGGTACTGGCACTTGTGGAGCATGGCGTCGGCGGCGAAGACGTCGGAGGACGGTTTCAACGAGTTCACGACGATGCTCATCGATGAGATCGAGGAGCTGCGTCCGCGGGTTCTCTACGCGGCGAACTTGTCGCGTCTGATCCGTTCTCAGTTCGAGGAGAAGCGTCTGTCGTTGGGTCTGTGTGACAACGTTGACAAGATCGTCGCGAAGGACATGACGATCCGCCTGACGGGTCCGGACTCAGCCTTCGGATTCATGCAGCTGACCATGATGGGCTTCTGCGCGGCTACCGAGCGTGACGCGATCGTGCAGCGACTTCTCGCCGGCAAGATCGCGAAGTGGCGTCGGAACGAGTGGCCGTTCGGATCTGCGGTGATCCCGTTCGGGTACCGATTCGACAAGGAACTGTCGACGCTCGTTCCGATGCCAGAGCTGCGTCCGCAGGTCGCAGAGATGCTCCTCGTGCTCGCATCCGACGTGCCCGTCTCGGAGAAGGCTCGTCGTCTCGACGAGATCGGTGTCCCCACGCTGCGCTCGTCACGCAAGACCGGAGACACTCGCTTCTCCACCCGGTCCAACATCGAGTCCGCAGTCCGTTCCTTGTACGCATGGATTCCCGTCTGGGTCTCCGGTGAGTTCCTCTTCCGCTACCAGAACCCACTCGACGACCTCGAGGAGCTGTCCGGCCTGCCCGTCGTCCGCTACCCAGCCAAGAAGGGCGGTGACGACAGCAGCGATCCCGGCGAGCTCCAGATGCTGTACCGCGTCGGGGTACCCGATGGCGGGTGGGCAGACCCCAGCATCCTCGCCGCGGTCACCCACAAAGCCACCCACCTGGCCGGCATCCACCCTGACAAGCCGCGCCCAGTCGCGGACGCCTCGCTCGTGGAGTCCGAAGCGAAGGCGATCCACCAGCAGGTCCTGCCGCCGGAGTTCACCCGAGGAACGAACCTCGCAAACCGATCCCGCCGCAACCGGGCCCGCGCCCGCCGCCTCATCAGCCCCTTCACCGGCCGCCACTGGATCCGTGACGACCACTTCTACGAGATGCGGTCCACGAACGACGGCTACACGGTCACCCGATGGCCCCTGGACTCGCTCGACCCGGCCATCGACATCGAGTACGCCGACTACCTCGCGAACCGCAAGGAGGAGAGCTGATGGGCAGGACGTCACGTCTGATGACGTCGAACATCAACGACGACTCCCCCGACCGCCAAATCGTCGCGCACATGAACTCCCGCGACGTGACCAAGGAGATGGTCGCGGCCATCAAGGACGCCATCCGCGACGGGGTGCCCGTTCGCGAACTCCCTGACGCGACCATGTTCCATCAGCGCGGCACCTACTTGTCGACCGACGCGCGCGAGCAGCAGGCTCACGAGACACGCACCGCGATTGCGGACGCCAAAGCGGACGCCGCAGCGGCCGCTGACCTCGCCATCGCCGCGAAGAAGAGAAGAGACGAGGACGGCGCCGCACGCTTCCTCAAGAAGGTGAGCAAGGCGGACGCACGAGCTCGACAGCTGAAAGCCGTCCTCGACGACCTGGAGACGTCGACGGCGCCAGCCGAACGCCATCCCGAAGCGTTCGACGTTGATGCCGAAGTGTGGGTGCCAGCGTTGAACCGCATCCGGTCCGGCGGCAAGTTCACCCAGACTGAACGCAATGCGCTTGACGTGATCATGCCGAACCTGTCCTTCCACTACCGCGACGGCCGATGGCACGGCGAAGCGACGCTGCGCATCACGACCAGTCGTGGAGTCGCTGAACTCGGACCCATTCGCTGGACGTGCGCCAACGGAGTACGCACCCCGACCTCCGCGGTCGAACGGCCCGCGCCCGGAAGAAGCCGGGACCAGCGGGGCCTCCGTGAAATCCGCGTCAAGCTCCTATCCACAGGACGCGTCAACGATGCCGCAGCACTCATCCTCGTCCAGGCCCCCTTCACCGAACTGCGATCCGTCGCACTCCACGCCTTCGCCGGAGAAGACTTCCCCGACTGGGTCGGACCAAAGTGGCGCGAGCCTGAGTTCATCGACTGGATTGCCAAGACCTACGCAGCAAAAGACTTCGTCGGAATGCACGGCCAGTACGGCAAATCGTCGCCAACACGACAGTTCGCCGCCACATTCGTCGCCAAGAACGGGACGTCCTCGCCCGTCGACATCCTCGCGGCCATGGGGGCACCAGGACGCGACCACACGGAGTTCGGTCGAGTTCGCTGGGACGACAGCAACAGGCCCTTCCAACCGCCGCTCATCCTTGAGAACCCAGGACGTCCCATCGCCGAACAGCGCTACCGCTCTGTGCTGTGCGAGTGCGGCGCGCCGGCCTCTCGCGTCATCCGCGTCCCCGAGATTCCCAGGTCACTGCTGTGCCACTGCGGACTCATGCCGGACAGTGAGTCCTTCGGCGCGTCCAAGACGCTGCGATTCCCTGACGAGTACGGGTCGTTGGAAATCAGCACCGAATACTGCCTCGCCGAACTCGAACGACGCCACGACCCGTTCAAACAACTCGGACCGGTCGCCGACTTGTGCCTGCGAAGCTCGTCGAAACCCCGGACGGCTACCCCCAAGCGGAACTTCAGCGAGCCGTGGAGCGCAAAAGCATCCACAGCGCCCTTCGAACCCTGGAGGGACGTGGGCTCGCTCGCTCAGAGAGCGCTGGCAACCAGCGCATCTGGTACCCCACCGCATTGGGAAGAGAAGCGGCCGCCAAGCATCCGCCGCGCCTCTCCATTCACACGGCATGAGAACGGCCTACGACAACCCGTGCCACTCGAGTACGCCAGTGCCCGAAGCGGGCTATGACAACAAAGTCGCACGGCAACGGTGATTGAGGCGCTCCAAGGGGGAAAATTGAAGGGAAGCCACGTGAAACCAGGACTCAACGAAACCGAAGGAGCATCGGGGTCGTGTACGAATCGACGTCGTCCATCGAGACGGAACTTGGCACCTCAGGAGCGCTGGCCGCTCACTGTCCTCGCACGACACGAAGGACGAGGCTATTGCCGAAGGTGTGAGGGTCGCCAGGAACAACGAACCAAGCCAACTCATCATCCATCTGGCCGACGGAACGTTCGAAGAAGAACGCACCTACGGCGAGGACCCGTACCCGCCGGCGGGGTGACGGTCACCCGGTCGAGCGCCGGCTCGGCGGATGCGTACGTGCACCGCGAAGACAGTCACGCAAACCCGCCCCCCGGAGCCACCCCATGAAACCTCACAAGGAACGTCGCCCACGACGCCGCTCCAAGCCAGATGTCGAGGACCCTCGGCGACGAGAACGCGAACTCAAGGCTGCGCTCGTCCGCGTTCCCGGCGAAGCTCGTGCGCTCTTCGACAAGTACATGGGAGGCGGGGATCCGACCGCACTCCCTGGCTATGAGTTCGTGCTCGCCTACCTCGCCGCCTGGACGGTCCACATCGAGCAGGGCATCCGCGCCGTCGAACTCCTCCACCGAAAAGGCTTCCCGGCCCACGCAGCCCCCTTGCGACGCAGCCTCCTCGAGCACGCCATCACATGCTTCACCGTCGCGAGCAACCCGGCAACGTTCGACGTGCTCCTTCGCGAACACCAGACGAACGCTGACAAGTATCTGAAGGCGGCCCGCAAGGTCGGCATCAACGAGGACGAATCAACGATCCTCGAAATCCTCGACTGGGAGATCGACGAGTCAACCAAGTCGCTGAACTACCTGGCGGCCGTACGCGCAAAGTTCGAAGCTTTCGACATCGGCGGCCCGCGCCTCTACCTCTGCTGGCTCGAGGAGACAGCGCTCTCCCACGCCAACCTGCATACCGCCGACATGTTCCTACGCCCGACCGACGACGACGACTACCCCACCCTCGTTGAGGAGCCGTACTTCGTCGCCGAACCGTGGCAGATCGCGTCGGTCTGCGCTGACTCTCTCCTCCTGGCCCTCCAGAGCTTGTCTTCCATCACCGAGGGCGACCCTCTGGCTCCTGACATCGAAGCTCTGCACGAGCGACGGAACTCGATGCTCACTGAGCTCGGCTCACTCCTCAACAGCAGCACGTAGCCGGTCGACGCAGAGTTGCCACCTGTCGATTGAGCAGAGGGAGGAAGTGGTCTAGGGCCGCGGCAACAGCGTGCTTAGTGCGGAGAGGTCACAGGCGGGAAACTGGACTACGGCACAGAGTCCGCTGCCGGGTGTGCCTGCTAGCGCTGCGGCGCTAGGAATTACCTCGTACCGCCAGGCTCGTGACCCCCTCATGCGCGGAATGTCTTTACCGAGAATGTGGTCGCTCAACTCGCCCGCCTGGGCACGCGACGCAAGGTGGCTGACCATTTCGAAGAATCGTTCCAGGTCTGTGGGCGACTCGAACAGTATGTAGGCGTGCTCGCGCTCGAAGCCCTCGCACGACGCGAGTGTCGAGATACCCCATGCGTGGCACCACCGGATCACAGGCGCAATCCCCTGATCGACGAGGCAGCGACCGAGGTCGACCTGTGTGTGCCAGGTCGACTCATCGAGGTCCGGTGACTCGCGCATGCCGTTAGGGTCGGAACGCACTCGGTTCGTGGAAACTTCGAGGAGGACTCATGGCGTGGTGGCCTATCGACACAGGTGAAGCGCGAGGAGCTCTATGCGACAAATGCAAGAGCGGGATCGGTTTGTCTCGCGATGATGAAGGGAAGGTCTACTGCAGCACGCACCGCCATCTGCACTCTTAGTCGTCGCTGCGGCCCCGTTCCAGTCTTGGAAAGGCGCGTAGTGGGCGCAGCTACGTCGAGGTCGCTTGGCGCGGCCCGGCCGCCCTGCTGCCGGACGAAGGAGCCGCACTTGGCCAAAACGCTCCACCCGGCGGACGGCGCGCTCGCTCGGACTCTAGGCAGCCTGCTTTCTAGTCGTCAGCGAGAAAGGACCCGATCGCTTCCTCGATCGCCTCGCGCTTGCCGCGGTCCCCCGTTTAGACCGGTGGCAACGGGTAGGCCTCCCGAACGGCGCCCATCGCTGCGATGAACGGCTGACTCCCGACGACCGCATCGAGTGCCGACTCACCGACTCCGGCATGAACGAGCAGCCGCAGGACGGTCAACCAGTAGACCGACGACACCATCGGTTCTGCCAAAGCCACCCGCTTGAGGGGCCTGCCCTTGTTGTGTGCGGCGTCGTCGCGGAGGTTCACGATGTCCGTTGCCCACCGGTCAAGGTCGGGAACGAGACTGGTGAAGCGTGGCCCGACCGCCGCAGCGGACTCGAGCAGCATCTTCCTGGCCGGCTCCCGCTGTCGACCGGTCAACTCGCGGTGAAGTCCGTCAGCGGCTGACACCAAGCGGATGATGGCGTCTTCAAACGCGACGCCCCGTTCAAACCTCATCGACGCCACTCGCCGAACGACGTGGCCGAGGTCCAAACGAAGGTTGAGAAGACGGCGGACACCATCGGCACCCAGGTCGTCGAAGGTCATAACACGGTCGATGAATACAGGCCGTCGGGTCTTGCGCGCTCGCGGCCACACGCCATGGAATTCAGTGGTGCCGAACCGCGCGTTGTTGGACTCCTCGGCCGTGAGCTGAAAAGGTCCTACGATCCTGCAGTCGCGGTGGACCGCGATAGCCACCCAGTCCCTGACCCACGTGAACGCCTCGAGGACGTCATCGAGGCTCCCTGGCTCGGAGAGGATGATGCGGCAGTAGTGCTTCGACGTCACGGACTCCCGGCCCGACGACCAGGTTCCGGCGTACCCGGGCAAGTGAATGAGCTCGACCGTCATCTCATCGGCCTCTACCTGGCGCTTCTCGAGTTGTCTGACCTGGACCTGCTCGGCCCAGTCGTCATCGTCCGTTGGGCTGTTGAACGAGAAGGGCATGCGGCCGTCGAACTCGGACAGTCCAGTGAAAGTCATGAACGCACCCGTGAACTTCGCGTCCGCTGCAGGAGCCTCCCCTCGGGGAGCCATAATCGCCATGTTGACCAGCAGCGTGATGTGCCTCTCCCACTTGCCGTCGCCGGTGTCGTACGTCGTCTGGGCGACCTCGAAGCACTCGAGGAGCACGCACGACCGACCGCCAACATCGCCGACGACCCTTTCGTACCTGGTCTGGCGGTCATGATTCACAAACGTGCCATGAAGGGCAAGCCGCCCTCCCTTCTTGGGGTCGAAGGTGAGGTGTCCAGGCACCTTGGCCTCCGGAGACGATTCCAGCCAGAACATCCCACGCACGTCGACACCCTTGTTCATCTGACGATGATGCCCACCCTCGGCCAACGCTCAGCCAACCGGTCACCATGGCTCCTAGGGTCGACACGTGCCTCAGAGCCGCGACTACGCCAACATCACCGGCTTACAGCGGGCACCCCGAGTTGCGATGTGCATCTACGACGAGCACTGCACGACCCATCCAATGTCCGCGCTACACGTCCATGACCAGCTGTGGGGTGAGGCCGGAAGCACCGTCATCGCCGTGAAGGGCGGCGCGCTGCATCCGGCCGTCGCACGAGCGCTGAAGGCGTACGACTCTCACCGGAAGAGGTCAAGAACCCCATGTAGGTCTATTGCCTCTGAGCAAGACAAGTCGGAACCCCGCCGGGCACGCAAGCACGCTTCGCGCGGCCCACGCCGCGAGCACGAGACCTCGCACTTCCGGATCCGTCCGACAATCGTGCGTGGTCTCCGACTGGGTGGCGGTTCGCGGGCTCGCAGCATCGCATCTTGATAAGCGCTGCCCGCGAGATCCGGCATCAGCTTAGAAAGTCGCCCAGTCCGCACCTCGTGGCGCGGAGCGGCTCGTACGCGACGGTCGGTGTCATGGCCTCACCTACAGACACGGATCGTCGCGCAGCCAAGCCTCAGCTTTTCGCTTGCCCCGAACTAAGCAGATCTTCTTGCACGCACGACTGGGGGCGATAGCGGAGGGCCGGAGCCCGTCATCACGGAGATGGAGGTGACGTTTCGACCCGCGCGACGTCCCACTTAGAACGGCCGGTTGCTTAGCGTCTGCAGATCGGCCCTGCATAAACCTACGATTCCTGAATGGCCTCCCGCCCCCCGTTTACTTGCCCGTTCTGCGGAGAACCCGGATCGAGGACCCGCGAGCACGTCTGGGCGCAGTGGATGCGGCAGTCGCCCGGCGCGAGACGCTTGCTCGCCGGGGCGACGGGCAAACGAACGGCACACCCCCTCGAGGACTTCATCTTCGACGATGACGGTCGCCTCAGTTCGGTCACCAGCGGCACAGCAGCGGTGGCCGAACTGCTTCCACATGTGTGGATCCCAGTCTGCGGAGACTGCAACGGGGGCTGGATGAGTCAGCTTGAGGACCAGGTCCGGACACTACTGAGATCCTGGACGCTCACTCGATGGCCAATCCAGCTCACCGCCAGCGCGCAGACCATGCTTTCCGCATGGGCCACGAAGTCCTGGATGGCCTACGCCCTCATCAGAGGACGTGACGAAGGTCCATTCACTTCGGGTGAACGCCGGGCGATGGCTGACGGCGCTGCGCCCCTCTCTCGCTCCGGGATCTGGCTCGTTCATTCCGACGCTCCGACTGCGCACGTCGGCATGAGCCTGTTCCCGATGCTGATGGCCAGCGAGCACGAGGTTCACCAGGTCGCAACGATGAACAGCAACGCTGGCTTCGGTCACATCTCTTACGACGGCCTCGTCTTCTTCCTCGCCCTCGCCCGTGACGGGGACAACGCCTTTCTCGAGTACATCGAATCGCAGATCGATGAGATCGGCCCCGTCAAACGCATCTGGCCACCGTCGGGGGAGCAGCACTTCCCGGGCGCCCAAGCACCTCCTCACGTCATCTCCGACCTCCTCGCCTTATCTGATGCGCACCAGCGCGTACACGCACTGCCGACGGTCGGCCTCACACTCACCGAGATGAAAGAAGCCCAACGGGCACAATCCCTCGGTGCCACGCCTCTTCAAATTCGCGCCATCTGGCAGCCAGAGAGCCTCGCGCAGTTTGAACGGAAGCGACTCGAGGACGACCCGGACGGCTACGGGCGCACTTGGGAGCCCTACAAGACCCTGGGCGGGATCGAGTGGCACGGCGGGCGGTTCGACGAAGCGATCGAACTCTACGAGCAGGCGCGGACCAACGGCGCGACCACTCAAGACATCGGCTCCCAGATGTGCGACGCACTGCTGTATGCCGGTAGGTACGAAGACGCGCAGGCCGTCGCCGATGAAGTGGGCCACCAGGGACCGAACGAATGGCGGGACGTATTCCGCTCAGCCATTCTGTTCGAGCTCGTCGACGAGCTCGGACTCCGACTCCAGAAGCGTCAACTGCGAACTGCTGGCGGGATCATCAAGGTCGACGAGGCCAGCATCCGAGCCGCATACGACTACCTTCGCACCACCGATGCACTCGACATGCCGTCCTGGGCGGCCATCGCCCAAGACGATCCGGCGGGAGCGCGCATCTCTCGCATCATGGCTAGCGCCTACCTCGGCGAAGCCGAAGATGCCTGGTTCCTCCTCAGCGCCGCGACATACCACTGGCCGAACGACGAACCCCTCAAGCAGCCAGTACTCGAGGCGCTCGCGGCACAGCCACCGAAGACTCACGCCTTCATCCACGACATCCTCGCCGAAGACGGGGCCCCCGAAGCGACCCAGCTCCTCGCCTACCTCGATGCGAATGTCCTGACGACTGGATAGCCACGAATCCTACCGACTGAGGTCGGGACCGTATGTAGATCCTCATCCCTGAACCGAGACGGTCCGCGGTCGAGTCCCGAGCACGATGCCGCACCGCGAACATCCCAACGCTAATGACTTGAAGGGGCTTCGCTCTCACTGCAGCTCACGCAGTGCATCAGCTTCTTGCACTGGGGGTCCCTCCCTGGGCCAAGCGCCGACGCGGCCCGGTCCTGCGAGCGCCGTGGCGTCGAGCAGTCGAAGGGGCGATTGGCCAACGTTATGAAGCAGTCTTGAAGAGTTCGTCCGGTGATCCCTCTGACTCCTCCGTGCACCACTCCAAATGCCAGTAATGGGCGGAGGTCTCGAGAGTCGTGAGGCGCCCTGTGGACGTCTCCACCTCTATGTGTCCGTCGACCTTTCCACTCTCGGTGCTCACCAGATCGAGACGTTCGACTCGCTCGTTCAGAGATGAGGGCGGACCCTTGAGCCGCCAGTCGTCTCCAGGGCGACCCCATATGGGTGCGTACTGGGGTCGGAGCATTCGTTCGGCTAGATGAAAACCTGGCCCGTGGCGCACGGCAGCTTGCTCCAGAACCTTCGAGCCGCTGAGCGTCAAGGAACCAGTCTGCGAGTCCACAAAGCTGATCCCGTCGGACCGCTCGGTGCGCCAGTTCAGCCGGCGGTACCCCCAGAACATGTGAGTCCAATCCTCGTCGCCGCCGGCCCGGGTCTCACGGATCTCGCCATGCGCGTAGAGAAAGTCAGCCCCGAGCATCCGACCAATCAGCACTTCGATATCCACGATGGCCTCTCTAGCCGAGAAACTTGCAACTGGTGCCCTTGTAGCACGTTGCGCGATCGGACTGCGCCTTCGGCGAACCCGGATACTTCTCACCATTGACGATGAGGGACGTATTGTGCACCTCCCAAAACACCTTCGCCTTGGAGATGTACGGGAGCACGTTGTAGCCGTCGCCGTACCGAGATTCGGTGTCCTTGCACTGATACGTAGCGGTGCTACAGCCGTGCACATCAGGATAGTTGAAGACCGTGTAGTCCTGACCCTTCGAGATATCTCGCCGAATCCTCGTCTTCCACGTCAACCTGATTTTGCGAGTGGCGTCGGCTGTCATCCAGACGTTGGCGCTGTGGTTATGAAGACCG
This sequence comes from Aeromicrobium sp. WCS2018Hpa-31, assembly GCF_031843905.1. NCBI lineage: Bacteria > Bacillati > Actinomycetota > Actinomycetes > Propionibacteriales > Nocardioidaceae > Aeromicrobium > Aeromicrobium sp. WCS2018Hpa-31. The sequence goes on along the minus strand of NZ_JAVTJF010000001.1, from coordinate 207,253 downwards.
ATATTCAAGGTCATCTTCACGCTGCCCGCGAGGTTCGTCCCCTGCCCGAAGAACCACGTCGTCGACTTCTTGGCGTGATAGCTATCGATCACCTGGAAGGTGGAGAACTCCTCAGCGTCGGATCCAGTGCTCGTCTCCACATCCTCACCGTCGGGTCCTTCCGAATAGACAGTCCCTCCAATGCAGGACCACTCGCCACTGATGTTCTCCGTAGCGAACTCTGCGCACGAGTCTTCTGGAGGCGTGCTCGGATTCACCAGCACGTCGAATGACCCCGTCCACGGCACGGACGACACCCTCTGCCCATCGTCCGACCACACCTGATACGTGTACGAGCCTGGAGCCAGGCCGGCGACCTGGCGCACCGCGGGAGCGCCAACGGCGACCGTGGGCGTGTAGCCGTCATACACCGTCGTCGAACCATTCTTCACAACGATTCGAGCTCGCAGATCAGTCGTGTTGCTCGATGTCATCGAGACCTCAAACGTGGCCGAGGATCCGTCCGTCGTGACCGTCCTCGATGCGAAGTTGGGCGACGTGTCGACAGTAAACGGCAGCCAATCAGACCAAGCGCCACTCACGTTCTGTGAATCGACGGCCTTGGCCCTGACCCAATAGGAGCCGCCATCGTTCAATGCTCCAGATGGTGTACACGTCGCGCTCGCCCCTGAATCGACCAGGGTGCTCGTGCAGGCAGACTTCAACGTTCCAGAAGTGCCGGCACTCGACGAGTGCGTTTCGATGATGTACCTGACCTGCGAGGTCCCCGAGCTCTGAGCCATCGTGGACCACGTCGGCGTAGTGGAGGTCACGAACACGTCTTCGCCATCCATCGACCGCGAAGATCCACTAGCTGGCGTGTCGGCTTTCTCAGGGCTGCCATCCCAAACGAACGTCTTGACAGCGGAACCGGGAGAGCTTTGCGCCCCGTCGTTCGCCCACGCCTGCAATGTGTAGGTGCCATAGGGAAGTGATGAGATCGACTTCGTAATCTCCGAACCCGCCGGCACGAAGTTGCTCGTATAACCGTCATAGACGGTAGTTCCACCTCGCTTCAGTAGAAAACGAGCACGGAGATTCGTTCCTTCTGCGCCAGACACGATCGCCGAGACCTCAGCCAACCCACCCTTGAACGAGCCCTCGACCTCATCCTCCGCCGGCATATCCGGTGCTGGGTTGCTGTAGGTGAACTTCAGAAAGGGCACCTTCGACTGAGAGGAACAGGCGGACGTCATATCGCTGCTGGGCTCCTCGGAGCAGAAACGGCGCTCAAATGAGACGTCGCTGGCGTTCGCAGTCGGCACGTTCAGCTGGACACCGACGTTCTCGTAGCCTCCACCCGAAGGCCCCTTCGACCATGCCTGAGCAAGCTTCAGAACGTTCGCAGACACATAACCCGAGCCGTCTGTGCAAGTCGGACCGCGGCTCTCAGAGAGAAGAGCGGAGTCACCCGTGTCCGTGTTGACGGCTGGCCTGTTGGAATCGACCGTCGCAGACTCGGTGAAACCCGCAACCAGCGGATGGATGTTGACGCTCCTGGCGGCACAGGACCCGCCGAAATACTGGTAGAAGTTCATCGATGCCGCAGTGATGGTCTTCCCGGCCATCACAGTGTTCTCCCACTGCACGAACGACCTCGCTGGACTTGCGTTTGCGTTCCCAGCCTGTCGGCCCACCATCAGATACGGGAGATTGCCGGCCGGGGTGGTCTCGCCCGACCGCGTGAAAGTGTCACGCAGCTGGTTCACGGCGTTGATGTCGGGGTCGATGATCACCGGGTACTTCGTCGTCGGGTCGGAGAGATAGCCCTTGGGCGCTGACAGCGTCAACTCTTGGGTGCCCGACTCATCGCCCTCGATCGCGGTTTCAAGCGTCGCCTGTAAGGGGACTACCTTCAGCGGATCGCCGGCCTTGTCCTTGCGGGCGTCCCACGCGACGAGGGCGGACGTGGAGCCGACCTGATCCTTGTCCTCATCGAGGACTTTCAACCCACCGCCGGAGGCCTTCGCGATAGAGAGTTCCTCGGTCGCAAGGCCGAACTTGAAGACTGGGTCATCGTCGGCTGGCGGCTCGTTCAAGCGAAGGTGCGCGGCAACTCCACGCCCCGAGGCTGTGACAACCAGATCCGAAGTCGGCGAGACAGCATATGTCGCCACGCTTCCCGCGACCTTGGGTTTGGGGAGTTCCTCCGACCATGAGAGCGCAATGCTGCGCCCACTCTCAAACTCAACCTTCGCGGCTTCACGAGAGCCGCCACCACTGACAGTCACCTGCGCCGGCGAAGCCTTCGGACGCAGATCACCGTCGCCCGCGGCCCGCAACGTCGAGTCAACCTCAACCCACTTTCCGTCCTCTAGAACACGAACGGGCGCTCCGAACTCCGTGGCAGTAAACGTGCCGTCCGGATTAGCAACAACCGAGAGGGTCTCAGTCCGTTGAGACAGGTCCTCGACTGGCTTTCCACTGGACTGCGCCTCCCTGACTGCCGCCGCGGTCGAAGAAGCATCGCGGCTCCCCGCGTTGGTGCCATCAACCGAGATCAACCCGGCCTGCGGCGATGTCATCAGGGCATCGGCTCTTGCGGGGAGGGCCGCGATCGAGGGCGCTAAGGACGCGGCGAGGCCGATTGCGAGGACGAGAGGCACGGCGGGGCGTGCGAGACGAGCGACGGCGTGGGGGGTGCGCTGCACGTTGACTCCAGGGGGATAAGCGGGGGCAACTGGCTCATCGCCAAGGAAGACCGCAGATCACAGCCCGCCACAACTTTCCTCCTCGGAAGCGGAAACGCAGAAGCGGTCAAGCGGACGCCTGGTGTGCCGTTTGGGGCCGGCCCGGACGGGACCGCCCTATCGCTCCCGGCCCGGCTGGATCACGCCGGTTCACGTGATCGGGCTACAGAGGTGACTGGCAACGGCGCTCGCGCGACGAGCGGGCATGCGAATCCACATCTCTGTCCCTGTCCGCTTGCTCGCCACGGCCTTCACCGTGGTGGTCACCTTCTTCACGTTCATGCCCGCGCCTGCCGGGGCCGCGATCGCACCGGTCGAGGCGAAATCCGACTGTGGCAGTGGCTACTTCTGCGTCTGGTCGAGCACGAATTACTCCGGCACTATCCAACGCTTCTCGGCCACCAACTCCTACCGAGACATCACGCTCAACTCGACGCGCTCGTACTACAACAACCGCTCCTACCGCACGTGGCTGCACTCGAACTCTGATGGCGGCGGCTCGACCCAGTGCATCAACCCGAGGTCATCTCGCTCAAGCACGAGCGGCTGGCAGACCTACGCTCAGGCCGCCTACCTAGCCACCATCGTCAACTGCTGATCCAAGGTTTGAGGAGGCGCGCAAGCGCCTCCTCAAACTGGGGCCAACGCGATGCAGTCAACCTGACCCTATTGCGCCGCGAGCGAGGTAATGTGCGCGACGTGACCGAAGAGGAATTCGGGGACCTCTACGCAGCTCTGCAAACCGTCGTCTACCGGTATGCGGCACGTCGGGTAGGGCCCGAACGGGCGAAGGACATCACGTCCGACACATTTGCGCTCGCCTGGGAGAAGCGCCACGAGTACCCAGCCGACAACAGTGCCTGGCCAGCGTGGACCGTCGGCATCGCCCGCAACAAGGTCCTCCAGGAGATCCAGAAGCGGGAGCGGAAGCACCATGACCACCGCTTCGTCGACGACTGGCTCCAACCCTCGGCCGAACCGTCCGTCGAGGACTTCTCCCGGGGCGTTCTCGAGTCCGACCAAGCCCGGCGAATCTTCGCCGCCCTCACACCCGCCGAACAGGACCTTTTCGGCATCGCCTTCATCCGAGACCTCACACCCAGCGACGGAGCGGCAGTCCTAGGCATCAGCACCAGTGCCTACACGACGCGGGTCGGACGACTCCGCCAGAGACTGCGCGCCCTTGACATCGGCGTCAACAAACCAGCAATCACCCAGAGGTCCAAGACCCGATGAACAAGAGCGAGAACGTGGACCCGCAGGCACACATCGACGCCTTCCGTGAACAAGCACGCGCTCTCGGCTTCAATGACGCCGAGGAGCTTCCCGTCGAGTTGGAATCCGCAGACGACTTCATTGCTCGAATGAAGGCGCGCGAGGAACCGGCCCCAGCGCTCACGGTCTTGCGGCGCTCGAGGCGACGGACCATCACCACCGCCCTGGTCGCTGCCGCAGCCGCCGCCGTCGCCATCGCTGTCGTCTTCAGGCCCGCATCCTCCCCCGTCGTCGCGGATACCCCCCCGTTGCTCGATTACGAGTTCGCAGCAGCGGTGCGCGTTGCCTACGCGCCCGGCGAACCAGCCGAACCGGCGCTGTCGCTCCTCTCGCAGGCTGCCGAAGAGGCAACCGCGCCATCGGGCACCGGTCCAGTCCAGCACCACGTCAGCGACAACTGGTTCTCCGACCAAGACGATTCGGGCAACTCCGTCATCACTCCGCGAGTCACTCAAACGTGGCTCGAGCCGGACGGGAGCCTCTTGACGACCGACACCGTAGGACGCCAGTTGACGTCCGACGGACGCGGCATCCCCACTGACGCGCCAACATATTCGACGTCGCCGTCTACTGACCAGCTCCCTGCCGGCACGGTTGACGCCGCGTTCGTCGAGCGTCTCTCGACGGAGCCAGACGCACTGAAGTCCCAACTACTGTCGCGCGCCGACTGTCCAGACAGCGCGCGTCCGAGCGCTCAACGCTCACTGTGTCTGTATGACGAGCTTCGCGTTCTCTTCTCGACCTATGTCGTTCCCCCGGACGTGGCCGGTGCCGCGTGGGAAGCTCTCCGCGGCGAGGTCGGGTTTACCACCCTTGGGTCTGTGGAGGACCGGGCTGGACGCAACGGTGTCGCGATCTCTCTCGTCTCCGACGTGCGACCCGAGTACAGGTTCATTCTGATCGGCAGCCCCGAGACTGGGCAGCTCCTCGGAACAGAGGAGATCTTGATCAAGCCGGACCCGAACTTGGATGTCGAAGCGCCGTCAGTCATCTCGTTCACTGCCATCACCACGGCTACCAGAGTTGAGAAGGCACCCACCTCTCCATGAGGCTCCCGACTCGTCACTGAGCGTGATTCGACCTCCTCTGACGTGAGAAGAATGCATGCTGCGACTTCTCAAACGACGCACGGCTCTGCCGCGGACATGGAGCAGCACTAAACGACCCCTTGAGCCCGCTGAAGAGCTCGCAGCATTGAGAGCGACCATCGTTCTCAACGTGGGCGACACTCCACCGCCCACCCAGGAGTCGTTGGAGTCGGCGGAAACCTTCATCGCTCGCATGCAGCGAAACAGTCGACCGCAGCTAGGGCCAGGCGGCACCCAAAGCAGACCACCAGCGACCCAACTACCGGATCAGCGCGTGGAGCGCAGCTGATATGTCGACCACCAAGAATGTCAGCAGACCCGCCTGCCAAACCAGGTAGGTCGACGCGCGCCTCCAAACCGAAGACCGGGGCGACGAATCGTCCTGACCCGCACCATCCACCCATCCGCGCTCCGCAATTCTCAACAATCCAAGGTCGACCTCCAGCTGGGTCATCTTCTGACGATCGAGACTGAAGTTGAATCGCCGCGCAGCCATCAACTGCATCGACATCGCCGCGACCAAGACACCTAGAACGGCGACGAGAACGGCGACCCACCGCTTGGTGTCAGGGTCGAAAGCAGTCGCCAGCAGGAAGCTCTGAGCGGCCAGCGCCAGCGCCGGCATCTGCCACATTTGCGCGTGCTCAGCCAGCGACCGCTGCAACAACACGTCGTACGCGAACAGCAGGTTCGCCCGTTCTCGGTCTTCATCCATGACCGAGACATACCGTCCTCCGCCGCCTTTTCCAACCCGTAGTCAAATCTCGGCTGCGGTCATGGGTACGCCAGCGATGGCCACATCGGTCCGAAAGCCCCCCGGCGAGGCTCTGTCGTCTCGATTAACAGCTACGAGCGAGTTCTCACAGTCGTTGCCGCCCGATGTCTCATCGTTGTGAACCGGCTCGTCACGACGCCCGCCTTGAACGGCTGACCGACGACGTACAAGCCGCCCTCTAGGAAGCCATCGCGGTCGCACGCTGCCGCTCGTTCACCGCAGGTCGAGACTCCCTCGGCCGACCTAACCGTCGACGCCAACTCGGAGGGACCGACCTGGCGGTCCTGAACGCCACCGACAGGGCTCCACAACACGGTCCGAACCAAACGCGACCGACACGTTGGTCACCGCCGACGACCGACACGGGGAAGTCAACGACGCCTTCCGGCTGACCGGCCATGCCGACCCGGCCGGTATCACCGCCATCGGGATGACGACCTGGAGACGCCGCGGCCCCACGCGATATGAAGTCTCCGCCGTGCGCGGACTCGCGAGACAACTAATCAAGCACCCGAAACAATCTAAGACATCGAACTACGCGCCCTCAACGTGCCCCACTGACCGCGCTCAAGGCGCCCGCGCCGCCCGCAGCACGCCCCCTCCCCCAAACCTCGCTGCGCCTCCGACCGTGTAGAGGTCTACACGCTGTGTGCTGGTCGCATGCCTACTCGTCGTCATCGCCGCACCGGCGCACGCGACGGACACATCTCTGCACAACTTCAGCGAGCACTGCTGAAGGAGGTCCATGCGCTCAGTGCGGTTGTTGACCCTGCGGACCGGGTGCGTGCAGTGAATGACTTCTTCGCACAACTGGATGCGGAGATGGAGCCGTTCGCCGAGGTACGCCTTGAGGCTGTCGCTGAGCTTCGCGCTCTGGGGTTGTCGTACGACGCGGTGGCGGAGTCGACGGGAATGTCGAAGGCCCGTGCGGCGCAGTTGTCGAGGATGGCGAGGGGCGTGGGTGGTCGTCGTGACGGCGCCGGTTAGCTGGACACACGCCCGTGCCAGCCGAGAAGAGCTCCGGCTCTTCTCGCGAGGCCGGTCCGCGATTCGCCTAGCTTTCGCCTAGTTGATGTAGTCCCGAAGCCGGCCTATCCTGATGGCGTCGGACCTCTTTCCCACGGCTTCAGAGTTAGAGCATCGTCGCGGCCCTCGGGGACAGACTTGCCTAAGAAAGGGTGAAGGTCTGCTCGATGGACAGGTCGGATGAAATCATTTGGGCGTCGTTCAGTTCTGATAAGTGGGAAGCTGCATCCCGGGGGCTCACCAGGACGAGATGGCTCGCTTGGTGCACTGGAGCATTGGTTTTCGCTACGGCATCAGGTGCAATCAGGGTCTACGTTCACTCCCCTTCGCAGATTCATCTGCACGCCATGGCGCTAATCTGTGCCGTTTATCTGGCGTGGCTGATGGAACTACTCCTGCGGCGAAAAGCCACAAAGTCACTAGACCTGAGAGGGCGCTCTCCTCGACTTTCCGCGAGCAACATCGCGTGCTTGGTCCGTAAGGGACGGGTCGTATCCAATCGGATTCTCTACCGCGCTACATCAATCGCTGACAGGTCTGATGTATCAGTCGTGATGAAGTCGCTCGACCATCCGGATCTGAACCGGGCCGGGCCGGCAGTCTGGAATGCCCTGAGTTAGCTCACCTTCCCGAGCGGCGTTGGAGAATCAGGAGCGTAGCGCCCACCTGCAAGACAAGGCCGGCTAAGGCCATCGCCCGTATCCCACTCGCGACGGTCGGGAGCATAGCAACGATAATCAGCGCGACCCCCACGAGCGACGAAGCTGTTAGCGCCAGCGCCAGTTTGGGCTTCACGATTGTCCATCCCTTACTGCGTTGTACCCAAAGTTCGTACTCACGAGCCCGACGGTGCATCCCACTGTAGCGCCGAGAGTCCCGCCCGGAGCTGAACCCACGCCAGCGAATGCGCCGCCTAGAAGCGCTCCTTGGACGCCCAGGAAAAGTGCACCTTCCGCACATCCTCCAAGGAGCAGCGTGAGTTTTGCTCCAGCCGAGTTCACGAACGCCTTTGCTTTGGATGGGAAGACCGCGATCTCAGCGATGCGACGAGAGATCTCAAAGAGACTTTCACCCGTTTCGTCTGCGTAATTGACTGGATCACCACCTGCGTAGTTGTAGGAACTCGTTGTGCGGGGGTCGCCCATGTTGCCGGTCAACGCGTCCAGCTGAGTGAACATGCCGTTCGTGTTGTAGAACCGTGCGCCGAGCTTGTAGTGGCCCGGGTTCCCACTGCTGGTGGTCTCCTGCCACGACGACAGGTACCGGAACGGGTTGAAGTCGCCCAACCCGACTGTGGTCGTCTTCCCATACGGGGAGTACTCATACGCCGCGGCGAGGTATCCGAAGGGGTCCGTCGCTCCAGCGACGTTGCCGTTCGGCTCAACCAAGTAGTACAGCGACGTACCGCTCGAGGGCCGGAACGTCATCAGGTTCCCGGCCGGGTCACGCGACAGGAACACCGTCTGCGAACCCGTCTCGTCACCCGTCTTGTCACCCGTCTCCCGAGCGGCCGCGACGTCTCAGGAACATGATCGAACTGACCATGAAGTAGGCGGCCAGCAGGAGGCTGCCCACACCGAGAAGACCATCACCGCTGGAAAGTTCAGATTCCAGGATCAGGAACACCGAATAGGCCAACAGCAGAAAGCCGAAGGCGAGATTCAGCCACGGCCGCAGATTCATCGTTGACTCACTTCCACGCATTTTCCCAGACCATAGCTAGCAATTGCGTAGCCTGCGGCAGTGACGTACCCGGACGCGCCGCTGGTAGGGGCCGTCGTGAGAGTGCCGCCAACCGTGATGGCCGCGCCGAGTGCTCCGAGGACGCAGTCTGAGCCCGGATTGAATGCGAAGGAAAGCCCCCTGTAGCCGCACGGACCCAACTGATCTCCCCCGTAGGACCCCGTCGGGTTGCTGTTGTATTGCATACAGTATCCGCTGGGATCGGCTTGGTTCACTGGATCAGCGCCAGCGTAGTTGTACGACGTCATCGTGCGTGGGTCACCGAGGCTGCCGGTCAACGCGTCGGGCTGGGTGAACATGCCGTTGGTGTTGTAGAACCTTGCGCCCAACTTGTAATGACCCGGAGCACCACCACTGGTGGTCTCCTGCCACGGCGACAGGTACCGGAACGGGCTGAAGTCACCCAACCCGACTGTGGTCGTCTTCCCATACGGGGAGTACTCATACGCGGCCGCGAGGTACCCGAACGGGTCCGTCGGACCAGCGACGTTCCATCCGTTTCGACGAAGAGGGGAAGTAATGCCCAATAGGCGCCACCCCGGCCTACTTGCGCCATCTCCGCACTACCGCTGCGATGATTAGCGCCACCAGGACGGCAACGACCACGGGCAGCGGCCAACTCGAGCCGTCGCCGCCACCTGAGAACCAAGAGACCTCGTGGGGCATGTCAAAAACACCTTCCAGAATTGCGACGCCAATCCATTTAATAACGTCGCGGAACGTTTATGAAAGTGAGTATCAGTCCAGCCAGGAATCCGATACCGCCGATAGCGATGATGACCTCCCCATTCGAAACGAAGAAGCCAGCTATGAAGAGCGCTGCTCCCAGGACGAGGGAGACGATCGCGAAAAACAACGGGATCGCGACGCTACCTCTTCTCTTGTCAGACATAGTCCTCAGTCTCCTGCCCCGGAATCCCGGACGGCGTTCGACACGCCTTCCCCAATCTTGCCGCTGACGTAGCCGCACGCAACCAGACCCACCCCAGAAGTGCCGATGGCAGCTGTACAAGCACCCGCAGCTACAGACCCGGCCAGCGCTCCCGCGCCGAGAGCCAACACCTCGTTCACGTCACCATCGAGAGCTGCCTTCGTCCCTTCGTAAAGTGTCGTAGCGTTTCCAACCACTCCCTTCGCGAAGGCGAACCCCTTCAGCGAAGCATCCAAGTCGCCGAAGAAAGACTGACCGGTTGGGTCGGCCTGGTTGATGGGGTCGCCGCCTGCGTAGTTGTATGACGTCATCGTGCGCGGGTCGCCCAGGCCGCCAGTCAAAGCGTCCGGCTGTGTGAACATGCCGTTGGTGTTGTAGAACCGTGCCCCGAGCTTGTAGTGACCCGGGTTCCCGCTGCTGGTGGTCTCCTGCCACGACGACAAGTACCGGAACGGGTTGAAGTCACCCAACCCGACTGTGGTCGTCTTCCCGTACGGCGAGTACTCATACGCGGCCGCAAGGTATCCGAACGGGTCGGTCGCTCCGGCCACGTTGCCGTTCGGCTCAACCAAGTAGTACAGCGATGTGCCGGTCGAGGGCCGGTAGGTCATCAGGTTCCCGACCGGGTCACGCGACAGGAACACCGTCTGCGAGCCCGTCTTGTAGGCGGTCACACCGAGAGGCCCGTTGATGACCCGGGTGCCGGCGGTGCTGGTGCGCAGGTCGTTGCCCTGGTCGAGGTAGTCCTGCGCGAGCCCGTCGATGTTCGCGACCTGGTTGCGGTTGTTGTACGTCACCGCCGTGGAGGACAGGCCCTGGTTGTTGCCGTCAGGGTCCCGCACGTAGGCGGTCGACCCGGACGGGCCCGTCGCGCATGAACGTGACAGCTTCTGCGCATCCGTACCGGCCGAGGACCCGCTCCAGCAGCGTTCCCCGGCGCGGTTGTAGCCGTAGTGGGTCGTGGTCGACCCGGCCTTCTCCGACAGGATGTTGCCGACCTTGTCGTAGGTGTACTCATAGTCGGTGCCGGCAGTGTCGTCAGCCTTGGCCAGACGCTGCTCGGCGTACGTGTAGGACCGGGTCCCGGCCGTCAGCCCGGGGGCACTCGTGGTGACCTTGCGTGACTGCATCTGCGGGACGTCCACCTCCCCGAACGGGGCCGGAAGGTTGATCGTGTAGTCGTAATCCCACGTCGATGCCGTCGTGCCGTCGGTGGTCTTCCACTTCATCTGCTTGGGTCGCCCGTTGCGGGCGTAGTCGTAGGTGACGGTGGTGCCCGGGTAGCCGGTCTGTGGCTCGTAGGCGGTTTCGGTGGTCCTGCCGTCCTTGTCGGTCTTGAACCGGATGGTGCCGAAGCTGTTGATCATCTGGTCCGGGCGGCCGGCGGCGTCGTAGGAGTAGAAGGTGATGTCCTGACCTGAGACACCGTCGACAGTCTGGCCGTAGCCAATCATGTTCCCGGCAGCGTCGTAGCTCATGCCGACCACGTCGAAAGTCAGAGTTCCGGCGGGGGTGGAGATCTGCGTCTGACGGCCGATCCGGTCATAGGCGAAGTAGGTGGACTTGGCGTCCTCGATCCGCTGGCTGAGGCGACCGTTCTGGTCGTAGTTGTAGCGGATGCAGTTCACGTCCAGCGTCAGCGGGCAGGTGATCATGTTGTAGCCGGGGAGATTGACCCCGGTGGTGCGGTCGTTCTTGTCGTACACGTACCCGGTGGTGTTGCCCCGGGCATCGGTCATGGTCTTGACCCGGCCGGCGCCGTCGTAGGTGTAGCTCGTGCACAGGCGACGGGCACTGCCCGTCGAGCAGTCACCTCCGGGCTTGCGGACGGTCTTGACCTGCCACTGGGTACCGGCGACCGTGCCCGGTCCCGGCTCGTAGTAGGTGTAGATGGTCTTGTCGTCGTCGGCGGGGCTGGAACCGGAGTTCGCGTCCCACGACTTCGCCAGCGTGCCATTGTCGTTGTAGTCGCGCTCGAACTTGCGACCCGACGGGGTCGAGGAACAGCTGCCGGAACTGTTCGCGGTCGCGCCCGAGAAGGTCGATGTGGTGCGGCCCTTGCTGTCGTAGCCGTAGTAGTTGCAGTTGCTATCCCCGCCCTTGACCGACAGCGGCAGGTACGCGCCACCGGGCAGGCTCGAGCTGTCGTTGTACGTCATCGAGGACGACGACGCCGTGTTGGAGCCGGCGTTCTTCGGCTCGGTGATCGACGACAGCTGGTCGTCAATGTTGTTGTTGTAGGTCGCAACGGTGGACCCGCCGGCGACGCCCTGGCCGGTGGCGTTCGTGCCGTTGACGGGCTGGTTGTCGGCGTTGAAGTCCTGGCTCTTGGCGTTGCCGAGGGCGTCGTAGACCCACGTCTTCGCATTCGACGCAGCGTTGTTGCGCTTCTCGTAGCAATAGGTTGTCTTCTTGTCCCGTGGGTCGGTCACCACGGTCGAGACCTCGCCCTTGCCATCGCAGTCGGCGCCGATGCTCGTGCTGTAGGCCCACGAGTAGGTCAGGAGCCCGTTCTCGGTGTCGTCGAGGCGATAGCCGACCGTGCCGATCTGGCTGGTTCCGTCCTTATAGGTGAACTCCGTCGTCGGGGCAGTCGACGCCGCTCCCCCGACTGCCGGAGTGGGCTGGGTGATCTTCGACAACCGGGTGGCGCCCGCTGCTGTCGTGTACTGGTAGCTGGTGGCGCGGCCCTCCGCGTCGGTGCTGGAAGTGAGGTTCCCGCTCGTGTAGCCGTAATTCCACTCCCGCACGCCGACCTCGGCGACGTTCGCCGTGGCGATCTTGGTGATCACAGCGCCCGTGTAGGTCGGGGTGTAGATGCGGCCTGAAGAGTCCTTGAACGTGGCGATCTTCGGCTTGGTGCCGGCCGTGCCGGAGTAGGCGACCTCGATCTTGTTGTCCGAGCGGTCCTCGAGCGCGGTCATGAACGCATCACCGTCGCTGTTGGCCTGGCCGAAGGTGTACTTGGACTGGGACTTGCGGAACGTGAGAGTGAAGTCGCCGTCGGACTCCTGCTCCAGCTCAGCCCCCACACCCCCCAGTGGTGCGGAGAACTTCCGATAGTCAGCGGACCCCGAGTCCGACGACTTGCGCACGAACGACCCAAGGACCGTGCCGCCTGGGCTGTGGAAGTCGTACCGGTAGGCCGACATCTTCTCCAACCACACGTCCGGGCCCATCGACAGACTCCACCGCGGCCCCAGCGGTCCGCTCTCCTCACCCTGGGAGTTGTACGTGCGGTCCAGAGTGAAGTCCAAGCCGATTCCGTTGACGTTGACATCGCCGGAGCGGACGAACAGGTTGCCGTTGCGGTTGTTGACGCTCAAGCTCATCCGGTCGTTCAGGTCGCGGTCGGTGGTGGAGTACCACGACTGCTGACCGAGCTCCGGCGTGAATGTGACCGACAGGATCGGCGTCCGGTCGGCGCTGTTGCAGATCGGCGAGGCCGACGACCAGTTCAGCGAGCAGAACCGCTTGAACTGCGCAGCCGACGTCGCATTCGGCGCCTGCATGAAAAATGCCTGACGGTTCAGGTAGACGTCCCGCGAAGCCGCAGGCCCGGAGTGAGAGCCCACATGTCGACCGGCCCACCCATTCACCAGCGGGGTCACGTTCGCCTCAACCAACCCGGCGGCGCACCCGGAAGCGCCCTTGTTGCCGGTCAGGGTCGACAACCAGCGCGCGTCGTTCGAGCGGGTTGGCAAGTTGTTCCACGTCAAGCTCGCCTCGTCACCACCGGTCATCGGCCGGAAGTCCGTCGGCTGGGCGGTGCACGACGCTGCGTGAAACTGCCACATCTTCAGTCTCGCTGAAGTGACGTTGGCGCCGAGGAAAGCGTTGTAGGAGAAGGACATGTAGCCCTCGTGCTGCTTGCCCGCGTCGTAGCCGACGTTGATGAACGTCTCGACACCGAAGTTGGTGTCCGCGTCAGCACCACTCGCGAAGAACGAGTCACCCTGCCGGTCCACCGGGGAGATGTCCGGGTCAACCGTCACCGGATACTGGGTGGCCTCGTCGGTCAGGAAGTCCATCGAGGGGCGAAGCGTCAGCTTCCACCCGTTGGCCGTTTCATCCAGGTCGGCTGCGACCGGACGCAGATGCTCAGGGAAGCCGTACTCGTCGACCCTGGAGTCCCACATGCGCAACGGCGCGGACTCAGCCACCACCGTGCCCTTGTCATCACTGAGCTGCAGGACGTCATCGTCCAGCTTCGGGGTGAGACCCTCCACGTCGAGGGTGAACACGTACTCCGGAGCGGTCGTTGGCTCTTCGTCCAACACGACATGGGTGGCGAAACCGCGAGCAGTCACAGCGGCGCGAACCGTCGGATCTCCCGTCGACTCGACCACCGGGTCCGCCGCCGGGCCGGCCTGCTCGTCTCCGCCCGTTGGGTCAGACTCCTCGGCCGTCGCCGGTGGCGTCTGCGGCGACTGTGCCGGCTCGACGACGTCGTAAGTGGCGACACCCCCGTCGACAGTCGGCTTGGTGGTCTCGGCGTCGAACGTAAGCGCGACCGACCGCCCCTTGCCCAGGTCCAGACGTGCGAGGTCGCCTGCTCCATCCGCGGAGAACGACACGTCTTCGCTGCCAACGGCTGGCTCGAGCCGCCCCCCGGTCGGCTCGAGCGTCGGATCGAGCGGCACCACGTCACCGTCAGCGTTCGTGCCGCGGACTGGCGCCTGCGCGGTCTCGCTGGTCACCGTGCCGTCGGAGTTCGCGATGACCTGTTCGGTCTCGGTCGTCAGCGACTCCACCACGACCGGCTTGTCGGACTTCTCGGCTCGGGCGAGTGCCTTGGCGATGTCCGATGCACCCCCGGTCGACGTGTTCTTGTTCTTCGACGACTTCGGCATCTCGACCGAACGCAACTCCGGCTGACGTTCTGGGTCGAACTCCGCCGCCTGCGCTGGCACACCGACGAGGACTGAAACGCCGACAGTTGCGGCGACCATCGAGACGAACCGTGCTCCACCGCGCATCGCGGACTCCTTCAACCGGAGGCACGCTGCATCGAGTGCCTTGAGGTGTTGTCACGCATCACCGCACCGGATCACCAAGTTGCTCACAACTTTCTCACCGGCCACCAGCGAAGGCGTCGTCGACACCTGGCGTGCCGCCGGACGCGCTGCCGACGTTCGATGCGGGCCTGCTCGACGGATTCAATGCGCCCACTCCTGGCGCACAGCTTCTCGACGCGAGCGCCAACGTCTCGTTGGACGACAGGGTTCGCTCTCCTTGCCTGGACCTTGGCAACAGGCCGGGACCCTGGGACTCTGAGTCCATGCCCAAACTCCCCCAGCCGCTCGTGGAGGTGGCCTGGAGACACACCGGTGAAGTCGGCAAAATTCACTACCGCGCATACCGGCCCGACGGAACCCGTCGCCACCTCATCGCTCGCGACGGCGAAGCGCTCTACGAGCTGCTCGAGCAACACCTTCTCGCCCTCGGGTACACCGGTCCGGGCCAGACGGAAGGTGCACACTGATGGC
Source organism: Aeromicrobium sp. WCS2018Hpa-31 (assembly GCF_031843905.1). Taxonomy (NCBI): domain Bacteria; kingdom Bacillati; phylum Actinomycetota; class Actinomycetes; order Propionibacteriales; family Nocardioidaceae; genus Aeromicrobium; species Aeromicrobium sp. WCS2018Hpa-31. The sequence goes on along the minus strand of NZ_JAVTJF010000001.1, from coordinate 192,197 downwards.
GGACCGACCCTGCGCGCACCGCTGGAGTCGACGCTTGGTCACCTCCGGTTGCCTGCCCCTGTCCTCCGCGTGACACACGCGTGACAGGCCGCGAGGTGCCAATGACCGAGCCGACGCCGCTCTACCGGTGGCAGAGTGCGGAGGTCCGCACCGACGAAGCGTGCCGCGCTGCCGACCTCGCCAGCATTCTTGCCGACCTTCAGCTGGTGGCGCGCTGGTGTGCGCTGCACGAGTCTGCCGAGTTCGACGACGACGTCCACGCCGCGCTGTGGGAAGCAGCGGTCGTGGCGTACGGACGTTCGTTCACTGCCGGTCGTGACTCCAAGGGACGTTCCGGCCGCCGTCGCCGCATCGACGACACGGACCTTGCCGTCCTGACCGACGTGCAACGGGCCACCCACGTGGCAGTTCGCGCCGAACGCAACCGCCACATCGCACATCGCGACGACCGCCTCGGTGAAATCAACCAGGTCATCCGGATGAGCGGCGAAGGCGACGCGGCCGGAGTCAGGGCTGTCGGGTTGACGACGTGGCGGAGACGCGGCCCCACCGCGTATGACGTCGCTGCCTTGCAAGCGCTCGCTGAACGACTCATCGAGCATCTTGAACCCATCCTCGTGGCTGAGCTCGACGCTCTCAACGTCACCCGGTAGGTGCCTTTACCGCTCCGCGCCGCGACGGTCACGACGCCACACGTCCCCACATCGTGAGCCCTTGGAAACAAGTTCAATGAACTGGCTGCGCAACAACCTCGCCTCACGTACTTTCGTGCCCCATGAGCAGTGAGACCAGCCAGCCGAAGATCGGCTTCTTCAACGGCAAGAAGCTCGCCGAGAAGTTCGCCGACGACAACCTCACGCTGCAGGCTGAGAACGAGCGACTGCAGCACGAAAACGGACAGCTGCGTACGGACCTGGACTCAGCACAGGTGGTCCTCGAGCAGTTCGGCATCGAGGACGTGCCTGAACGGCAGCGCCGTATAGCTTCGCTCATCGCCGACATCTCCGCCGGCGAAGAGGAGCTCCGTCGCCTTCACGTCGACACGCAGAAGGTGTCCGCAGGTTTGGTCGAGGTACGCCAGTCCGCCGAGATGCAGAGCCTGGGCCTGTTCGACTACGAGCATCCCGCGGAGACGTCAGCCGAGCTGGCCGACGAACTGTCACGTCTCCGAGCCGAGATCAAGACGCTCAACAAGGTTGGAGAAGCGATCTCGGCGACGTCGAACTTCACGTTCAACAACTCCCAGGCCCAGGGCAGAAAGATGGTCAAGGACTACTCCCGCCTGATGTTGCGCGCCTACAACGCCGAGGTGGAGAACTGCGTCAAGACAGTCCGTGCGGGCAACCTGCACACCGCGCAGGCTCGTCTTCAGAAGGCTGTCGACCAGATCGCTAAGACCGGCGCGATGCTCGACATCAAGGTCACCGCCCGGTTCCACCGGTTGCGGCTCAAGGAGCTTGAGCTCGCTGCCCGCCATCTCGAGAGGGTGAAGGAGGAGAAGGATGCCGAGCGTGCTCACAAGGCCGAACTGCGCGAGCAACGCAAAGCCGAACAGGAACTGCAGCGCGAACACGACCGGCTAGAGAAGGAGAAGTCGCACTACCTCAACTCGCTCGCAGCGTTGGAAGCCAAGGGCGACACCGCCGGGGCCGAACGTCTGCGTACGGAGCTTCTGGACGTGGAACGGGCACTCGAAGACGTCGACTACCGGGCCGCGAACATCCGTGCCGGCTACGTTTACGTCATCTCCAACCTTGGAGCGTTCGGCGAGAACATGGTCAAGATCGGCATGACGCGCCGCCTCGAACCGATGGACCGCATCCGTGAACTCAGTGATGCGTCAGTGCCGTTCCATTTTGACGTCCACGCACTCTTCTTCTCCAAGGACGCCGTCGGCATCGAAACGATGCTTCATCAGACGTTCGCTCCCCAACGCGTGAACAAGGTGAATCTGCGGCGCGAGTTCTTCAACACCACCCCTGAAGCCGTCCTCGATGTCCTCAAGACACACAGCGTCGAGGTTCTGGAGTTCGACGCCGCCCAGAAAGCGGACGAGTACCGGACGAGCTGGCCCGAACTCGCAGCACTCACCTGACCCGTTTGCGCTGCCGGGGCCTCAGACTTCGCTGACTCCGCCAGGTCACGACGGCTGGGTCGCCCATTTGCCGGAGGTTGCCCGCCCGCCAAAGGATGGAGTACCTCGACGCAGCCGGAGGACGCGACACCGTACGGGACATGACAACGTCCTACACCGTGAGCGTGACTGCCATCGGCCCGGCCAACGACGTCTCCTGGCTCCACCTTCGCTTCCTCGCCGCTTCTGACGGGACGCGGCTCAACGCGTCAGCCCTGGCCCCTCAAGCGCCCACACGCTGGTCACACACCGAAGCCCGCAACGCCGCCTTCGTTCTAGGCCACAGTCCTGACGACATCGAGGCGAACCCCAACGAGGCCGAGCGCGCCTGGGAACGTTTCGAGTCCGAGTTCGTCCGCCTCTGGGACGCCTACCTCGAGCTCTTCCACACCCCGGACGGGCCCGGGTTCAAGGCCAGCTTCATCGCATCGGACCGGCCCCCAGCAGAGATCATCAGGACACTGTCCGCGGCGTACCCAACACTGACACTGACGTTCGTCTACGCAGCCAACGCGTTCCCTGGCGCCGGTTATGGGCTCTGCCGCGCGGGCCGCTGGCTGAGCGGCGAACAACTGGGACCGGAGCGTTGGGACCTCAACGAATTCGTCGATCCGCCTATCGCCACCATCCCCACCGGCCCACCCGGAACGCAGTCCACCGCCATAGGAGCGTCGCCCTCACCGGGCGACTCGCAGCCGATGACCGGCTCCACGGTTGCCGGGTCGCGCTGAACTACCTCGCGGGCAGCGGCGACTGTCCTTCCGACCAGCCCAGGTGAACGAGGGCCTGTCGCTCTCGTCACCTGACGCTCCTGCTTGTCAGAGCGCCATACCCATTCGCGTATGCATGGCGAGAGCTTCGCGACTCTCGTTCAGTGCGGCGCGAGCGGCAGCAATCCCCGCTTCATCGACGGCCCGACGTCCGGTAGCGGCGATCTTCATCGAGTTCACGAGACGACTGCGGGGCACGGTTCGATGAGCAGTGACGACAGCCATCGCGTCCACAACCACCGCTTCGGCTAGTTCGATTGTTCGCGCGTCGGCCACCAGTTGCAGGTCGACAGCAGCCGTCTGCAACTCGCCGGCCGAGTGTCGCAACCGGTCGAAGAGCTGAAGAAAGTCCATGGGTGTGACGGCGCCAGTAATGCGCAGGACCAAACCTGCCAACGAGCCGGCATTTGCCGAGATGAGCACGATGTCATGCATCAGCAGATCGATCGTCTGGGACTCGACGAGCAAGACACTAGTCGCCCGCTTGACCTCATGGTTGGTCGCGGCCTTGGCATCGGCGCGACGCTTCGACCATTGCGCGACCATGGTGCCGGTCGCACCCGCCAACCCTCCGAGGAACGCGGCAACGCAAGCACCCCACACTTCGACAGGCATGCATGGATCGTAGGCGCCGAACGGGCGAAGTCCCGTCGACTGAGCGCCCCGACCACCTCGAGGCCCCGGATCCCCCGCCGATATATAGAAGCGCGGGGTCGACGCCTACCGGCGCAATCTTGCGCCCACCGCTGACCGATAGCGATGGCGAACCCGGGAAGTCGCAGCTCGCTCTATGCGGTCAGCCACCCAGCGCACAGCGATGTCACTTGCTGGCCCACCACCTTCTGTGGTGGGCAACGCGACCTGCACAGTGTAGAGGTCTACACTAAACGTAGAGTTGGACACTCTCCGACCCGCTCGCCCGCGTCGCGCCAATTCGTCGGTGCACGCAACTCGCGAACGCCAACCTCGGCCCCGTCGCAGCGTGACAGCAGGAAGGTTCACCAGATGGCGACACCGGAACACCATGAGGTTGAGTGCGGTCGCGTCCTGGCGGGCGCAGAGAAGTACGACAACGTCTCACCTGAAATCCAACGTCTCGTCCGCGGTCATTGGGATGAACTCGTGAGGGCGCGACTCGACCAGCTTGACCTCGCTTCGGAGTTCGCGAGAGCCGGACGGACCTGGTCAGAGTTGGACGACGACGGGCAGGTCGTCACCCGACCGTAGACCTGGGGCGAACGTCGACCCTAATGACCAGTGAGGGGCGTCACTGCGCACCTCATTGCATCCCCGTTCTTGCTGCCGAACGTTCAGTCTCAGCCAGGCAGAGCGTCCACCAACCACCGACACCCCAGGGCACCACCGAGTCACGGACCAGGGCCCGACAGGCCGACGCTCGCCAACCAGAGACCACCCGGGCCCGCGCCGTCCCGCCTCGGTCCGACGACATGGTGGCCGTCCGGTTCCCGGCAGGCCTCGCCCGGCCCACCGTCGTGACACCACAGGCGGGTCTCGACCTGCGGACAGCACCCGGAAGGTCACCGCGGCCGGCACCTACCGTCCCCGCGCATTGTCGTGTAGAAACGACACATGCGTCTTCCGAGCCCCTTATCTCCAGCCGCCCCAGCCGTCCCGGCCTACGGCTGGCACTGGCCCGACCTATGCCTCGCTGCCACACTCGCCGACCGGTCAAGCGACACGACACCTGACGCCACTCTCCTCATCCGCGCCGCGACCACAGTCGTCGAGATCGCCCGACTTCGGCTCCGCAACATCTCGCTCGCACGCACTGCGGCCGTCAACGACCTCCGCACTGCCGGCCACAGTCACGCCGCCATCGCCGCCGCCACAGACCTATCGAAAGCTCGCATCGCCCAGATTGCGGCCAGCCACACCCCGTCAACGACACGGCACGGGCTCACCGCCGACGCTACAGCTTCGCCGTACCGTGTAGACCTCTACACCTGATGCGAGGTCCTAATGGAACACGAAGCCTCCTCAACCACACCACCCGACGAACCCCGCCCCTTCGACCTCGACGTCTTCGAACAGCTCACCCACTGGACCACCCGCGACGGCACCACCCTCACCATTGCCGAACTCGACGAACCCTCACGCGCCAACCTCGCCGCCTGGCTCATGGCCAACGCCCGCCACTTCTACCTCCAGGCACTCCCCCTCACCATCACCCGCACCATCCACGCCGACGACGCCATCCCCGACATGGTCTTCCAACGCCCCGACGAATGGCTACGCGACACCCCCCTCTACCAAGTCCTCACCCACACCACCGTCGCCGACCTGTACGGGCCGTTCTGCAGCGCCGACCGCGCCATCGCCAAGCTCGGCCTCAACAACCTCGACGAACTCAAAGACCTCGCCACAGCCGGCGAACTTCTCCTCCTCCCCACCGCCGACGACAACACACACATCTGCCCCATCTGGCAGTTCACCAACAACGCCGACGGCACACACTGGGGAACCAGACACGCCGCCCGAGCCATGCTCATCCACATGCGCGACCTCGACCCCTGGGGCACCATCGCTCTGCTCTGCGCCCCAGCACCAGAGCTCGACGATCAAACCCCACGCGACCTCATGCGCACCAACCCGCCACCCATCGCTGCCCTCGAGTCGCTCGCACGCCGCTTTGTTCACGAGATGCGCGCCTGAACGCCGTGCCGCATCCCCTCCCCGAGACGCTCGCTGCCGGCTTGATTGATGTCGGCTCTCGGCCCCCCGGCGAACATGTCGCCCCCCTCTGGTTGTGTAGAGGTCTACATGCGGGTTGGCGAACGTCGACCCCGACGGTGAGTCGATAGGGTGCAGCTGTGCGCAGATCGTTCGGGTCCAAAGCTCCACGGGAGTGGATCGTCGACGGCACCTGGCCCACTGGCCGTTTCGATCCCGAAGCGCCCGACGCAGTCGCTCACGCAGTCGCTGTAGCCGTGGCGCTGGAGTCCGCGCTGGCTGGCCGCAACAAGTCAGAGGTCGCCGAGGCGGCCGACATCCGACGCAGCACCCTGTACGACCTGCTGGCCGGCAACACGTGGGCAGACATGGCCACCCTCGCCAAGCTCGAAGCATGCCTGCGGACCGGTCTGTGGCCAAGGGAGCCGGCGCCTCAACTTCGACGCGCTGACAACTGACCCGACGCGACTTCCAGCTCACCGGCCCCATCCAGTGGCGTACTTCATGGCTGCGGCACCGAGTCGAGTGGCGGTCGAACTGGCGAGGCCGGGAACACCCGAGGCAACGAGCATTGGCGGATCTTCTCTGTGATCCGACGCCGTCAGATGCGAGAGAACGTCGTGGGCCGCCTCCCATACCGCACTGACCTCGACACCAACGGGGACCTCCCTGGATCGGACAACACGCAGCCGCATCTTCAACGACGCACACTGGCGCAACATGAGTCATGCAGCGGCCACCCACATCACTGCGAGCATCAGTCCAATTGGCCCCCACGACGGGAAACGACTCACAACGCCGCCGCCATCGACGGGACCACGAGGGGAGGCCGCACCTACTGTGACGACTCGTTCCCACCCTGGATCAACGATGGGCCGATCGGCGGGCGCCTGGTCAAGCGCCGGTGCTCAGACCGAGGCTGAACGCCAGCCAACTCACAGCAGCGAGCGAAAGTGCGCCTAGGGCGGGAAGTAATGCAGTCCGCCTGACCTGCGCATCGTTGCTGCCCAGACGTCGCCAACCGAACTCCAGAGCCGGACCGACAGACCACGTCGAGAACCACGCGACGAAGAACGTGGCTACGAGAACGAATGAGTGAGAGGTGCCCATGGAGCCCACCGTCCCCAACCACCCGGAAACGTCAACTGACCCAAGCAAACCTGCGGACATCGGTCCCACCGCACCACCATCGGGACGACGCGCCGAGCCCGATGAACTGCCCCTCGTCGACTTCGTCAAACGAGGTCCGCGCCCACAGCACAGCTGGCTCCAAAGCGAAGACCGGTGGCTCAGCGCGGACCTGCGATACCTGCGAGTCTTCACCGAGGCTGCGAACACGCACTCAGCCCACGCGAAGCAGGACTGGCAGATCTTCTGCGTACTCGTATCGGGCTTGTACATCTTCTTCGGATTGCTGGTCGTCGGACTCGACGTCACCTCCACCGCGACCTCGATCGCGATCGCGATCATTGCGGCCCTGACGATCTCAATCTTGGTGTTCCGACTGTTCGCCGTCCGCACGTCACAACGTTGGCAACGGGACGCTGTCATGTGGCGGGCCGCACGCGACGGCAACGAACGCAACTTCGACTGAATGAGAACGAGGCCGAAGACAGCATTTCCCGCTACTGGGGCCTGCGGAAAACGCTGGAATAACAGCAAGTTTGGTTCATGGTGCTAGTCTCACAATCGGCTCCGCCGACGAAGCCCTCCGGGTTGTGAGATCTAGCACCCATGAAGCACGTGCCTGTCCATCCCACCAACTAGGTGCATTGCGACGGCCCCACTCCGGATCCCCGACTTCCATCGGGGCTCCCGACGGTGCGTCGACGACGCTGCTTGCGTCCAGAGTTCCCATGACGCACTATGGAAACTACTGTTTCCGCTATCGACCTTAGTGGCAAGCACTCTTTCCATAGGAGCAGATCATGGCTGGCCCTCACGTTCCTGTCCGCGTACGCCAAAGCGCCCGCGAACTGGGCCAACACGTCACCACCTGGCGCAAGCTTCAAAACCTCACCGCCGCACAACTGAGTGAACGAGCCGGCATCTCCCGCCCCACACTTCGCAAGCTCGAGAACGGTGACTCCAGCGTCGGCCTCGACACATTCCTGGTTGTGCTCCGCGCGCTCGGCCAACTAGACCGCCTCGTCGACAGCATCGACCCGTACGAGACCGACCTCGGTCGAGCCCGCTCCGAACAACAGCTACCCGAACGAGTGCGATAGATGGCCGCACAACCAGCCACCACCCGCATCCGCGTCTTCGTCGACATTGACGAAACCCCCGTCCCCGTCGGCATCGCCTACGCCAGCCAACGTGGCGACCACACCACAGTCACCTTTGCGTACGACGACACGTACCAGGCCGACGGGCGCGCTTACTCCATAAGTCCCGACCTTCCCTTGAGGCAAAGTCAGCACGTCACCGACGGACTTCCCAAAGCATTCGGCGACAGCGCACCCGACCGATGGGGACGCAACCTCATCAGGAAGCGCCACCAAGCACTCCACCGCTCCAGCGGCACTGCACGCACCGTCGGCGAAGTCGATTACCTTCTGGGCGTCAGCGACGCCACCCGCCAAGGCGCACTACGCTACACCCTGGACGACAATGGCCCTTTCCAGGCCGACGACATCGCCACCGGCGGCGTCCCCAAAATCGTCGCACTGCCGGAACTACTCGCCGCCGCCGACAAGGTAGCCCGCGATCCCGACGCGATGACCGCCATCAAGATCCTCCTCGACGCCGGCACCGGCACCCTCGGCGGCGCACGACCCAAAGCATCGGTGCGCGACAACGAACAACTCCTGATCGCCAAGTTCCCCCACCACAGCGATGACTGGGACGTCATGGCCTGGGAGAAAACCACACTCGACTTAGCCGCCGCCGCTGGAATCAACACGCCACCTAGCCGACTGGCCCTCATCGAAAACCAGCACGTACTTCTCCTCGACCGCTTCGACCGCCAACACGCCGCAACCACGGCAAACCTTGGCGGTCGACGTCTCCCCTACATCAGCGCCATGACCCTCATCGGAGCCGACGACGGCACCAAGTCCGACTACCTCGAACTCGCCGAAGCCCTCACCCTCCACGGCGCCGCAGTCAACAAAGACCTCGCTCAACTATGGCGGCGCATCGCGTTCTCCCTCATCGTCAACAACACCGACGACCACATGCGCAACCACGGTTTCCTCCACACCTATGGAGGCTGGACCCTATCCCCGGCCTTCGACATCAACCCCGAACCGGACATCAACCGACACCGGGCCTCCACCATCGGTTTCACAGACCAACCCGCTGGAACCAAAGCCGCCCTCATGGACAACGCAGCCGAGTTCAGACTCAAGAGCTCCGCCGCCGCGTCCATCTGGGACGAAGTGCTCGAAGCGACCGCGAACTGGCGAGACGTCGCAACCTCACACGGAATACCCGAGCGCGAACTCACCATGTTCGCTCCCGCTTTGGATCGATACCGGTAGCGACGCCCATGCTCGACCACATCGACGTCCACCGGGTTGCCGCCGACGAAGGCGCATGACGGCCTTCATCTTCCACGTCGATCGCCTCTCACGAAAGGGCTACGAACTCGCTCCTGAGGCTGCGGCTCCCCGCCGCCCTCAGCTTTCGCGCGCGGCCGCATCGGCGGGCGAGATAGGAAGACTCGCGTTCCGCAGCAGCGCCGTTCCCGCAGCGAGGGCCGCATGGATCGATTCCGCCCGCACGGGGACGCTGTGCTCACCTCGACGGCGAATAATGCTGATGAAGGCGCCCTCAACCTTGCCAGCGACAACGGCACCGTGGACAAGGAAAGGTTTGCTCTCCACGGGTTGAGCCGGGATACGCAGCACAGTGATGTACCCGGCACCCCGAGTCGTCTCCACCAGAGTGTTGTGAACTTCGAGACCTTCGACTGGTGGAAAGACTCGACGGTCGATGACCTTGTGGACGGTGGAAGTTGGAGCCGGAGCCCCCAGGAGTCGCAGTCCCGTGATGACGTCCTCACCCTTCACACGCTTCGTGGTCATGCCGATGACGATGAGCCCGTCCCGGTCGCCATTGCAGAAGCGGGCGACGTCTTGAGCGAGCTCGATCTCGCCAACCACGTCCCCGACCGGGTGAAGTTCACTCTTGGCTTCGAGCCAATCGGACTCGACCATGCCGATGAGCATGTCGGCACGCCCGGCCACGACGAGATCGAAGGCGGAGCTGGCGTCGTAGTCACCGTCGTTGAGTTGGTTGACGATCCGACAAACAGTGTCGGAGATTACGACGACGTCGGCGATCCTGGCGCCTCTTCGCGGAGTGCTGACGCGAACGGTGACGAGCCCTTGAGAACCAGCACCAGTGACGACCGCCGCGACGACGCGACTACCGAAACGCGCAAGGGGACCATCAAGCACCACCTTGAAGTCCTCGTTCTCGAACCTAAGCCCGTTCAGTCCCACTTGGATGTCGGCGACGACACCATGCTCCGAATCCCAACCGAGGCTGAACGGTTCCGGGATGGAGTAATCGACATCGAAGTCGTCAACGGGCACGTCGGCGACGCGAAAGTCACCGACGACACTAGTCATCCCCCAGTCGTCAACTTGACTAGAAACCGCGCTGTCACCTGCCTCTGCACGGAGAGCTCGCGCCAAAGACGCCAACGACCCATCAGCAACCGCCTCGAGGGGCGCAATCCAGCAGAACCCGTCCTGAGTTTCGATGTCGAAACCGTTCAAACGCAGAGCGTCATCGCGCGCATAGAACTTGAACTCGCTCGACACCATGCGACCCATGCAACCTCATGAACGGCCGTGCTGCGACTAGTCGACATCGCGAGCCTCAAGCACCCCGGCCGGAGTCACCGCTTCGGCAACGCCTTCCACACGAGGACGTAGACGAGCAGACCGGCCACCACAGCAACCCCGGCAACACCCTTGAGGTACGTCGACAAAGAAGCCGCCGTAAAGGCGGTATTCACAGTCACGGCAATCGCTGTGCCCGTTGCGAACATCGGCACTGCAAGCTTCAAGCGCGGGCGGATCATGCGCAGCATCTGGGTGCCAGCATCGTCCGACAAGACCGTCTCCCACTTATCCAACGCCGCATAGGAAGCGAAAATGAGACCGACCACAGCGGCAACAAGCTGCGCCCTCCCCGCGTCGGATTGTCCCGGGACCCCCACCATCAACCCTGCTCCGGCGCCCAGCATCACGGACAGCAGAGCGGTTGTTCTCAGCCACGTGAGCACCTCCGCTCCCCCTCCGTCACCATCCGACACCGCAGCACTCATCGCTACACCCCATCCGACGCTGCAGAAGGTTGCGCACCAGCGCTCTCCTCGCACCATCCTTCAGAACAAGAACACGATGGAGGCCCCATGCACGAAGTATTCGCACCCCTCGCGAACGGGCTGTACGTGCTTGCCGTCATCGCCGCATCCTTCGGTTCAGCTGTGGCCTCTTTAGGCAGCGCATTCTGGTTCAGCGACCAGCTGCGCGTCCGCAACGTTGCCAGACCTGCCAGACGAGTCGTCTTCGTCTTAGCCTTCGTCGGCGCGGCAACAGTCAGCCTGAGCATCATGATCTTCATGGTTCACCTCGCCAATCGTCCGCCGTTCTGACCGTACCCACGATTGAAGGCCCGCGTGCGCAGGCGGCTAGACCGCAACGGTTCGTGAACAGGCTGCCGCCAGATCCTGCTAGCCCTCGTCAAGCGACCTGTGCAGTGAGCGCCCCTGTTCCACGAGCCTGTCCAAAAAATCGAGGTGGGTCTCGTCGTCGCCCTCACGAAGGAGGCGCACGACAAGGTCGGCCAACAACGCGAGCGGGAAAGGTTGCCCTTCGGCGACGATGCATCGAAAGACCCGATCAACGACGTGCGAGGCGGCTGGCGGCAGCTGGCCCGGCCAACGTCCCAGCAGTCTGACCATCTCGTCCGCGGACCCCCGAAAGACCTCGTCCGGGGCAGAGCTCACCAGCTCGATGACCCCCTCGCTGGGTGCTGTGCCCTCGTGAGTACTGAGAACGGAACGCGTGACAACTTCGCGAACCTGCGGGTCGTCATCTTCAACTACCTGCGCGGCCTTGCCGAGGTCGTCGGCGGCGTGAGCGGCCCAAAGGCGAGCAACGCCAACCCGCGCGTTTGGGGTCAGTAGCGCGTACTGCTGCGGCAGCGAGAGGGGCAGCCTGTCCCAATGCACCAGATGAGCCCAAATTTCCCCAGCGTTCTGGGCCACCTGGTCCAGCTCCGATGAAAGCGCTCGATCGATGATGGGCAGCACGCTCGCCAAGTTTCTGCCGGCCGCATACCGGATGAGGTCGAAGCCTCCGCTACTGCCTAACGGCTCGAGGCCCTGGGTGAACATCGCGACCGTCAGTTCTACGGCCCGGCCCGGATCCAGGTGGCTGATCGCGCCGACGGCGCTGCAGGTCGCAATCCGCACCGCTGGAACCGGATCCGTTGCCAGCGCCTGAACGGTGCTATCTGTGTGGCGCCAATCCGATGGGGCAGCCCAAAGATGGCGAGCCAGTGCGTGCGCCGCTGCTCCACGGGTGCAGTTCAGTCCGAAGTTCACGGCGTCGTCGATGTCCCCCGCGCCCTCGACCTGCACGCTCGGATAGTCATCGAGCTCCGGATCGGGGTGGGTCGCGCCCATCTCGGCGACCGCGACGAGGTTCGGCGGGTACGGTGCCTCAAACTTCTCAACTGCCCACATCAGTGAGGTCGATATATTGGCGGGTACTCGTTCGAGCATGTCGAGCGCAAGGACCGCCCAGTCGTGCGCAGGCATGCGGCCTGCGAGCGACTCAAGGAGTACCACCGCATACAACGGCGAAACATCGGTCGGCAAGGCGCGAAGCAAGCGCGCGAATCGGTCTGAATCGACCTCGACCCGTGTCCGAAGCTGCTGACATAGTCGGTTCGACATGTCTCGCCTCGTCTCATAGACATCGTCGCGCGGTGCAGGATAGTGCCGCATCGCCGAGATCCAGTGCCGATCGGCCATCTTCTCTGCGGAGTGCGCAGAGAACAACGAGCCAGTGAGTTCCGAATTCGCGCTTCTGTCTGCCGTCATCTCGAGGTCGAACTTTCGCGACAGTTCCTCTCGCCGCAAGCGACTTCGCCGCGGCAGCACATCGGGGTCAAAGGCTGACAACAGTTCCCACTCGGCCCGTCCGCGTCGTTTCCATCCACGGGGCGATCGCTCCGTGGCGGGTGTTTCGGCGTGAACTAGTACCAGGAACGCCGCCAGAACCTGCTCGGAGACGGTGTACTGGTGCCGGGAAATGATGTCCCGGGCGATGCGGTAGGGGTTCGACTGCCAACCGAGACCGAGATCGTTCAGACCAACAAGCCACCGGAACGCGCGGTCTGCGTCTGTTTGCGCGAGCATGACCCGACTGAGCAAGTACGTCAGCGCTTCGGTCCTCGGCGGTTCGAGTTGAGCGACCACGGCGTCGACATCACCCGGGTCCCAGTGGACTTCATCGATGGCGACGGTGAGAGCTTCGAAGAGCTCGCGGACGAAATCGACCATGACCGGCCGCCGGCGCTGCCGCCACGCGCACAGCCGCAACCGTCCCTCCTCCTCAGACCGGGCGGTCGCAGCTGACGTAGAGACGATGAACGGCGAGACCGCCGCGAGGAACCCGGCCGGGTCGTGCTCTGCCAGGGTCCTCAGAGTCTGCCTGCCGTGCGTGCTAGCGCTGACGTTCAGGGCTTCGACGGGGTCGCTCACACCATGCTGCTCGCACAGGACCTGGACACGATTCAGCAAGGCTCGCAGCCACCGCAACTGAGAGGCCGGCTCCAGGTCCTCGGCGATGACGAACCACACGGCCTCGTCCAACTCGGCGCGCTCTCGGACTAAATCCAGTTCTCCGGCGTCCAGCAGCTCGATGGCGAAGGACAAGTTCGCACTGACTGCCCCTCGTTCGATCACGTCATGCGCCCAGACCTTGGATCCATCGCGACCCACGAGCGGGCGCAGCAAGGTCGCGACCTCTGTTGGACGCTCCACGATGCATGCCGCAACCGCGGCCGCCACCGACGTCCTGACGTCGGTCTCAAGGAGACGAGCAACGTCGCCACGACGAAGGGCGACATCCAGCCACAGCGGTTGCGACAACAACCACCGCACCTGCTCGCCGATATAGGTCTTCTCCTCGGCGAGATCAGCGAGCAGCTGCCACCCGCCCGTCGACGGCGTCGCCGACCACAGAACCTGAGCGACAACTTGTTTGAGATGTGACCGGACGTCGGGGGAGACCAACATCTGATGGGCGACGATGAAGCCCCGGTATGGGGCTCGGTCGAGGAGATAGTCCAGCACTTGTCGGACCTGGGATCGTCGAAAGAGCGATTGGGATGTGCTGCTGACGTATCTGGTCAGGTCCGACGAGCTCTCCACGAAGGAGCGGGCGAAGACGAAGTCAAAGTATCGCTCGTGGAAGAACCCGACCCGTCCGCCATCTGCCGTCAGCAAGCCTGCTGAGACCAGCGCGGAGACTTCCGGCTGAAGGTCTGCCACCTCGATTTCGGAAAGGCTGAGTTGCTCGCCGTCGCTAAGTCGTTGGGCCAGGGTTCCCAGCACGCTCATCCATCCGGCGGTGGCACTGGCGGAACCCGCCTTCTGGCGACAATGACCCTCCTTGGCTAGGAAGAGACGAGCGGTGGTGAGCCGCTGGGAAGACCCCTGAACCGAGGCTCGAACTTCAACCAGCAGCCCCAGCTCGAGCGGATTGCGGATGAGTTCGATGGCGGCGGGCGCGAGCAGAGTTCGGTCGATACCCGCGGCAACGAGGGCCCTCTCAACTTCTTCAACGGTGAGCTTGGATACCTCGACCTGCCGGCTGTCTTCTCGCTCAGTGATGGCTCGGAGGCGCTGATCGTGCGCCAAGTCGACCGATCTGACGGCCAGCAGGACGCGCATGGTCGGCCACGCATGCATCATGGAGAGCACCTGCTCGACCGCCCGGTACGTCTCCGGCATGCGCCCTGAGAACGTGCTCACCGCATCCAGCTGGTCGACGACCAGCAACGAAGGCTCCTGGCCGCACAGATCGCCGAGCAGGGTCGCCGGCGAGCCAGCCAACCCGCTGGCCTCACCGAGCGCGTCAGCGGTGTGCACTGTGCCCGGCAATGCATCGAGACGGATGACCACCTTGCGCCAATCGGATAGGCGCGGATGAGTGAGCACCTGCTCGACGACGCTCGTCTTGCCCGAACCCGGAGCGCCATGCAAAACGACCAACTTCGCGGGGCCGACGAGGTGGTCGACGACCTCGGTCGTCGATGCCCGTGGCAGCGGCTCCCGTCCGCGACGAGCGTGATGGACTCGCTGAGTGAACGAGTCGACCGTGTCGGACAGTGACGCGGCTGTCTGCGGGTCTCCTAGTCGAGGGCGCACAACAAGGTTGAGCGACTCGAGGCCTTTGCGTACATCGTCGGCGTACAGCGTCTTTCCGAGCTGGCTGAGCAGCCAGCCGTGGATGGCGTGCATCGTGGCTTCGGGTCGTCCGTTGACCACCGCCTGGTCGATCCGCGAGATGGCGAGCTCGCGCAGCCCGTCGTGGGTGTGATGGGAGAACGTGAACCGCGCGAGAAGTTCCACGGCCTCCTCGGGCGAGCGCCCCAGCGAGCCCGCGAATGAAGCCAGGTCGTCCTCGAACTTCTCAGGTGGTTCGAACGGTTCACGCCGCGCCGAAGCCATTGCGTGTGTGGTCACAAGGAGTCTTTGGGTCACGCCACTCATCGGCACAGCGGCAACCAGATGAACCGAGTCACCGTTGAGGAGGTGGCGGTCGGCCTTCGCGACGACCTTCGCCAAGAGATGAGGTGTCCACGAGGTGAATGAGGTGCCGCTTTTGGCCTGATCCCACCGCAGCGTGCCGTCACTTCGGACCCTGAACTCGACCCCTTGCCCGTCCGGTCCGATTGGCTCGGGACGGATTGAGTCGGCCCGGCCGCCGAGCACATCGAGCAGAACGCAGATCGTCCACCACGACTCGTACCTGTTGCCCACCTTGTCTGCCCAGCCGCCAGCAAAAGTCACACGCGTCCTCCTCCCAGGATCGTCCGGACGCGACCGAGCCTACGGAATAAGGGCGCTCTCCTATCGCAGCGAATCCCCGACCCGGCCAGAAGGCCGAAGGGGCGGACAAAGTCAAACGACGAGGTGCCCGATGCGGTGGTGCAAGCAGCCGGGTATTCCACTCACCGGCGTGATCGAGAGTGTCCTGCGGCGACGTACTGAGAGACGGACCCATCCGACACGCCGTAGATATCTCGGGTGCCCGCGTAGCGCGACGCCAACGCGCGACCATAGACCCGGATTGAGGAGGTCCTGTTCGGTGGACGACGAGCAAGCCCTGCAGCCCGGGTGCGTCTGGTGGGTCGACTCCTCTGTGCTGTCACGCACCGACAAGAAGCCCGAGCGGCCAGTCATCATCGTTCAAGGTCCACGCCAAGGAGTTGCCATCGTCATCGTCTACGGCCGCACCTCCGACCTCGGGGTCGAAGGTGTCTACACGCCAGCCGGCACCCTTCCCGACCTCACAAAGCCGGGAGTCTTCGCGCCCCGCCATCAGCAGCACATCCACGTCGCGGACCTTCGCGCCCCCGCCTGTCGGTTCGCCGGCGTCCTACCCGAGCCGTACCGCACCCAGGTGCTCTCGCTGTGGATGGAACTGTGATGAGCGCCTACTCAGAACTCATCAACGAGGGAATCGTCGGCCCGAGCACCCTCGCCATGCTCATGAGCGTAGGCCGCCAGCTCGTAGAGAGCCGAAACTACCCCGACCCGGACGAAAAGGGTCACTGGACCGACAACGACGTTGCCGAACTCGTGCACGACATGGTCGCCGCTGAGTCCCAAACCGTCTCCTTCGTTGACGACATGCTGGCGTCCTCGGTAGACGAGGACTCTCTCCGCAGAGTCGTTGCCCACCGTGTCGCCATCGCCTTCGCCGAACGCGCGCGCGCGACCGACGCAGGACACCTGTCAGGTCGCATCATGAAGCTGCTCAAGGACCCCGACAACCCATTCGTCGACATCGGAGCCGGATGGTGGTCAGACACTCCAAACAGGGAGGCCGACCTCACGACCAGTTCCCGAGATGACCTTCTGCGAGCCGCGTACGCCGTTCCTCACGTGCGCTTCACCCGGTGGAACCTCGACTCAGAACGGCGCGCACCATTCGCACCGAAGGATGACTTGGAGCGGCTCGTGACCGCCATCATCGACGCCGCCGGGGGACGCGTCCACAAGAACGAATTGATCGCAGTACTCAAGTTGTACTTCGGACTGCGACCCGAAACAGTCGACATCGACGACGATTCGCACGTCTTTGACCTTCCCGCGACCGACCCGGACGCGTCGGCCTCATCCGACGCGCAAAGGTGGGCGGACTTCATCTGGACTCAGCTCGAACCCGACGCTCGACGAGTCCTGCCATACCTCGAAGACTCAGCCACTGACATCGCCACTGCCACTGGTCTCGGACGAACTCGCGCGAACAACATGCGCCGAGAAGTGCGAACCGTTCTGACACGCGCACTCGGTCTCGAGACACCACAGTCGGTCAGTCGCGAAATCGCCGCACACGCAATCCATTTGCTTCAAGAGCGCGCAACCGATGCCGAGAACCGAAGGGGTGGAGCATGATGGTTCGAACGATCCGGCACTTTGGAACGACAGGGACGAGTATGACCTCGTCCGATACAGGGTGCTTCCCTATCCCATCCGCTAGCGAACCGACGCGGGGACTGCGAGCGCATGCCTGACCAGCCTTCAGCCACCGACAAGCTCGCCGCACTGCTGGCCGCTCAACCGCAATCAGTTATCGCGAAGGCGATGCGGCACACCACAACCACGCCGGAGCAGGTACAGCCGGAACCCGGCCAGGTCTGGAGGGTTCGTTGGAATGACGACGTCGCACTCGTCGTCATCACCAAATCGACCGAGACGTACCTCCTTGTCATGCCAATCGACGTGACCCCCCGAAACGCTGACGAGACAGGAATCGTTCTCCCCGGATCCAAAGCCGGCTTCACCGGGGACGTCAACGTTCTCGCGATGCTGGAGACAGGCGTCGGCATCTGGACCCTCGAAGTGTTCATCGGCGCGCTCCTCGATGAAGCCGAGGTCGCCCTCCTGCGCAGATGGATGAAGGGTCTGGCCACCGACTTGCCCCAAGGGTGGCGCGTGGGGTTGCCGACCCCGCATGACGCGGACCCCCGACGCCAGCGGACGCGTGTCCTTGGCGAACAAATCAACTCGATCGGCTCCGCGGACTGGCTCTCAGAGGAATGGACACGCGACCCCGCCGCAAGGACCCCCGGTCCACCCGCGAAGCTCGGAGTAGCTGACCTAGAGGCCTTTCACCGTGCGCTCAACAGCTCCCCACAAAGAGCCGCCGCCATCGCACGAGGCGACTCATCCCCCGAGCCTGCCGAGAGAGAGCGACTCCTCGAGGCGGGGCTGACACCGGTGACACGGATGCCAGACCTCGCCGTCATCCACTACCTCGACACCCCCATCGCCAAGCGGGTGGTCGTAGAACTCGCTCGCTGCGAGCATCTCGACGAAGGTCAGCTCCGCCGCGATATCGCGGCCAAGTATCAACCGATCGCAGCTCGAGCCCCGCGCCAGCAAGCATCCGACCTTCCCCAGTCGGTTCTGCTGGTCCAAGACGAACTACTCCGTCGTCTCAGCGCCCACCAGAGCGCCCACTGATGGCCGAAGTGCCGGCCTGGCTGAGTACCACGTTCGACCGCAGAGCAGTGGCGCGCCAAGCAGAACGCCTCGTCCAGGCGCTCCATGCTCGCCGGCCAAACCTTCTCGAGACACTTCGACGTGACCCGCTCGAAGCACTCCGGAACTTCACGGAGGTGCAGTTCGAGCTGAACGAGCATTCCAACAGCGGCGGATGCAGCGTGCTCGGTCGCTACGATCCGAGCACCGAACCACCGACCATCAGCGTCACCCGGACAAGCCAAGGTCAGACCTGGTTCTCCGCACTACACGAACTGGGACATCACGAGCAGCAAGGCGACTTCGGCTGGCTCTCCGCAATGAGCGACTTGCCGCCCCGCGAACAGAGGTCCCTCGAAGAGCAGGTCTGCGAGGCGTTCGCCGCGGAAGTTCTCCTCGGCTCTGATGTCGTCCACGCCACCATCGGCGACGGCATCAGCACAGCGCGATCCATTGAGACACTCCGCCACGCGACAGGTGCCAGCCGCGCTGCGTGTGCCGTCAGAGTGATCCAACTCCTCCGCGCGGACGGGGCCGTCATGGTGACCGACCTCAAGGGCGAGGTGCTGTTCGCCACCGGTTCAGGAGACGTGATCGCACCGCGACGCGGCACAGTCCAACCCCCCGACTCGGTCGTCGCCAGGGCGGCATCGGCCGGCACCTCCTCTTCTCGCGACGCCGCAATCATGTACGGAACAGGGCGGCAACGTCACGGTTTCGCTGCCGACGCGGTCCGCGACGGTCAGTACGTCTACGCGGTCTTCACGAGCGGACGGCCGGGATGGGCCACCGGCGCGTACATCCCCCGAGCCCTCCATTGGGACCGCGCAGAGCATTACTGCCCCTGTGGCGAGGTGTTCACGCCCGGGACCGGAAACCACTGTCATCACTGCGCCCGCGCAGATCGCTGCCCCGAGTGCAATCGCTGCATCTGCGAACCCGCTCCGGCGCGAGAGAGGACGTGCACCAGCTGCTTTCTGAGCTTGTCGCTAGCCCGTTTTGACGGCGACAGCCCCACCTGTCGCGACTGCTAGCGAGTCTGGTCAGGCGCGCTCGATGCTGTGATGACAAATCGGCTGGAACGGGATGGCGAACACGTCCTCCGCGACCGGGTGATAGCGCCGCCGGTGGCCGTCGTAGACGGCCTGCGTGTCTACGACCTGGCCCTCGTACGCTCCGCACTGGTCCGGTCTTCCCTGGGCATCAGCGGCTCGGTAGACGCGCACCTGCTGGACTCCTTCGGCGAGCAACAGCGCCGATAGGCCCCGCACGTTCCAGGTGTTGAACTCCGACGTGGCCATCGTCTCGGCCGCCGCGGCGAGGTTCACTGCGCGCAGCCCGGACTTCGTCCTCGCCGACAGTTCTTCGGCCACGATGAGACCGGTCGTCGATGAGGATCTGACGGAGCCGGGTCTCGCGTGGTCGGTGATGGTTTCGCGCATCAGTTCGGGCCAACGACGGCGCCCTTCGGCGTTCAGCCGCACCGGCTGGAAGGGAGCGCGCGACGCCTGCTCGGCATCGAACTCAGCGATCATGCTTGCGCGGGCCCCGCCGGTCAACTCCGTGAAGTTCATCATGGACGTTTCCTTGACGCGTGGAGTAGGGAACGCTCGGGGCCGCAGCTGGTGCTGCGGCCCCGCGTGGGTCACTTCTTCTTGGACTTCCTGGCCTGCGCGAGGGCAGAGCCGGCGGCCGTCTTCGAGGCCTTCCCGGTTCGCTTGTCGCGCAGCACCTTCGAGGACGCCCTCGCTGCCGCGGGGCTGGTTTCCTTGCGGTTCGGCATGGTTGCTCCTGTCGTGTCGGCTGCTGCTACTTCTGCTTGTCGCTCCATCCGCAACATTCGTGCGCGGGTGCTGCCGAGACCTCGAACTTTCGGGCTGACGGGTGATCTTCAACGGTCGGCCGAGACAAGCAGCTGTGACTGCCTCCTCGACGAGCCCTAACCTCCTGGGCATGACCCCGCGGCTCGGGGCAAGCTTGTTCGGCGCATCAGTACTTGTCGCCGGCGCGCTGCTCGTGCTGCGGCCTCCGCAGAGACGCATCGCGGCGCCATCGTGCGAGCACGCCCCACTCGGGTGCACAGTCACCGTCGATGAGGTCAGCACGGCCCTACCCCTCGCGCTCCTCGCCGTCGGGACACTTCTGCTGCTGATGGCCATCACCGGCAGGATGTGGATCGTCACCTTCGGGGACCACGGCGTCAGGCCCGAACCACAGGTCGCGCCCTCAACCGCGGGAGAAGTCGAAAGCAAAGCCTCGAGCACCGAGACAGCGAGCCCGTCACACCCGTCCGCGTCGACCGAGAACTCCACCGGTCCTGACGCGAGCACCACGGCAAGCCTCGAAGCATTCACCGCCCTCTATCAGCAGGACGTCGAAGTTGCCGATGCCCTCGAGGAAGCCTGGCGCGAGTGGTACGGGATCTCCGTCGCAGACCGAGTCATCGACTCACGCCGAGCCACCGGAAAAGGGAACCACTCCTGGTACGTGAAAGCTCTCGACGGCGATGACACGGCACGGTGGACACGAATTTCGCGCGGAGGACGCAGCGGCGGTATCACGACCAGCCGACAATGAGCCGCATCCGCCCTCCACCGGCGGACCCGAACGGCGCCGATCCGAAACACGGTCATCGACACACCACAGCCGAGCCTGCGTTTCTCAGGCGCCCCCGCCCAACCCTCCACGCCACCGCTCGACGTTCCGCTTCCCACCAGCAGGCCGCAGGCCGCACACGACGCCAGCGGCCAAGGCCGCACGATGCCGGCCGATGGAGCGACAAGGGGAACGAGAGCAGCCGACCACCGCATCGGCCACTACAACCAAGGAGTTCCCCATGGCACGCGCACGATACGACGTCGTCTACAAGGCCAGCACCTGGCGGGTCGCGCACCGAGGCCAGACGCTGTCGACCCACGCACTCAAGGACCCCGCAATCACAGCCGGCGTCCGCGCAGCAACCAACAACCATCCCAGCCAGCTGATCGTCCACCGCATGGACGGAACGATCGAGGACGAGCGCACCTACGGAAACGACCCCTTCCCTCCCCGCGGCTGACTACCTCGCCGGCCGGCTACCTCGCGGACGCGACGCACCCGCGGGCGCTGCAGGTGCCCGGCCGCAAACCCACGCACCAGGACACGGCGCGTCAACCTACGCCACACAACTCCTCAAACAAGCACCACGAACCGCGAAGGGACTCATACCATGCACGAGGTCGACTACCTATGGGTGGGCGAGAAGTCCAACACCGGTGACGCCATCGCGATGCGCTTCACCCGACCTGACACCGGAACCGACGCAGTGGTCGTCATCGACGGAGGCTTCAAAGAGACCGGCGACCGTATCGCCGACCTCATCGAAGAGTTCTACGACACCACCACCATCGACCTCGCCATCTGCACACACCCCGACGACGACCACATCATGGGCCTCTTCACGCTCCTGGAGCGCGCCACTGTCACCACGCTGCTCCTCCACCGCCCCCGCGACTTCGGCTTCGGTCCCAGCGACAACGTCAAGTCCGAGACGGTCGAAGACCTCATCGCCCTCGCGGAACGACGCGGAACGCACGTCGAAGCAGGCCAGTTTGCCGGAACACGACTCTTCGGTGGCGCCCTCACCATCGCCGGCCCCACCCGCGACTACTACGCCGAAACACTCGCCGAACAGCGCGCCCTGACCGGCTCCGTCCTGTCCAAGATCGCCCACACCGCCAGCACGACATTCGCGCGCGTACGACAGCTGATCAGGGACCCCGGCGAAACGATGACCGGAGACAACGGAGGAACCACCCCCCGCAACAACTCCAGCATCATCGT
This sequence comes from Aeromicrobium sp. WCS2018Hpa-31, assembly GCF_031843905.1. Taxonomy (NCBI): domain Bacteria; kingdom Bacillati; phylum Actinomycetota; class Actinomycetes; order Propionibacteriales; family Nocardioidaceae; genus Aeromicrobium; species Aeromicrobium sp. WCS2018Hpa-31. The sequence goes on along the minus strand of NZ_JAVTJF010000001.1, from coordinate 170,032 downwards.
CAACTTCCTCGTCGGCGACAAGCGCGCACTCTTCACCGGCGATGCCGGCACTCCAGCACTCACCCACGCCGCGAACACCCTCGACCTCCTAGGACTGTCCGCCGCTCCACTCGACCTCTTCGACATTCCTCACCACGGCTCACGGCACAACCTCACGCCCGAGCTGCTCGACCGCCTCCTCGGCCCACAGACCGACAGCACGAGAGGTTTCGCCATCGCCAGCGTCGGGAAGCAAGCTCATGACCACCCGCGACCCGAAGTTGCCAACGCCATCAGGAGACGCGGCTACCCCGTCGTCTGCACACGCGGCATCAACCTCCGATGGTCCTCTCCCGACGCCCCTTCGCGAGCGTCGTATTCCAGCCCCGCCGAACCACTCGGATGGCTCGAGGAAACCACGTGAGCAGATCATCACCACAAGCAGACCCAACCATCACCTTCCACGCCGCAATGACGGTCGATGACCTTCGCCCCTCAACGGTCAGGTGGTAGACGATGGCCAGCACGTACGACCTCAAAGCACGCGCGACGCCCGGGCTCCTCGCCATCGCACCGATCTCCGTCGCCCTCCTCTCACTCGGCCTCATCCAGTCCTCCGCACTCACCGCAGCCAGCGCGCTCGCGACCATCGTCGGCGGAACGTACGTCATCTCAGTCCTCGTCGGCGCCATCGGACGCGGAGCCCAGGTGACCCTCTGGACCGAGTGGGACGGTCCCAGCACCACCCGCATGCTTCGACTACGCGATCGGGCCACCAACCCCCTGCAGCAGAGAAAATGGCGCACGGATATCACAGCTCTCACCGGCGTCGACCTGTTCGACGAAGCCGAAGAACGTCGCCAGCCCAGCGCAGCCGACCAGGCCATCGAGACGGCCGTCGCTTCATGCCGATACCTGGGCCACGGCGGTCCTCGTGGCATAGCAGCCGTCCAAGCCGAGAACACTCAGTACGGGTTCGAACGGAACCTGTACGCGCTGAGATGGATCGGACGCGGGCTCGCTCTCCTCGCAGCAGTCGGGACGGCTCTATCCCACGCCCTCCTCAACGCCACACCCACACCAGCGTTCCTAACCAGCCTTGCTCCCACCGTGCCGTGCCTGCTCTTCTGGGCGCTCGCCCCATCCGAGAAGAGAACACGACAGGCCGCCGACCGCTACGCCGTACAACTGTTCAACGCGGTTAGCGTCGCGGCACACACCCCCTCCTGAAGATGCGACGCAAAGAAGACTGTGCCGCCTACCGGTTGCAAGGACACCGGCATCCTCGTGAGCTCAGGCGGCAACGCAGAGGAGACGCTTGTCGGAGAACTCGTCCATGCCCAGCAGTCCGAGCTCACGGCCGAACCCCGAGCCCCTCCCTCCGCTACGGCCACCACAACCTCCAAGACGACCTGCGCTTCGGATTCGGCACCCCCGAAGCCGTAGGCATCACAAGCCGCGAGTTCCTCCAGATCCTCCGCGGGCTTGGCGGACTGAACCTCATCGGCGCCGACGTCGTCGAGGTCCCACCCGCCTTCGACCACGCCCAGCTCACCGGCGTGGCCGCCCCCACGTCGCCTACGACCTCATCTCCCTACTCGCATTGCGGCGCCCGCCCCTCGACCTCGGCGAGGGCCCTGAGGTGTCGGGCGTGCGCGAGCGGCCGCGACCTCCGGTGCACGGGGCGTGCTGGACAGACCAGGGTGCCGCGTGCTCGCTACTCCCTCGATCACTCAAGGCTCAGGAGCCCACCGGCCTCGCATCTTGAGCGCTCGCGCACGCCTCTACATTCAGGGCTCTGCGCGCCCATCACAACGCCGACGCAACACCACGTCAAGTGAGCGTCACGAGACTCCTGGGCGCCATCCTCTCGTTCCGTTCGACGGACGACGCCAACCACCGGCGCGCACGTCCATGCGGCCGAGAGAACACTCATCAGACCACATATTGGTGAGAGACTGACACGTGCTTCAGGCCGTCACTGCTCGGCATCCGGAGTGGGCCACGTGAGCCACCCGCTCTCTGCGCAGGGCGCAATGACGCACTTCCGTCAGGTCGACGTTCCTGCGGTCCAGCATCCCAAACAACGCACCGGACGGCGTGAGAACTCGTCGCCTCACGCCATCGAGCCGCATCGCAATCGTCAACGAGATTGGGTCGTCGTAGCCGACGAACTGCGGACAAGTCGCTCGAAGTCGGCGATGACAGTCCTACCGGCCGGGGTACCGCGACGCGGCCCCGCGGCGCGCTGAAGCATCGAGCTCGAGACCACCCAAGCGCCAGCCACCGTCATGTATCGCCGCGCGCCGCGCTCCTTGCGAAGTTCACCGCGAGCCGTTGAGGCGGACCCACCTCGTCCATGGCCGCCTCGAACACGGGCACCGGAACCGTGTCGGCCCAGGCGTTCATGGCATCCAGAACAGTCCTGAGTTCAACGCCCACAGGCGTCAACTCGTACACCACCCGAGGCGGAATTTCCCCGTAGGCCGTCCTGGTCACCAACCCGTACGACTCGAAACGTCGCAGACGGCTGGTCAGTGTGTGCGCACTGATGCCAGGCAGAGCCTGCATCAGCTCAGTGAAGCGCAGCGGTCCGCGCAAGAGCTCGCGTACGACGAGGGTGGCCCAAGGTCCATCCAGCAGCATCAAGAACCTCGAGACTCCGCATTCAGGCACGAGGCCACATCCCTTTTCCATAGATCCGACCCTATTCCATTAGTGCAGTTGACTTCACTGATGCAGTGTATGCACTAATGGCCCCATGACATACATCGTGCACGGCGCTTCCGGCGCCCAAGGATCCCCCGTCCTCGCCGCTCTCCGAGCTGCTGGGCACCACGCGACCGCGGCAGTCCGCGACCCCGCCTCCGTCCGTGGCCCGGCCGTCGCCGCCGACTATTCGTCCATCGATTCGCTCATCAGCGCCTACCAGGGAGCGTCCGGGGTCTTTGTCCATCTCCCCGTCGGAGCCCCTGAGTACCAATGGTCCGTTGCCACGAACGTCGCGCTCGCGCTCGACCGCGCGGACGTGCCCCGAGTCGTCATGTCCACCAGCGGATATCCACTCGCCCCCGGAACCGGCCCAGCCGCGCTTCTCGACGCGCTCGGTGCTTCGGGCCGGTCGTTCGCGGCCCTTGATCCCAAGCTCTTCCTCGAGAATCTCCTACTCCCCGGCGTCCTCGACACCGTCCGCCTCGAAGGGGTGCTGCGATACCCGCTGCGCGCGGACTACAACCTGTCCTGGGTCTCGCACCTGGACGTCGCCGACGCCGCTGTCCGGCTGCTGCTTGACCATGACGTCACTGGGCGCGTGTCAATTGGGGCACTGCCTCCACTGGTGGGCTCGGAACTGGCCGCGGGGTTTGCCAACCACTTCGGGACGTCCATGTCCTTCGAGGCGCAAGATCCCGAGGACTTCGGTCGGGGAATCATCCCTCTGTTCGGCGAACAGGCCGCTCGACCGGTCATCGACGCGTACATCTGGCGCCAGAGCCAAGAATCCGAGGTGATCGATGAAGAGGTCTCGGCGCAGCGACTCCTCGCCCTCACCCCTCGTCCCGTTTCTCGCTGGCTTGCCGAGCTTGGAGTCTGACAATTGCGACCATTCACCCGAGCATGGGTGCGGCTCGTCGCGACATGACCGCCGTTGGGGGCATCTCTTCGCTAATGGCGTAGTCCTTGGATGCCATGGGGACGACATCCCCATGGCATCCAAGGACTGAAGCGACGGCCATGAATCTTCTGGACACGGCTGTTCGCGGGCAACTCCGAGACAGCCACATTCGAGGGAGGGACCTCGAACGTGGCTGCCGCTCGAGGATCACACGAGGTCAGCGACTGGGCCGACGCGTCGAATGATGTTTTCCATGGCCGGTTCCGCCCACGAACGCGTGGCGTCCATGGCGGCCTTCACTGCCGGATCAGACAATCTCTCCCGCAGTCCACGCGCAGGGTTGAGGCGCGTCCGTCCCGACCAAGCGCGAATTTCCGGCACTTCACCACGGCGCCTTGCACTGATGATCTGATCGCGAGTGAAAGAGAGCAAATCATCCACGTGACCGGTGTAGACCACCGGAAGAGCGAGTCGTTCCTTCACGTCGTCATCATCGTCGATGAGGGCCTCAACAACGGCGAGGGTGGCGGCGCTCCAGCACGCGAATCCTGGCGTGACGTACTGAAGCGTGATCTGGTCCTTCTCGAACACTCGTCGCCTCTCGAGCGTTCGAAGACCCGTTGCTGTGCAGTCCACAACGACGTGGCCGGCCGCGAGGTCGAGGCTGCCCTCGACCATGTCGAGGCCGTCGGCGCGGACCCGGGTGACTCGCCCGGAGCGGACGATGTTGGCAATGTTCCGCAAGCCCTCGATCTCCTGCTCGCTGATCGTGGCGCCGCGGAAGGCTGTTGGCGCGACGTCGCGGTCGATTCGCAGGAAGACCCCCATCTCTTCGAGCTTGAGCGCCATCTCCGCTCCCGACTTCGAGACCGCTGCGGCCTCCAACCACGCCGCTCCGAACCTCGCGCGTGCTTCCACAAGATCGAGGCACTGCGTCCAGGAACGGTTGATCGACCACACGTCGCGCGACCTGACCCAGGTGATCGAGTCCTGGGCAACACCGTTCTCGAGTAGCCACGTACACGTATCCATCGCCGTCTTGCCAGCGCCGAGCACCACGTAGCCCGACGGCCTCGAGCGAAGCTTTACGAGATCGTTCGGCGGGATGACCACCGCCCCGGGATCGATGTCGAACGCGGGCGTGTGGGTGGACGGGATGGCGGGCTCGATGTATGCGGCGTCGACGACCTTGCGGCGGACGATGATCTCGACTTGCTCGCCGTTCACGACCGACGACACGACGTGCCTTCCGTCCTCGTCCCTCCGGTACTCGCTCATCGGCAAGTAGCGGACCTGTCCTGAGGGCAACAGGCCGCGCTCCATCACCTCGGAGAAATAGCTGCAGATCTCGTGGGCCGAAGACAACTCGTACATGCCGGCGTTATTGCCGCGTGTGTCGATCCGGTCACCGCCGAGGTCCGTCGATGAGACCCCGTAGCAGGCGGCAGGTTGGTGAAGGCGAACGAACGGGTAGGCGTCGTGCCAGTGCCCGCCCGGACGATGCCTGCGATCAACCATGATGACGTCGGCCGAAGAGTGTTCGATGAGGGCATCGACGAAGGCCATGCCGGACGCGCCTGCGCCGACCACGAGATAATCCGTCTCAAGCTTCATGGGTGTTCCTTTCCTGCTCGAAGGAGACCGCGGCCGACAGAAGTCCCGCAGCGGCAGAATCAAAGCCCCAAGTCACGACCGATGAGCTCCTTCATGATCTCGTTCGACCCTGCCCAGATACGGGTCACACGGGCATCGCGCCACGCGCGGGCCACCCGATACTCGTTCATGAACCCGTAGCCGCCATACAGCTGCACACAGTGGTCGAGCACCTCGGACTGCGTCTGCGAGGTCCACCACTTCGCCTTGGCCGCATCGATCGCAGACAGCTCCCCTCGAGAGTGTGCAAGCACGCACTGGTCAACGAAGGCCTGCGCCACGTCCACCTGAGTGAACATCTGCGCCAGCAGGAACTTGTTGTGCTGGAACGAACCGATGGATTGACCAAAGGCCTGGCGTTCCTTGGTGTAGTCGAGCGTCTCGAGCAGGATCTGCTTGGCGTGCGCCAGGTTGCCCACCGCCGACCCGAGGCGCTCCTGAGGCAGGTGCTGCATCATGTGGATGAAGCCGCCGTCGACCTCACCGATGACCTCGGCGTCAGTAAGACGGACGTTCTCGAAGAACAATTCGGCTGTGTCCGACTCGACCTGGCCGACCTTGTCCAGCTTTCGACCTCGCGAGAATCCTTCGACACCCGCCTCGACGGCGAACAGCGTGATGCCTCGAGCCTTCTTCTCCGGAGAGGTGCGGGCTGCGACTACGACGAGGTCCGCTGAGTAGCCGTTGGTGATGAATGTCTTCGATCCGTTGAGCAACCAGCCATCACTGTCGCGGACGGCCGTAGTCTTCAGTGCAGCCAGGTCGGATCCCCCACTGGGCTCAGTCATGCCGATCGCGCACCAGATCTCACCCGAGGCGACCCCAGGGAGCCATCGCTGCTTCTGCGTGTCGGTCAGCAGGGCCATCAAGTACGGCGCGACCGTGTCGGCGTGGATGCCCCAGCAACTATGCAGCGCCGCATTCAGCGCGGCGAACTCCTCGCCGACAATTGCCGTGAACCGGTAATCGTTCGCTTCCGCGCCACCGAACTCCTCGGGCACGAGCAGGCCCAGCAGGCCCTGCGCTCCGGCTTCCAACCACAACTCACGCGGGAACGCATGCGCTTCGATGTACTGATCGATGTTGGGGACCACCGAACGCTCCAGGAACCCACGCACCGACTTCCGGAAGTCCTCGTGGTCTTCGTTGTAGATGTCCCGCTTCATGTCGCCGGCCTTCCTCGCTGTATCGGACATGCTGCCCTGCAACGCCCGAAGCCGGTCGTCACCAGATGATGGTCACGCGAATCGGAGGGACGCTCCACAGGGAAAGAGTGAATCTCGAGGCGGTCCGCTCTCAATAACGCCAAACCAGACGCAACCGCAGTGGTGCCTCCATCCACTATTAGTACCACAAAAAAGGAGTGCACTCCGATCGAAGTGCACTCAGCCTCCGACGTGTCTCCCGCAGGCTTCCCGACGAGACGGCACCACACCACTTAGGCCAGACCGTTCATGTGGAACCATGACGATCAAGCCAACCCTGCAGATGGTCCTCATGAGCTACGTTTCCGCATCCGTACGTCGACAGCAGATCGTGGAGGCGGCGCGCCGCGTCATGGCACGCGATGGCGTCGCCGACGCCTCGCTACGTTCCGTCGCCGCAGAGGCCGGCGTGCCTCTCGGCACGATGCAACACGTCTTCAAGTCCAAACGTCAGTTGCTCCAGGCCGTCATCGACGACGTGAATGCCGAGATCGCCGACATCCTCGGGCGATCGCCGCAAACCGACGGCGGCCTTGCCCAGGTCATTGGTCGCAACCTTCGGACCTTCTGGGCAGACCTCGTCCAAGGCCATTCGTCCCTGCAACTCATGCAGTACGAACTGACCGCTTACGCACTGCGCTCGGCCGACTCCGAACGACTGGCCGGCTGGCAGTACCGCCAGTACGCCGACGGTGTCGCCGCCTGGTGCAAGCAGGCCGCTGCCAGGGCAGGCGAGTCCACTGGGGTTCAGTTCGACCAGCTGGCACGCATCATCGTCGCCGGGCTGGACGGGTTGATCCTGCAGCACCTATGCGATCCGGACGACACACGTTCGGCACGCGATCTGGAGACTTTCATCGAGATGGTCATTGCCCTCGCCCAAGTGGGCCCGGTTGCGCGAACGAGCGAAGCGGACCGCGCCCACTGACGTTGCATCCCTTGCTTCTGGACCGAAATATCCCTAGCATCCAAAGTCAGTCATACGACTGACTTGGCGCGAGATTGGACATGAAAATGAGCGATACGGGCACGGACGTGGACGTGGATGTGGTGGTCGTCGGGGCAGGCCTGGCTGGTCTCGCGGCCGCTCGTAAGCTCGTTGCGGCCGGCAAGAGCGTTGCGGTGCTAGAGGCCCGCGACCGGGTCGCCGGTCGCAACAAGGGCGGCATCTTGTCGAACGGCGTAGCCGTGGAGCTAGGTGGGCAATGGATCGGCCAGAGCCAGGACGTCGCCAAGGCGCTGATCGCCGACCTCGGTCTCGAGCTGTTCGACACCTACGACGCAGGTGACTCCGCGCTGTTCATCGATGGGGAGCTGCGCCGCTTCAACACGGCCGGATCCTGGGGGCTTCCCCCTGAGTCCGCCGCTGAAGTCAACCGCTTGTTCACGAGCATCGAGGATCTCGCCCAGACCGTGTCGATCGGCGCCGCGTGGGAGACCCCCGATGCACGCGACCTTGACCGCCAGACACTCGACGACTGGGTGCGTGAGAACACCCACGATCCAATCGCGCGGCGGTACATCGCGATGATGGTTCCTGCGGTGTTTTCGGCAGAGACTCCCGAACTGTCGCTCCTGCACTTCCTCTTCTACGTCAAGTCCGGCACCAGTTGGGAAGTCCTCATCAGCACGACGGGTGGGGCGCAGGAGCAGAGGGTCAAGGGCGGCACCCACCGCATCTCCGAACGGATGGCCGAGGAACTCGGAGACCGAGTACGCCTCGAGACGGTAGTGCGAACCATCCGACAGTACGAGAGCTCCGTGACCGTCGACTACGAAGGCGGATCTGTCACCGGGCGGCGCGTAGTCGTTGCACTGCCTCCGATGCTGGCTGGCCGCCTTCGCTACGCGCCGGCACTCCCCGTCGCCCGCGATGCCCTCACACAACAGATGCCGGCTGGATCGGTCATCAAGTTCCAGGTCGGCTACGAGACCCCATTCTGGCGAGAAGACGGTCTCAGCGGTCAGGTTCAGAGCCTCGACCACGCCTTCAACGTCGTGTTCGACAACAGCCCCGAGGACGCGGCGTGCGGGGTCATCGTCGGCTTCATCGAAGGCGACTTCGCCCGCAAGGCCGAAGGTCTCGACGCTCAGGGACGGCGCGACCTGGTCGTGAGTGCACTCGTCGACTTCTTTGGTCCGAAGGCCGCCGACCCCTTCGACGTCGTCGAGCAGGACTGGAACGCCGAGGAATTCACGCGCGGATGCTACGGCGGACGACTGGCCGCAGGCGCATGGACTTCCTACGGCCATGCACTGGCAACTCCAGTCGGACGGATCCACTGGGCCGGCGCCGAGACCGCCACGGTCTGGAACGGGTACATGGACGGCGCGATCTCCTCGGGATACCGCGCCGCCGCCGAGGTTCTCGGCGCCAGTGCCTGAAGGTTCGCACCGAGATGACATGGGAACGGGCGACTGAACCTCGATCCGCCGCAGCCAGCACGTTTCAGGTCGCGGAGGCCACGATCGCGTCGTTGCGAACAGCTCTGCATGAAGGGGTCGTCTCGAGCGAGCAGCTCGTCCTGGCCTATCTCCGCCGCATCGAAGCGTTCGATGCACGGGGACCTCGCCTCGGCGCTCTTCCGGTTCGGAACCCGCACGCTTTGTCAGAGGCGCGCGCGTCGGACGCACGGCGAGCCAGAGGGGAGGTTCGAGGTCCTCTTGACGGCATTCCGTACACCGCGAAGGACAGCTACATGATTCGCGGGCTACCCGTTTCCGCCGGCTCCCCGGCGTTCGAACACCTGGTAGCGACGTCAGACGCGTTCGTCATCGAGCGCCTGAGGGCAGCCGGCGCAATCGCCTTGGGCCTCACCACCATGCCGCCGATGGCGGCCGGCGGCATGCAGCGCGGCCTCCACGGCCGCGCCTCGAGCCCGTACAACCCCGAATACCTGCCCGCCGCCTACGGGTCCGGCTCGTCGAACGGGTCCGGGGTAGCCACCGCGGCGAGCTACGCAGCCTTCGGCCTCGGCGAGGAGACATGGTCCAGCGGTCGCTCGCCAGCTTCGAACAATGCGCTGTGCGCCTACACCCCCTCCTGGGGACTGATCTCCGTTCGTGGGAACTGGCCGTTGACCCCGACGATGGACGTGATCGTCCCGCACACGCGGACCATGGGCGACCTGCTCGAGGTACTCGACGTCATCGTCGCCGACGACCATGTGACTCGTGGCGACTTCTGGCGGACGCAACCTTGGATCGAGGTGCCGCGCGCGTCGGACGTCAGGCCGAGGTCGTACCTGGACCTGATGGTGCGCGAACGATCGATCGCCGAGCACCGGTTGGACGGCGCCCGCCTCGGGGTGCCGCGCATGTACATCAACGCCGATCCGCAGGCCGGTGCGGGCGCTGCGACCGGCGTGGGCGGTTCCACGGGCCTCCCCATCGAGACCCGAGCATCCGTCCTCGCTCTCTGGGGGCAGGCTCGCGCTGACCTCGAAGAAGCGGGCGCAACCGTGTTCGAGGTAGAGCTTCCTGTGGTGAGCAGGTACGAGGGAGATCGCGACGGGGTGCCGCCCCTCACTGAGCGGGGGCTCGTCTCAGCGGAGTACCTGCATGCCGAAAGAATGGTGCTTGGAGCGTGGGCGTGGGACGAGTTCCTTCGTCTCAACAACGACCCGTTCATCCGAAGTCTCGCCGACGTCGACCCTGACCTGGTCTTCCCGTCAGACCCAGACGTGCTGCCTGGCCGATACACCGGCTTCGAGAGCGTTGCCGCAGACTTGGCCGCCGCGCGCGATGAACTTGCCTCACGTGGATTGCGGGATATCCGTCCCCTCGAGGATGGTCTCCACGGCTTGATTGAGACACGACGCATCGACCTCGAGGACTGGATGGACACGCTCGAACTCGACGCCATCGTCTTTCCCGCCGTAGCCGACGTCGGCGCCGTGACGATGGACGTCGACGTCGCTGCGGCGGACCGCGGTTGGCGCAACGGCGTCTGGGTGGCGAACGGCAACGTGGTCATCCGCCATCTCGGGATCCCGACGGTGACCGTACCGATGGGAACCATGAGTGACATCGCTATGCCCGTCGGTCTTACCTTCGCAGGTCGCGCCTACGACGACACGGCACTACTTGGCCTGGCAGCAGCCTTCGAAGCGACCGGGACTCGAAGGACAATGCCACCCCTTGCGCCCGCCCTCTGAGTCCTCGTTCCCAGCCGGCGTGTCCTCGTACTGACGAGCGGCACGCCCTCGCCTAGCGTCGCGCAACTCACTCTTCCAGAACAGCACGGCCCCCAGATCCACCCGGGACCTGAGGACCGCGCTGTTGGTTCGATGCTCAGCCGACGTGTCCGGGCTGCTCGGCAGCTGGCCGTCCCCCGCGCACCCTGTGCAGGATCGCTCCCAGGACAAAGACCGCGGGCATGGCACCGATCATCAGTGCATTCGGGCCGAAGTCCGTGTAGCCACTGATCAGGCTGAAGTTGTTGGCCATCAGATAGAGGGCGATGGCCAGCCCGATGAAGCCCAGCAGTGGCGCGATCAGGACGCGGACCACGTGGTGGCCTCGGCGATCGCGTCGGAAGAACATCACGACCGAGATCGCGCAGAGAGCCTGTGCACCAACCACACCGATGACCCCCGAGGCGTACAGCCACGTGCCCAGCTCGAGGTACGGATCCAAGCCCAGGACCATCGCAAGAACGACGACCACGACAGTGATGGCGCTGAGCACGATGCTAGCGATGTGGGGGGACTTCATTCGAGGGTGAGTGGCCGCGAGGCCGTGCGGCAGCATGCCACCGCGCCCCAGGGAGAACATGTAGCGCGTGCACGCGTTGTGGAACGCGATGACCGTAGCGAGGAAGCTGGTGACAATGAGCAGTCGCAGCGCGGTGACGAGCGCCTCACCGACGTACGTGTCCGCTTGCGCAAAGACCATGTCCAAGAACCCGTCACCCTGAGCCTGCTTGAGTGCACCGTCGACACCGAATCCGTAGATGACGACCCAGAAGCTGAATGCATAGAAGATGGCCAGGAAACCGACCGCGATGTACGTCGCACGCGGAATGGTGCGGTCCGGCCGGCTCGCCTCCTCAGAATAGATGGCTGTCCCCTCGACACCGATGTAGGCACCGAACGCAAGCAGGAACAGCGAACCGGAGCCGCTCGCGAAGAAGACGTTGTCAGGAGAAAGAGGGGCAGCGCTGGGGCTGTCGGGTCCACCTTGGATCAACACTGCTGCGATGAGCACGAGGACTACGGCGACCTCAAGAGTCACGAGAACCATGAGCACCTTGGCGCCCACGTCGACTTGGCAGTACCCGACGAGTGCCACGATCGAAGCCGCCACCAGCGAGCAGACCTGCCATGACACGTCAAGGTCGAAGACAGCAGCCAGGGAGCCTTGGGCAAAGACCCCGATGTACCCGATGAAGCCGATGACGCAGACGCCGTAGGCAGCCATCGTCATCATTGCCGCGCCAGCGCCAGCTGTTCCTCCTAGGCCGCGCGTGACGTAGGCGTAGAAGGCGCCTGCTTCGGTCACGTGCCTAGACATTGCAGTGAAGCCCGCCGCGAACAGAAGTAGGACGACTCCCGTCGCGAGCATGACGCCGGGGGCACCGATTCCGCCGACGCGCAAGGAGAACGGCCCCGTGCTCAGGACGATGGTGAGCGGGGACGCTGCAGCAATGACGAAGAAGACGATCTGCGCCGTTCCAAGAGAGCCGCCGGCAAGGCGACCGTCCCCCGCAGCTGGACCGTGCTTCGCGACGGCAGCTTCGTGTGGTGTGGATGTCATGATGCTCCTCGGGTCGGGTCTGCGGCGCCCTGTGGCACCGGCCACATCGACGACTGCCTGATGATCCGCCCAGGTACGACGCTGGCTCTACAGGATTTCCGCAAGGTTCGACGCACCTTGTTGTCGAAATCGCCAGATCCGGCCCGGAAGGCCTGTGGGTCCCGTCCGCTGCGGTCGCCCTACCTAAACTTCTTCCATCACCCACCCAAGCAGGAGATGCGATCGATGCCTTCACGCCCTTCGGACGAGCTCGGCATGCGCGAGCGAAAGAAAAGGGAGTCGATGACGCGACTCCGAACCGCTGCAAGGGAACTCATGTGGGATCAGGGGTACGAGGCGGTCACCACCCGGGCCATTGCAGCGCGGGCCGACATGGGAGAGGCGACCCTCTTCCGATACGTACCGTCCAAGCTCGACCTCTTTCTGTCCATCTACGGCGATGAGTTCGAGCAGGTCGTGATCCGCTGCGTCCAAGCCCATGCCGCAGACAACGAGATGCCCCAGGAACCCACCACCCGAAGCCACCGGGATCGGATCCTCGGCTGCTACGACGAACTTGCAGCCCTCTACACCCGCTTTCCCGAGCTAGCTTTCACCTTCGTCAAGGAATCCTTCGGCTCTTCTGCCGGTATCGGCCGCAGCGGGCTCGCGTATGCCGATCGATGGTTTGCGCTCGTTGAGGCAATCCTTGAGGATGCGCGGGCAGCAGGCGCTACCGGGGTCGCGCTCGATGACATTCCGGTAATCGCCCAGAACTGCCATGCGGTGTACGTCCACGAGGTTCTGCGTTCACAGGCTCGCGAGCTGCCCTCCGCCGAACTGCCCTTGCGCCTCCGCAGGAGGCTCGAACTGACCCTCCGCCCTCTTGAAGCCCATTGAAATTTGCGCCGACCGTTCGCCGGGGGGTCCCGCCTGCTCACGGCACAGGATCATGGGGCGCTTCCCTCGAAACACTCCTCCGTGCAACAATGCGAGTTCACTTCGAACGGAGTGCTCTCTCAGTTAGTGATCAGGAGTGGATATGGCCAAGCGGATTGGGCTCAACGCCTTCAACATGACAGCAGCCGGGCACCAGAGCTCAGGTCTCTGGCGACACCCGGAGAGCCAGGCTCACCGCTATAAGGACCTGGATCACTGGCTGGACCTCGCCAAGACGCTCGAACGTGGTCGGTTCGACGCGCTCTTCCTGGCCGACGTGCTGGGCCCCTACGACGTGTACGGAGGCTCGGTCGATACATCGTTGCGGAACGGCATGCAGATCCCGGCAAACGACCCGTTCCAGTACGTCTCAGCGATGGCCTCGGTCACCTCCAACCTCGGGTTCGCTCTCACCGGATCGGCGACGTTCGAGCACCCGTACCCGTTCGCCCGCCGCATGAGCACACTGGACCACCTGACCAAGGGGCGTGTCGGTTGGAACGTGGTCACGTCCTACCTGGCAAGCGCGTCACGGAACTTCGGCACGGCGCCTCTGGCACACGACGACCGGTACGAACTCGCCGAGGAGTTCATGAGGGTCGTGTACAAGCTGTGGGAGCTGTCTTGGGATGACGACGCCGTCCAGCTGGACCGTGAGCGCGGCGTATACGTCGACCCGGCCAAGGTTCGCCCGATCCGGCATCACGGCCGATTCTTCGACGTCGATGGCTTCAACATGGCTGAGCCATCCCCGCAGCGCACACCCACGATCTTTCAAGCCGGCGCCTCCTCACGCGGACGCCAGTTCGCAGCCGAGCACGGCGAGGGCCTCTTCGTCAATGTCCTCAACTCGAACCTGAGCAAGATCATCACGGACGACATCCGCACCCAGGCCGAGGCTGCCGGCCGCCAGCGAGACGACGTCAAGATCTTTACCATCCTGACGGCCGTCGTCGCCGACTCCGACGCCGAGGCCGAGCGCCGGTACAAGGAGTATCAGGAGTACGCATCCCCGGAAGGCGCCATGGCACTTTTCGGCGGGTTCTCGGGTATCGATCTGTCCGAGCTCGATCCAAACTCGCCTCTCGAAGCGTCGGAGACCAACGCCATCCAGACGGTGCTCAACCTGTTCACCAAGCTCGATCCCTCGCGTCGCTGGACCCCGGCGGACATCGCGAACCACATGAGCATCGGCGGCATCGAGCCTGTGCTCGTGGGAAGTCCCGAGACGGTCGCCGACGAGATCGAACGATGGATCGACGAGGGTGACCTCGACGGCATCAACCTGTCCTACGCGGTCACTCCTTATGACATCGAGTCGTTCGTGGACACGGTGGTGCCGGAGCTGCAGAAGCGCGGACGCGTATGGAACGACTACGAAGGCTCGACGCTGCGCGAATACGTCGCCGGCCCCGGCAACACCCGGCTGTCATCGACGCACCCGGGGTCACGCGTGGCGCTGCTCGAGTCCTGAGCGGGCTAACAGATGGGCGGTCGACGTCACCCCTGGTGGTGGACGTCGACCGCCCTCACCGCGCCCAGCAGACCGCGCACAGCCCGGACCGCGCGCACCGGACTGTCTTCGACGGCAGCCGCGAGCGAGCTGGCGCGTGGTGGCCGTTCTCCAGTCCCTGCACAGAACATGGGCCTGTGTCGCGCTTCAAGGCCCAAAAGCTCACGAGTGCAAAGGCGACGAGTCAGTGCGCGCGATCGGCGGGGCAACGGCGACCGGTTCGAAGTGCGGCTCATGATGGTTTCGCGCGGCAGGGGTGTCCAGCACGTCGCGCACACGTTCCTCGAGCGCACTGCGGTCGATCCGATCACCGTGGGCTAGCACCGACTCCACGGCATTGACCCAGTGCTCGAAGTACGACCACGAGCGTCTCTGGGACGCTTCGCTGTTCTCCCACTCTCCGATCGACGCAATGAGGGCCGTCTGAAATCGCGCCCACGGATACTGGCCTGACTTGTGGGCTGCGACAGCGAGAGCGAACGCACGCAGTTGCCAAGGCTCGTCGAAGGCCATGTCATCGGCGCCGAGAGGAAGTCTCTCGACGAGGTCGACGATCTCGTCCTGTGGTTCCGCAGAATCCGGCCGCACCGTTCGATCAGTCACGACACCGCCTCCACTGCTCCCACGCCGATCATGGAGTCGCGGTTCACGAGTGCCGCCAGACGCTCCTCTTGCCACCCGTCGGTACCTTCTGGCCGCTGCGGCAACACCCAGTATCGGATCTCGGAACTGGAGTCCCAGATGCGAATCTCCTTGGAATCGTCGACGAGGTAGCCGAACTCCTCAGCCAATACGGTGCGAGGCTCACGGATCATCCGCGCCCTGTACTCAGGATTCTTGTACCAGTTCGGAGGCGGCCCCAGGACAGGCCACGGGTAGCAGGAGCACAAGGTGCACACAATGGCGTGGTGCACCTCGTCCGTGTCCTCAAGCACGACCATGTGCTCCCCCTGACCACCTCCGATGCCCAGCTCACGGCACGCTGCGGATGCATCGTCGAGCAGCCGAGCCTTGAACTCAGGATCGGTCCAGGCCTTCGCGACCACCTTCGCACCGAGTTGAGGGCCCACCTGGTTCTCGTAGATCTCGGCATAGTGGTCGATCATGTCGCTCGTCACGAGTCCCTGCTCGATCATCATCGACTCAAGTGCCTTGACCCGTGCCGCGATCTGCTCGGGCGTGCGACTCTCATTGCTCATGGTGCTGCTCCTTCGTGGTGGCCAACTGACTCCAGGTACGGGTCCCAGGCGTCGAACGTCGAGGTGGTGCGCGGCTGGGCGTGGTCTCGTCCCCACAGCTCGGCCCCGTCGAATTCCACTGTGTAGAGGTGCTGGGGGTCCTCCCCGAGCTCGTTGCCCGAACTGTCCGGATAGACGAATGACCCTCGGTGGGCGACGATTGTGCCGACTTTGCCACGCACGTACCGGGCAAGTCGTGTGTGCCCTCGGGGCGCCATGCTGCGCATCCGCACGACGTCGCCCACGTCGAAGCGCTGTGGTGCGTCCGTCGGACGGTCCGCCGGGGCGCCACCCATGACCACGGCGTCGACGAATTCGATGAGAGCCGGGGCGCTCTCATGCTTCGGCAGTGGCCGGTCGGGGTCGCGCAGGTACTCCTGCGTCCGTCGGTCGAGCTCCTCAGGATCGATATGTCCCTTGCTGATGCCGTGATGCTCCAACGTCATCAGCCAGTGTTCGTAGTACGACGAAGAGAGGTAGTGGACTGGGTCCATCAGCTCGATGCCGTGACGGAAAGCGTCGATTCCGAACCAGCCTCCGACGAACCCCCCCAGCTGCAGACCGAACGTCACGCGCTCCCACTCAGAATGGAACGGAGGCTCGGAGGGCGTTGGATCGACGGAACCGAACCCGTCGGTACCACCGAGGTCGAAAACACCATTCACGTCGTCTCCTGTGTGACGGGGGGACGAGGTGAGTCCCCGAGCTGATCTTCCACGGCTTGCGCCACGCGCAGCACGGTCGCGTCGTCGAACTGCCGGCCTACGATCATCATCCCTGCCGGCAGTCCGTCGACCAGCCCAACAGGAACCGAGCACGCGGGATGTCCGGTGATGTTGAAAGCGGAAGTATTGAGGAGCGGATCCGATCCGAGCGCCAGCACTTCAAGGACCGACGCGTCAGCGCTCGGCAAGGGCGTGGCCGTCGTTGGCACTGTTGGCATGACGAGTACGTCGAAACGGGAGAGCGCCTCGTCGTAGGCAGCGGCCAAGGATCGCTCGAGATTCCGAGCCATGGCGTAGTGGCGACCATGGCCGGTGTCGCGGGCGTACCGGCCGGCGAGCATTGTCATGATGACCGATGCCGGGAATGCGTCCGGGGACCGGCGCCACTGCCTGCCGTAGAAGTCGATCAAGTCCTCGTCGTAGTGCCCCTTCCAGCTCGACCCAAAGGCATTACCCTCGACGAGCTGAGCGACTCCTCCCTCGTAGGCGATCACGGCGAAGAGTGCTGGTGCACGCAGGTGCCAGGGAACCGAAACGTCCCCCACGACGAGACCGGCGGCTTCCAGGCGATGAGCGGCTGTCCGCACTGCCTCGTCGACCGCCGCGTCGCTACCAGGCCGCCCGAATCCTTCGAGTAGGACACCGACCCGCAAGCCGTGGCTACCCCGACCGAGCTCGGCGGCGAAGTCAACGGACGTCATGTCTCGCGGCTGCCGTGGGTCCAGGCCGTCCGGTCCGGCCAGTACGGTCAGCATCCGTGCTGCGTCGAGCACGCTTCGCGCAGTGGGTCCAAGATGGTCGATGGACTGCTCGACTGGCATGGCACCCGTGTAGGGAACAAGACCCCACGTGGGCTTGTGTCCTACCAGCCCGAGCCAGGATGCAGGCACCCTGATCGAACCACCTTGGTCGCCAGAAATCGCGAGATCGACCTCCCCAGTGGCAACGAGGACACCCGAGCCACTCGATGAACCTCCTGACGATCGTGACACGTCCCACGGGTTGTGCACCGGGGCAGGTTTGCTCGTGTGCGACCCCCCCGACATGCATAGGTCTTCGCACACGGACTTGCCGGCGATCACTGCGCCCGCTTGGAGCAGCCGCGTGACGACCGTCGCGTCGCGCGAGGGGGTGAAGCCTTCCAGCGTGAGGGATCCATTCATCATCGGCACGCCGGCGACACTCGTGTTGTCCTTCACTGCGACGCGCATTCCCGAGAGAGGACCGTCTGTGCGCTCCTGAATTTCCGTGCGGACATACCAGGCGCCGAAGGGATCGTCGTCAACAGTCGGACGATTCCACGCACGCTCCGGAACAGGAGCCGAGATCTCGGCGTGCGCCTCTTCCACTACATCCCACGCCTCGAGAGCCACGTGCGAGGCGGCAAGATACTGCTCCATGTCGGTAGCTGCGACGCTCAGACCAAATCGGGTGGCTATGGCATCGAGCTCGGGAATGTTGGGACGACGGATCGACATGGAGCTCACTTCGTTGAAGGGGTGAGAGAGGGAGTACCGAGGGCCGGCGACCAGCCGGCCCTCGGTACCTGATCCTCAGGCGCTGGCGGAGCGGGACGGCACGCGCTCGACATTTGACAAGGCGTCTGTGACAGCAGCTTCCTGATGTGGCAACAGGCCGTGCCCGAGGTCGATCCCGTTGTAGTACTGGAACGGATCCACAACATCGGTCGGCGTCTCCGACAGCTCCTCCAGGACGGCTAGGCCGTAGTAGGGCACAGTCCAGCGGGAATAGCCACCTTCATGCATGAAGACGATCTTCCCATCGCACAGCTCATCGGCCAGGGCCATGAGCTTGCGGGTAAGGCGCCGATAGTCGTGCGAGGTGAGCATCATGCGACCCATCGGGTCCATGTGACCTGCATCGAACCCACACGGGACGACGATGACGTCGGGGCTGAATCGGCGGATGGCTGGGATGACGACACGATCGAAGGCGTCATCGTAGGCCTCTGTCCCGCAACCCGGCGGCAGAGGGATGTTGAGATTCGTGCCCTCCGCGCCGGCCCCGCCGACCTGATCGACGAACCCGTCGTCCTGCGGGTAGAGGCGGTCCTGGTGGATGGAGATCGTAAGCGCGCGAGGGTCGTCGTAGAGCGCCGCCTGGGTGCCATTGCCGTGGTGAACGTCCCAGTCCACCAGCGCGACACGCTCGCCGCCGCATCGCTCGAGGATGTGCTTGGTGGCGATAGCCGCATTCGACAGGATGCAGAATCCCTTCGATTCATTGGGTTCCGCGTGATGCCCGGCGGGCCGCAACAGGGCGTATGCGTTGTCAACCTCGCCGTTCATGACAGCCTCTGCGGCCGCGATTGCACCCCCTGCGGCCAGGGCCGCGATCGCGAAAGCACCGCGGGGAACCGGCGCCGAGTCTCCGACCTCGCCTCCCATCGGCAAAGCGGAAAGCCTCTTCACCTCGTCGAGGAACGCTACGGGGTGCACACGCCCGAGCTCATCGTCGGTCGCTGGTCGCGCGGGGACGGTGGTCAGCGTGTCCAGAAGACCACTCACGTCGACCAGGTTGCGGAACCTGCGGACCACCTCGAGATCGTAGACATGACGATCTGGCTGGATGGAGAAGCCGTCGGGGTGGACCAGCCCGGCGTCCTGTCCCAGGTCGAACCAGGCGAACTTCTCGTGCCACACAAATCCAGTACGTCTCGTCATGGTGCTCCGCGTCCTCTAGATGGTCTTGACCAAGGGCCCAAAGGTGACATCGGTCACCTGGCGTCCCCATGATTTCCCGTGCACGCGGGTGCCGATACAGACAATCTCAAGACATCTGCCTCGGTGCTTCGCGCTAACCCCAAAGAAGAGCCGCAGCAGGCTTCCTCGCAATTGCCACGCCTGAAGCTCACGCAGCCACGGACTACGGACTTCCCAAAACCGTTCGGGAAAGTCCTCGGCTTTCCCAACGACGGGGGAACGACGCTGTGGCCAAACTCACGGCAACCCCCCACCTGTGAGTCCTGACTCATGTCCGAGGAGACCAATGATGGCAACACGAATCGACGACACAATCGGCAACCGACGCCGCACCAACCCACGACCGTCGACCGGCCGGCGCATCAGCACCGTGATCGCAGGCGCGGGACTTCTCCTCGTCGCTGCATGCGGAGGATCCGGTGACGGTGGTGGTGGTGCCTCCGAGACATCCGCCTCGGTCGTCGAGGAGGCGAAGGCCGCGGTGGCGAAGAACCGCGAAGGCACTGACCGCGCCCTGCCCAGCAGCGCGCCGACACCGGAAGCAGGCAAGAATGTCTGGCTGATCTCCTGCACGCAGGCTGGCGAGGGGTGCTCCGCGCCGGCCGCTGGTGCGGAGGAGGCTGCCAAGACGATCGGCTGGGACCTGACGGTCTTCGACGGCAAGGGACGTCCCGACGTCTACGCCAACGGCATCCGTTCGGCGATCGCCGACGGCGCGGACGGCATCATCCTCGACGTCATCGACTGCGTTGCAGTCAAGAGCGCCCTCCAGGATGCACGCAAGGCCGGCGTAAAGACTTTCGCTTTCTACGCCTTCGACTGTGACGACCCAATCCTGAAGGACCAGGGCGAACCCCTCTTCGACGCGGAGCTCAACTTCGGCGACGACATGGCCTACTACGACTACGTCGAGAAGGTCCAGTCTCAGAGCGTTGCCGACTACGTCATCGCAAAGACCGAGGGCAAGGCGAAGATCATCGAGTTCACCGAGGATGACCTCGTGGTCGCGCAGCACTTGAACAAGGGGTTCGAGGAGGGACTCAAGAAGTGCGGTGGCTGCGAGATCGTCAAGAAGGTGCCGTTCAACCTCGACGACTTCGTCACAGGCAAGCTCGGCGGCAAGGCGGAGGCGGCGCTCACTCAGCATCCGGACGCGAATGTCTTGTACTCGCCCTACGACAGCGCCTTGACCGTCGGCATCGCTCAGGCCGTGGTGGCGTCGGGGCGCAACGACGACGTGCTCGTGACGGGCAACGAGGGACTCACGCCGAACATCGGCTTCGTCAAGGGGAACAAGGGACAGGACTTCATCACCGGACTCCCTGCACGCTGGGTCGGCTGGGCAGCGATCGACAGCATGAATCGGCTGCTGCAAGGCGAGGATCAGGTGGACCAGGGCATGGGCTTCCAGACCATCGATGCCGAAGGCCCCTTCCCGAAGCAGACGACCTTCTACGACGGCAACATCGACAAGGACGGCAACCCCAAGCAGGACTACGTGGCGAACTTCAAGAAGATCTGGAAGGTGTCTTGATCGATCCCGCCGGTGGTGCGCAGGACGTCGTCCTGCGCACCACCGGGCTCAGCAAGACGTTCGCCGGGACCACCGTCCTGAAGGATGCCCGCCTCGAGGTGCGACGCGGGGAAATCCACGCACTTCTCGGGGGCAACGGCTCGGGCAAGTCGACGCTGATCAAGGTCTTGGCCGGGGTCTACAGCGCCGACGCCGGCGGCCGGATCGACGTCCAGGACGTCTCGGCGCCAGCCGAGGAATGGTCTCCGTCGCTTGCTCGGTCCGCCGGTCTTCACGTCGTGCATCAAGACCCAGCCGTCTTCGGCCCACTCACCGTGGCAGAGAACCTGGCTATCGGACGAGGCTTCGCCCGAGGGAAAGCTGGACGGATCGACTGGAAAGCGACTCGCCGCCGGGCAGCCCAGGTTCTCGATCGCTTCTCGATCGACGTCTCCCCCACGATGCTCGTCGCGGACCTTCGACCCGCCGACCGCACGATGCTGTCCATCGCACGCGCCCTGCAGGATCAGGAGGGCGCGCACGACGGGGTACTCGTCCTCGACGAGCCCACGGCCTCATTGCCTGCCGAAGAGGTTCACCGTCTTCTCGCTGCGCTGCGCGTGTACGCCGCGGCCGGTCAGACCATCCTCTACGTCAGCCACCGCCTGCCCGAGATTCTCGAGCTGGCTGATCGAGTCACCGTCCTGCGCGACGGTGCGCAGGTGGCCACCCGAGACGTCACTGGCCTGGACGAGCGCACCCTGGTCGAGCTGATAGCTGGGCGTGACCTCGAGCGCATCTTTCCCGATCGTCCCAAGTCGATCGCCGCAGACACCGTGTTGTCCGTGCGGGGACTCGTCGCAGGTCCCTTGCGTGGCGTGGATCTGGACCTCAACCGCGGCGAAGTGCTCGGCATTGCGGGTCTGCTCGGTTCGGGCCGCACCACGCTGCTCCGAGCGCTGTTCGGCGACCGGGCGGTCGACTCCGGTGAGATCACACTTTCCGGCCGACCATTTTCCCCTCGCAGCCCGTCGGTCGCAATGCGCGCTGGCATGGCGTTGGTACCAGAGGACCGCGGCAGCGAAGGGCTCTTCGGTTCGTTGTCGGTGCGCGAGAACCTCTCGGCCGCTGAGGTGCCCCGCTACTGGTCGGGCGGGCGGCTCCAACATCGGCGCGAGCGCGAGGAGGCCACCGCCCTGGTCAAAGGATTTGACGTTCGCCCTGCGTCCGATTGCTCGGTGGCTGGCACTCTCTCGGGTGGAAACCAGCAAAAAGTGGTCATGGCTCGATGGCTGCGTCGCGATCCTGTCGTGCTGCTGCTGGACGAGCCGACCCAGGGTGTGGACGTGCGTGCCCGGTCGGAGATCTACGAGCACGTCCGTCGTGCCATCAAGCAAGGCACGTCCGTCCTCCTCGTCACATCCGACTTCGAAGAGCTGGCCCATCTCTCCGACCGCGTCGTAGTGCTGCGGGAGGGTCGCGTCGCCGCCGAAGTCACAGGCGTCGAGCGCGATCCCCAACGACTGACCGAGCTTTCCTACCTATCCGAGGAGCCCACCTGATGAGCGCTGCCACCGACATTGAGCCCACCAACACGACCCCCGACCCCACGTCTCGCAAGCGCAGGTCGAACCCTTCGGCCCTGGTCGAGAAGTACGCCCTCGCCGCGATGTTCATCCTCCTCTGCGTGATCTTCTCCACCCTGGGATCGACAGCGGGGACATTTCCGACCTCGGCGAACTTGAAGAACGTGCTGGGCAGTGAATCGGTCATCGCGATCGCCGCGCTTGCCTCGATCCTCCCGCTCACCTGCGGCCAGTTCGACCTCTCGGTGGGGGCCACGATCGGTCTCTCGTCGATCGTGAGCGCCAGTGCCGTTGCGAGCCATGACCTGCCAGTTGTCGTCGCCGTGCTCGCCGGCATCTTCGCGGGAGCCGTAGTGGGCACCTTCAACGGATGGCTCGTCGCGTATCGGGGAGTCAACGCCCTGATCGCCACACTCGGTACATCTACCCTGGTGGCCGGCCTGATCAGCTTGTACACCGACAACCAGATCATCAGCGTCGGCATTCCGGAGAGCCTTACCGCGCTCGGCACCGGCGACCTGTTCGGCGTGCCACGGCCGTTGTACGCCACAGTCGCAGTGGCCCTCTTCGTCTACTACCTGCTGCGACACACCCCGTATGGGCGATACCTGTCGTCTGTGGGTGCGAGCCAGCCGGCTGCCCGCTTGGTCGGGCTCGACGTGCCACGCATGATCCTGTCGAGCTTTGTGCTGTCCGGTGCCCTCGCAGGTGTCGCTGGCATCCTTCTCCTGGCTCGCGCGGGCACTGCCAACCCCCAAGTCGGCCCCGGTTTCACCCTCGCCGCCCTCTCCGCAGCATTCCTGGGTGCCACGGCGATCCGGCCAGGAACGTTCAACGTCCCGGGAACGCTGCTCGGAGTGCTCTTCGTAGCCATCAGTGTCAACGGCCTGGTGCTCGCCGGCGCGGCGGACTGGGTGGAACCGACATTCAACGGAGCTGCTCTGCTGGTCGCGGTCACCCTCTCGACGGCGATTGCGCGACGCCGGTCCGGACAGACCTGAGTCGGGCTGCACGATGCCACGAGCGGGACCCCCAGCCTAGCGCTGGGGGTCCCGCTCGTTCATGGCCTGCGCGTTGCGCTGCCGACCGGAGGATCGGCGCGCTCCAGACCTAGCCTCTCGCTTCGAGCTGATGCCGGACCAACCGTCCGGTCGACTTCACCGACTCGGGATCGATCTCACGCTTCAGGATCTTGCCTGTAGCGCCCTTGGGCAGGGCGTCGCTCACCTGGTAGACCCTAGGCACCTTGTAGGCGGAAAGCCGTTGCTGCAGCCACAACCGCATCTCGCTCGGCTCGACCGAGTGCCCAGGTTTGAACACGAGGACCGCGGCGACCTCCTCCCCCAGGCGATCGTCGGGAATTCCGATGACCGCGCACTCCAGCACCGCCGGGTGCGAGTAGATGACTTCCTCAACTTCTGAGGGGTAGACGTTGTACCCACCGCGGATGATGAGTTCCTTCAGACGCCCGACGATCCACAGGTCTCCGTCGTCGTCCATCCGTCCAACGTCACCTGTGCGGAACCAACGGCCGCTTCTCACGGACTCGTTGGCCTCGGGCCGGTTCCAGTATTCCCGCATGACCCCGCGGCCATCGATGGCCACCTCGCCGACCTCGCCCACCGGGAGCACTTTGCCCTCTGGATCGAGGATGGCCAGCGTGGTACCAGGGACGGCGCGTCCGACGCTGCCCTCCTTCAGTTCGTGCTGCTCCGACCCACATGTCGCCGCTCCGGACGTCTCGGTGAGGCCATAGCCGTCGACGATATGGGCGCCGAACCGCTCACGGAACGCCAGCTTCACAGCTACCGGCAACGGCGCACCGCCGGACAGGCAGATCCTCAGTCCGGCCAGGTCGTCGCGGGTGAGCGGAGTCTGGGCGTGCAACATCTCGTTCCACATCGTTGGCACGCCCGCAACCTCCGTGAGGCCGTGCTCGACGACGGTCTCCAGCATCGCAACCGCATCGAACCGTCGCAGTAGCGAGAGCGATCCACCTACGTGGTGAATGGCAGCCATGACCGGCACCTGGCCGTACACGTGGAAGAGCGGAAGAGCCGTGCCCAAGCGGTCCTCGGGGCCGCTGCCCTGGACCGTCGACAAAGCCTCAGCAGAATCTAACAAGTTGCCGTGAGTGAGGACGGCACCTTTGGGACGGCCTGTTGTTCCGGACGTGTACAGAAGAGCCGCCGCATCGTCCCGCTCGACCTCCACGAAGTCCGTCATGGACACGGCGCCATCAAGGCCCTCGATGGAGCCGGGACCGACCATCCAGGCCGTTCGACCCGTATTCGCCGCCGCCGCCCCGAGCGGGTCACAAGAGTCCTCGAAACCGATGGCGAGGACGCAGTCGGCATCGGTCAAGAAGTACTCGAGCTCCGGCGTCGTGCTGAGTGTGTTGACGGTGACGGCGGTGGCGCCCAGCGACAGCACTCCGTAGTAGGTGAAGACGAACTCGGCACTTGTGGGCAGCACCAGAAGCACCGTGTCACCCCGGCCCACTCCACGTCGTCGCAGCTCGCCAGCCGAGTGTTGCACCATTGCACGCACCTGTGCGTACGTCCACGAGCCGGTCCCCTCGCGGAGGGCGACCTGGTCGGGCCGCTCGTCGGCGTGGCGCCAGATGTTTCGAACTGCATTCGTCATGGGATTCCTCGTACCTGGGGCGGCGAAGATCCGAGTCCGAACATCCGCTGCGCCGGCACAGGGACGACGTCCCGCCTCGACGGAGAGTGGTTGGGTGTTCGTGGCGCTGGACCTGCACCGAGAATGGTCAGCGAACAGTACGGATGAGCTTCTTGTTGACGAACTCATCGATGCCCAGCGATCCGAGCTCGCGTCCGTAGCCGGACCTCTTCACGCCACCGAACGGCAGCTCGGCACCCGTGGCGTAGACCCCGTTGATGATCACCATGCCGGCATCGATCCGCTCGGCAACCCGCCGCGCCTGCGCGGGGTCCGTTGTAAAGATGTAGGAACCCAGGCCGTAGGGCGTGTCGTTGGCGACCGTCACGGCCTCCTCCTCGCTCGCTACCTTGAAGACCATGGCCACCGGCCCGAACAGCTCTTCCTGGGAGGCGGCGGATCCGGCTTCCACGCCGGTCAGGACGCCCGACGGATACCAAGCTCCTCGTCGACCCTCACCGATGTGGAGATCAGCGCCCTGCGAGACCGCGTCCTGCACCTGCTGCTCCAGACGTTCCGCTGCGGCCTCCGAGGACAGCGGCACCGCGGGGGCCTCGACCATGCGCGCGGTGTACTTCTCGATGAACTCGTCGTAGATGTCGGTGTGGACGATGATGCGCTTGCCGGCGTTGCATGCTTGACCTGCGTTGCCCGCGACGCGCGCCTGCGCTGCGTCCTCCACGGTTGTGTCCATGTCGTCGGTGCTGAGCACGATGACAGGGTCGGACCCGCCAAGCTCGAGCACGACCTTCTTGAGGTGGCGACCCGCGATCTCTGCGACCGCGGAACCTGCCCGCTCCGATCCTGTCAGCGAGACGCCCTGGACCCGCGGATCGGCAATGATCGTCGCGACCTGTTCATGAGTGGCGTACACGTTGACGTAGGCGCCCTCAGGGAATCCCGCGTCCCGGAAGAGTGTCTCCAGGAACGCACCCGACTCGGGGCACTGGGGGGCGTGCTTGAGAAGGATGGTGTTGCCAGCAGCCAGATGGGGCGCAGCGAAGCGAGCGACCTGGTAGACGGGGAAGTTCCAGGGCATGATTCCCAGCAGGACGCCGAGCGGCTCGCGACGAAGCAGCGCGGAGCCTTCTCCTCCCAGCAGCGGCAGTTCCTGGTCGGCCAGGAACGACGGAGCGTGATCGGCGTAGTAGGCGAAGATCGAGGCGCTGAAGTCGACCTCGAACAGCGCGGCTGCGACGTCCTTGCCCATCTCACGGTTGATGATGGCGGCGAACTGGTCGCGGCGCTCCACCAGCAGAGCCGACGCCGCGTGCAGCAGCCGGGCCCGCTCATCGATCGAGCCGTGCCGGCCCCAGGAGCGGAACGCGCCGTCCGCGGCTCCAATGGCGTGCACGATCTCTTCGTCGGTGTGCGTCGGATACGTCGCTACCAGCTCACCGTTGCTCGGGTCGACCACTTCGTATTGGACATCGCTCATGATCGCGCTCCTCCATGCTTCGTGCCGCCGTCGCCAGCGGACTCTTCGGGAACCAGGACGTACCGTCCTGGGGTTTTTCAGCCCATCGACTCAAGCCATGATTAGGTCGAACGTGAGATGGGCGACACAGTGTTGATTCAAACTTCAGAGACCCAGTTCTCGCTTTCCGCAACGACAGGTCCGCACGTCGAGTTCAGCGGTCTGCGATCGTCTGGGTCGCGGCAGCGGCTGTGGCGCAGAGTGCTTTGACACGCTCGCCCACCTCAGATGCCGTGACCCGCTCCCACCGTCCCCACATCGTGAGCATGTAGGCCACGGATCCAGTCGAGTCGAAGACCGGAGCGCTCAGCGAGCGGAGCTCCACGTCATGGGGATCGTCGAGTTGGTTGTAGCCGTCGAGAGCTGCGAAGAACGCGTCCCGCATCGAGGACTGCGGTACCTCCGGGTCACCCGCGTTGATCTGCGTGGCTACGAGTTCGAGATGAGCGCCCACCTGGTGCCCCAGAGCCACCGCGTAGCCACGCTCTCGTACAAGGTCCGGGACCTTGGAGAGTTCTGCCAGCTGCTGCTCATCCAGCGCGTCGGCGACTGAGCCGATCCAAGAATCTCGAAGCGCCGCGTCTCCCCAGGCTGCGAAGCAACTGCCGATGGGCGGCATGAAGGGCAAGCGCTGCCCTACGCGAGTTGGAGCGACAGCGATATCGGTACGACCCGCCGCGGCAGCGAGAACCATCTCGTCGTTCACTAGGACGATTGCCGTCACCTCGGTCTCGAACCGTTCAGCAAGAGCCTCCATGTGCGGACGGGCGAGATCGATCTCCGCCAGGTGCGAGAGCAGGTCCGTGTCACCCGAGGCGAGAGAGAGAGGAGAGAAGGATCCATACCCTCCGCGAAAGAACAGCAGCGGTTGATCAGGCGATCCGTGGTCGAGGTCGAGCACGCGCCCGACGACGATCTCGTGGTCGCCACCTGGGTGCACCTTCTCGGTGATGCAGTCGATCCAGACCACCGCGCCGTCGATGACCGGGTTGCCACGGGGCGACTCCCGCAGAGCGAAGCCAGCGAACTTGTCGCTCTTGCGCGTCGCGACTGCGCGGCAGAGGTCTTCCTGCCCAGCTCCCAACACATTGATGCAGAAGGAGTCGCCGCTTTCCCGAAGGGCCTTCCAAGAGGACGACGTCGAGCTCGGCAGGAAGGCGACGAGCGGTGGATCGAGCGACACGGACGTGAAGGATCCAACCGTCATCCCGATCGCGTCTCCGTGAGAGTCCTTCGCGGTGACGACGACGACACCCGTGGGGTACTGCCCCAACACCTCACGGAACCGGGTCGGATCGATGTCGGACACATCTGACGACATAGTGCTCCTTGCCGCACTCACTGATGCGAGTGCACTCTGTTTGAGAGCATACTTTCACGTTTTGCTCGTTTCGTCATCCCCCGGACGAACGGATCCGGCGACCCGGACCCAGCCCCCGCGGAAGCCCTAGCGGCGACCTGAGTCGGGCGTCTCCGCGCCGACAAGATGAACCGTGTTGCCGAAGACCTCTTCACCTCGCCCCATCTCGGCATGCGAACGGGGAATGTCCTCGAAGCCCAGAACTCGACCGAGCGCAGGGTCGATCTTCTCTGCGCGGACCAGGTCGTTGTACGCATGTGCCTGTGCGTCGTTCGTCCCGTGAGATCCCTGCAGTCTCTTCTGACGGGTCCAGTGGTAGCGCAGGTCGACCATGGCGTCGAAGCCCGTCGTGCCCGCGCAAATCACGACCATGCCGCCGGGCTGGCAGAGGAAGATGGAGGTCGGGATGGTGGCCGCGCCGGGGTGCTCGAACACGATCGCCGGCTCCTCTCTGCCCCCCGCGAGCGCCCAGAAGTCCTTGCCGAACTGTCTTGCGCCTGCGGTCCAGGCCTTCTGGCCCTCCTTGTCGTCGACCAATGGCGGGATACCCCAGTGGTCGTACCGCCGCCGGTCCAAGTAGCCGAGGGCTCCATATTTCATCGCGTACTCGCCGCGGTCCTCACCGGAGACGACGGCGATCGCTCGCCCCCCGGCAGCGTTGACCAGCTGGCTGGCTTGTGTGCCGAGCCCGCCCGACCCCCCCCCATACAAGGACGAGGTCACCTTCCTTGACGGTGTTCCCCTCCCAGCCCATCAGCATTCGGTACGCCGTCGTGCCAACCAGTGTCGGGGCTGCGGCCTCGGCCCACGAGAGATGATCGGCCTTCGGCATCAGCTGGTGTGCCTGGACGCGAGCGAACTGCCCGAAGGAGCCGTAGTTCGTGTCGTAGCCCCAGATGCGAGCGCTCGGTGCGATCATCTGATCCTTGCCGGACTCGATCCACGGATCGTCCGCGTCCCAGACTCCCGGGTGAACCACGACCTCGTCACCTACCGACCAGTCGTCCACTCCGTCGCCCACGGCATAGACGACACCGGACGCGTCGGAACCGCCGATATGGAAGTCCTCGGGCTCACCTCGGCGCTGACGCGTCGCGACCTGGTCCACCGGGTACCCGCGCGCCGCCCAGACGTTGTTGTAGTTCACCCCAGCAGCCATCACCGCCACGAGCACCTCTCCAGGGCCGATCCGTGGAGTGTTCACCACCTCCGGCACGAAGGCGGTGGCCGCGTCCCCATACCTGTCCTGCCGCACTACCTGGGCGTGCATCCTCGATGGCACCACCCCCAGTGGCGGAAGCGTCCCCACGTCAGCCATCGAGGTGCCGGGTGTACTCACTGCCGTGCGCTGTTCGTCCGCAACCATGCCGAACCCTTCTCGTCTGCACCTGCCCGGTGCGTCCTGGACTGTGACCGTCCGAGTCTCACGCCGGCGTCAACGCGCAAGCCACGGGCAGGACGAGGACTTTGACTGGCTTCTGTCTCGAATTCCCTGACGGGTGCGCAGCGACGCCCGGGCCCTCAGGCGGACGCTGAACTGCCGCGCTCCACGGCGACCATGGCCGCCGCACCGATGGCCGGTCCGATCGCGAGGACCACGAGGGCGAGCTGCCAGGAGAAGTGCTCGACGAGCTGAGGCACGACGGCCAAGGTCACCATCGTCGTGATGTAGCCGAGCGCCAGCTGCAACGAGATCGCACCGCCGACGTAGTCAGGATCGGCAGCCTCCGCGACCATGGCCGAGAATTGCGCTGAATCGGCTATGACCCAGAAGCCCCAGAACGCGCAGACGGCGATGACGAGGGTCAGAGGTGCCGTAGAGTAGATGGCTGCCAGCAGGAGGGCCGCGCCGCCGGAGCATACGAGGCTAACGAGAGCAGCGCGGGACCGTCCCCATCGATCCCCGATCACGCCACCGACCAGGCACCCGATCGCGCCGATGCCGATGCACCCGAACGCCATGAGGGCGCCGAAGCTCGCCGCGTCGGATCTCGACGACACAGATGGCAGCGCCACGATGAAGGCGCCCACACTGGCCCACATCGCGTAGAGCTCCCACATGTGGCCGACATAGCCGACATTTGCCAAGGCAACCTCGCGGGTGCGGATCGAACGCAACCCCCCACCCAGGCTGAACGGACGGCGCGGGAACGGGTAGGGACCTTGACCCCTAACGAGCAGGACAACAAGACCGCCGGCGACCGCCAACACGCTGGTGACCGCGATCACCAGCCTCCAGTCGAGTCCACCTGAGGCACTCACCAAATGCGGTAGCGCCGATCCGATCGTGAGGGCGCCGATCATGACCCCAAGAGCTTTGCCGCGTCCCTTCAGGAACCATGTGGAGACCTCTTTGACAGCCGGTGGGTAGACCGCCGCCAGGAAGACACCCGTCGCCACTCGAAGAGGGAGAGCAGACGAGAGCCCTTCACACAACAGCAACCCCGCGTTGCACAACCCGGCCCCGATGCCACCGATGCACATGAGCCGGCGAGCCGACACAGCATCGGCGATACCCGTCGCTGTCGAAAGCAACGCCCCCCCGACGAATCCCAGTTGAACTGCGATCGTCAGCATCGAGGTCCCAGCCGCACCCAGGGCCCAGTCGACGCGCAGTTGAGGTATGACGAAGGTGGCGGAGAACCATGCGCTCATTGACAGCAGCGTGCCGATCGCTATCACTGCGACCGCAAACACGGGGCTGCTGACTTCGGAGGTGTGCGCCGCAGCCTCCCCTCGCTGTTCTGTCATGGGTCGACGGTCCAAGAAGCGACTCGAGCTGCTACGACCTCGTCGAGTCGGTCCTGGAGTCCGTCGGGGCTGTCGGGGTATCTGGCGGGGCGCTTTCCAAGGAAGGCGTCGACACCTTCTGCGCCGTCGGGAAGCCCACGCACCACCTCGGCGAGCAACGGCTCAAGAGCGAGTCCAGGGTCGCGGCCGTGGGACATGGTCGCCCGCAGTCCGGTCTTGATGGCGCGGATCACCGCCGGCGACACTTCGGCGATCTGCTTCCCGAGGCGCACAGCTTCATCGACCGTGTCCTCCGGCGGACACACCGCAGTGACGAACTGCGCCGACAGCGCTTCATGGGCATCGATGGGCGTGGCTGTCGCCAGCATCTTGAAAGCGATCGGATAGCTCACGACGTCGAGCAGCCGACTGAGCTGACCCCCGACCGGGACGAGACCGATCCGCGCCCCCACCGCACAGAATCGCGCGTTGCTTCCTGCGACACGCAGGTCGCAGTTCAGAGCGAGGATGAAGCCCGCCGCGTACGCGTTGCCGTTGATTGCCCCGATGACCGGCGTCCCTAGAAGCGGAGGGATCGTGAAGGCGGCGTTCGCAGTGGGGTCTCCGGCAGTCTCCGGATTCTCGAGCACCTCGGCCAGGTCGTGACCCGAGGAGAAGGACCCCGTACCGGCGCCCGTGACCACGATGCAGCGCACCGAGGAATCAGCATCGGCTTCCTGCAGGAGTGTGAGCAGACGTGTCGTCATGAGGCCCGTGAAGGCGTTGCGCTTGGCACTGTTGTCGATGGTGAGGATCCGCACGGGACCGTCGGTGCGCGCATGGACGGTGGCGGCGGGTGCGTGTGCTGTCGCTGTCATGGGGTCACTCATCTCGCGTTTCGTGGCGCCAGTAGGGGCAGTGTGGGTGGACCTTGGCGCCGTTGCGTCGACAACTGCGTTCCGCAACGATGCATGACGCGATAGCATCACCCAGCGATCGTCGCTCTCGGCAGTGGCCGAGCTCTCGTCGAACTCCGAAGACTTTCACGACGACTTTCGCGATTTCCTCAACCTCATCGAGCCAG
The DNA here is from genome assembly GCF_031843905.1 of Aeromicrobium sp. WCS2018Hpa-31. Lineage (NCBI taxonomy): Bacteria > Bacillati > Actinomycetota > Actinomycetes > Propionibacteriales > Nocardioidaceae > Aeromicrobium > Aeromicrobium sp. WCS2018Hpa-31. Next base: position 138,273 of record NZ_JAVTJF010000001.1, on the reverse strand, counting down.
GACTGGAGACGCTCGTCGTGAGCGATGCCGCGCCGCACCGACGGACAGACCTGCAGCCCGTGAGCGCAGACGGCAGACGTCTGGTCGAGCGCCTGCTCCAGAGACGCCACGATCTCGCTGAGCTCATCGTGGCCGATGTTCGCGAGGGAATTGTGGACTATGGAGCGCTCGGCGAGCTGACGATGTCCAGAGACGTCCTCGAGACGGCTCTGCTCACGGTGACCGATCTTCTCGAGAGCTTGCTGGACGACGAACCTCCGGGGTCGCGGCAGTTGCGAAACATCGAACGCAGCGCATCGCGCAGAGTCCACCAGGACGTCAGCCTGACGGCACTGCTGCAGAGCTACCGCATCTGGGGCGCCCGGATCTGGCAGGCCGTCCTCGATGAAGCCGGGGACGAGCCCGCGATGCGTGATGCAGCCCTGGAGCTGGTGAGCCGAATATTCGCCTACGTCGACATGGTGTCGATCACACTCGCCCAGGTGTACACGGCAGAGTCAGCCGGTGTGCATCACGCTCGCGACGTCCTACGAAGCGACCTGCTGGAAAGCCTGCTTCTCGGCCAGGTGCTGTCCGACCGCGTGCGAGTTGAGATGGCGCGGCTCCACCTCTCGTCCGAGACCAAGGTCGCCGTTGTCGTGCTCAAGCCCGATTCCATCCCCGCTGAGCGTCTGCGAGCCGAGGCGAAGAACATCATCCACCTCCTTCGATCGCAGATGAGCAGGCATGCGAAGGTGTTGTTCGGGGTTCGCGATGGCGATGTGATCTGCCTGGTCCGCATTGCGAACGAGGCTGACCGAGACAGCCTGCACGCTGTTGCCGATGCCGTGGCGACCGAGCGAGGTGACTGCCGAGTTTCGGTCGGCCGTCCCCACACTGGCGTTGCGGGAATCCAGCGGTCGTTCCGCGAGGCTCAGGAGGCCGCCGCCGTCGTGACCTCAGCTCGCGCTCACCATGGTGCGGTCTTCTTCACCGACGTGATCCTTGATCGCATCCTGGTCCGCAGTGAGTACACCGAGGACCTCCTGAATGAGGCTCTTGGACCTCTCATTGCCTACGACGCCGAGCACAGAGCCGACCTTCTGGCGACGCTTCGTTCGTTCGTGGAGAACGACATGAACATGACACGGACTGCGAAGGACCTGCTCGTCAACCCCAATACCGTGGCCTACCGCATCAAGCGGATTGGGGCGCTGACGGGGCAGGATCCCACGAGTTCCTCCGGCATAGTCACTCTTGCCGTTGCCCTACGACTCATGGATGGCTGACAGACCTCCCCGTTCCGAAACGACAGTGCTGATTCTGAACTGTCTTCAACTGGATCTGCCGTGTTCGACTGAGAGCGATTCAGAAGCCGCGATTCGGAGACCAACATGAGCACCGTCGACTACGAGCAGATCTTCAACGCCATCCCGGCCAACTACTTGGTCTATGACTTGGACATGACCATCGTGGCGGTCACCGATGCCACACTGGGCGACTCCTTGAGTCGCGACGAGGTTATCGGTCGCTATCAGTTCGATGTGTTTCCTGACAATCCTGACGCGCCCGAGGGAGCCGGACGAGATGCCATGCAAGCAGCGTTCGAGCGAGTACTCGACGAACGAGTGGGGCACGAGATGCCAGTCACTCGCTACGACATCGCCGACGCCTCCGGCGCGTTCCAAGTGACCTACTTCAAGCCGGTCAACGAGCCGATCTTCAACGCCGACGGTCAGATCACGCACATCATTCACGGCGTGGTGGACGTGACCGCTTCCCACGCTGGTGATGCTGACTAGGCGACACGAGGGACGCAAGCCGGGGTGCCGTGAAGTCTCCGAAGTCTGTGCTGACTCGACTCGGCCGCAGTACCGTCGATCTCAACGACGGCATTGAACTCTTGGACTCCCTATGCATCTCGACTCACCCGGCGCCCACCACGATCTTCCAGCTAGCGCAGACTTCTGCGCTGTCTCGACCGCGACCCGCCTCCTCGGAGACCGCTGGTCGCTGCTTCTTGTCCGCGAGTTGTTTGTAGGCAACACGCGATTTACCGAGATCCAGGAGGCACTGCCCGGACTTTCCCGCGGCCTGCTCGCTTCTCGACTTGGTTATCTGACTCGTCTCGGCATCATCGAGCGGCGAGTGGCGGATCAAGCGGATCTCCGGGCAAAGCACACGTACGCGTTGACGGAGGCCGGGCGAGCGTTGGGTCCAGTACTCGCCGCTCTCGGCGACTGGGCGACCCATTGGCAATACCCACAGGGGACCGCAAGCGGCGCCGAACCAGCCATGGACCTCCAGCAACTGTGCGAAAGCCTCGAGCCAACCGCGTTGCCCAGCGAGCGCGTCCAAGTCCAATTCTTCCTGACAGACGCTGGTCCGGCATGGCTGCGATCTGATCGCACCGGCGTCCGGGCCTGCTACGGCGTCAATGCGAGTCCCTCCGAACTGGTGGTCAAGACATCGCTCGAGACTTTGCGTCAGTTGTATTGGGGTACCCGTACGTGTCGTGATGCCCTCCAGCATCGAGCGATCAGGTTTGAGGGTCTCCCGGCCCATGCCCGAGGGTTCACGGACTGGTTCCCCCATCGTCCAGCCGTGGTGGGAGCCCCGTCGGACAGCGATGACTTCGTGACGGATCCCGCGCCGGTTCAAAATCAGGACTATCAGGCATAGTCAAGCAGCGGACTATCGTCGCACATGACAACTTCGACCTCACCAGACGTTCCGATCACACTCATCGGTGGCCCAACCGTTCTCATCGAGTACGCCGGGCTGCGCATCCTCACTGATCCCACCTTCGATGAACCACGCACCTACGGTTCCGACGTCACCGGCTACGAGGGCTTCACTCTCGTCAAGACCCACCCGCCGGCGCTGTCAGTCGAAGCAGTTGGCCATGTTGACGTGGTCTTGGCCTCCCACGAGCATGTCGACAATCTCGATCTCACAGGTCGCGAGATGGCGGCGAGCGTCGAGCACGTGTTCACCACCACGCAGGTCGCGGGCATCCTGCCAGGAGCCCAGGCGCTGGTCGAGTGGGACGTCCGGACCGTGACGTCGAGCTCTGGTCGGGAGGTCGCGTTCACGGCTGTGCCCGCACACCACGGCCCTGAGGGCATCTGGCAGGCGATCGGACCCGTGCTCGGCTTCGTCATCGAGTGTCCCGGCGAGAAGACGCTGTACTTCTCCGGCGACAACTCCGACGTCGACGTCGTCCGTCACGTGGCAGAACGCTTCCCCAGCATCGAGATCGCCGTGCTGAATGTGGGTGGACCGAAGTTCGAGGAGATGCTCGGCGATCACTACATCACCTTCAGCGACGAGACGGCAACGGAAGCCGCGGAAGTGCTTGCGGGAGCCCAGATCATCCCAATTCACGCCGACTCCTGGCAGCACTTCACGCAGACGACGAGCAGCATGAAGGCCGTCGCCTCTGAGCACGGTTTCAGCGACCGGGTCATCGCCATGCATCCTGGCCAGACGGCGACTGCTTGACGCCGAAGAGCATGGCACCGTCTCAGCCACCCAGGACGAGACGGTGCCACGGCTCCGATCAGGACAGACGCTCGAGCACCATCGCCATCCCCTGGCCCCCGCCGACACACATCGTCTCAAGCCCATACTGCTTGTCGTGCCACTGCATCGAGTTGATCAGTGTGGTCGCGATGCGTGCTCCCGTGGCACCGAACGGGTGACCAACGGCGATGGCACCACCATTGACATTCAGCTTGTCCTCCTCGATGTCGAGCTCTCGTGCCGACGCGATCACCTGCGCGGCGAAGGCCTCGTTGATCTCCACGAGATCGATGTCGTTCATCGTCATGCCTGCTCGCTTCAGCGCCAGACGCGACGCGTCCACTGGACCGAGTCCCATGATTTCGGGAGAGAGCCCGGAGACGCCCGTGCTGACGATCCGGGCGATCGGGGTCAGCCCCAGAGCCTTGGCTTTCGTGTCCGACATGATGATCGTCACGGCAGCACCATCGTTGAGCGCACAGCAGTTTCCGGCGGTCACCGTGCCATCGGGACGGAATACCGGCCGGAGACCTTCGAGGGTCTCCGTGGTCACACCGCGTCGAGGTCCGTCGTCGCTGGCCACGACCGAGCCGTCTGCGAGCGTGACGGGCGTGATCTCGCGCGCCCAGAAGCCTGACTCGATGGCTTCGACCGCACGGTTCTGGCTGCGCGCGGCAAAAGCGTCCTGGTCCGCCCGGGAGACGTTCTTGAGTTGGGCGACATTCTCTGCTGTGAGTCCCATGGACATGTAGACGTCCGGGAGAAGTCCCTGCTCACGCGGCTCGCTCCATGTCGGCCCGCCGGCCGCAGCGCCTGCCGTTCGCGCCTGCGCGGTCGCCATCACGGGGTTCTCCGAGCCGGAGGGGCCGTCAGCCCAACCCGGCTGGTAGCGACTGATCGTCTCAACCCCGCCGGCAATGTAGACCTCGCCTTCTCCTGCCTTGATCGCGTGCAACGCCATGCGCATCGTCTGGACGCTGGCGGCGCAGTAGCGGTTGACCGTCACCCCGGCCAGGTGATCGAGCCCGGCGAGCACTCCAACCACGCGACCAATATTGAAGCCCGCCTCCCCCGAAGGCTGTCCGACGCCGAGCATCAGGTCCTCGATGTCGGTCGTCGTCAGCTCCGGCACCTTCTCGAGCGCGGCCTGGACCATCTGCACCGTCAGATCATCGGGGCGCACGTCCTTCAGAGACCCCTTGTGCGCACGACCGATCGGTGAGCGGGCAGTAGAGACGATGACGGCTTCTGGCATGGTGAACTCCTTGCAGGTTAGCGAGCGCTTAGTCACCCACTGTGAGGGCTGAATGGGTCCGCGTCAACCCTCAACATCCTTGGCGCCGGACTGGCACTTCAGTCGTAGCCATCGGACCCCACGCGGCGTTAGCATGAGGTCGCCCTCTCAAACGAAGCGCACTTTCAGTGCCGGACACGATAGGCAGTGCTCCATGCTCGTCTTGCCACCCACCTACGACGACGCTTGCGTTGTGCGCGTCGCCACCGAGTCAAGCGTCGGACCGCAGCAGACGGATGGGAACGCTCACATGAACGTGCGGCACATTTACGCACTCGGAGTCGCAGGTGCGGATGTCTTGTCCGAGCTGGCGGGAGTTGATGACCGGTACCGGGCCACCCGATCGATGGGAACCTTCGGGGCTGAGCATCACATCACCTACCTTGCAGAGATCCACGCCGGAGACGTGGTTGCGCCTCGACCGTTGTGGGTGGGGCGGTCGTCGCGCGCCGCGCACATGCTCGTACTCATCACCAATGAGTCGACTCGGATGTTGGCGGCCGTCCTCGAGCTCGTCATCGTTCACGTGGACCTCGGTACTCGGCGTCCCGCACCCTTTCCCGCGGACGTTGCTGCTTCGATCGACGCGGGCGTTGCCGGCACGGCGAGCCTCGGTTTCGATCTGCCGTTGTGTGGCTTCATGCAGGTCAGAGGCGGTCCGAGGGCAGCTGTCGGTGCTGGCGGAGTGTCTGAGCTCGGGTAGTCGAGGCAACGATGCATATTGCCGAGGGTTTCTTGCCTCCTGTGCAAGCGGCGGGCTGGACCGTTGTCGCGGCCCCGTTCGTAGTTCATGGTGCACGTACCGTGGTCCGTCGCGTCACGAATGACCCTGAGGCGAAGCTGCTGCTCGGCGCTGCAGGGGCTTTTACGTTCGTACTGTCGGCGATCAAGTTGCCGTCGGTGACTGGCAGCTCGAGCCATCCGACTGGCACTGGGTTAGGCGCGGTGCTGTTCAAGCCATCGGTGATGGCCTTCCTCGGGACTGTCGTGCTGTTATTCCAGGCTCTGCTGCTGGCTCACGGCGGCATTACGACCCTGGGAGCGAACGCGTTCTCCATGGCGGTCGTCGGCCCCTGGGTTGGCTATGCCGGTTATCGCCTGGCGAAGAGTTGCTTTGCGAGTCTGTCGGTTGCGATCTTCACTGCGATGTTTCTGGCCGATCTGTCGACCTATGTCACGACTGCTTTTCAGTTGTCCCTGGCCTTCCCGGACCCGGCGACCGGCGTCTCTGGCGCGCTGGGCAAGTTCCTTGGCGTCTTCGCTTTGACGCAGGTGCCGCTCGCCGTCATCGAGGGCCTGTTGGGAGTCCTCATGTTCCGCGTACTGACAGTCGTCGCCGCCCCAGAATTGACCCGGCTCGGCGTACTGTCCGAACCCTCGACTGAGGATGCGATTCCCGACCCGCAAGACGGCGAGTCGGTCTCGGACGACAGGAGAGACTGAGTGCGGCGCTTTCACTACATCAACGGAGCCATTGCCGTCGCCATCGTTCTCCTCGTGGTCGCAGCATTAGTGCTCGACGCGCGTCGGACCGGTCCAGAAGAACGGTTCGTGGGATCGGACTCGACCGCGACGACGCTCATCCAGACGGACAATCCTGGGTATGAGCAATGGTTCACGCCACTGTTCTCCCCGACGTCAGGCGAGGTCGAGTCCGGGCTGTTCGCACTACAGGCCGGTCTCGGCGGGCTTGCGCTCGGATACTGCCTCGGCGCACTGCGACGTCGACGTCGCGAGAGTTCTCCATCCGGCGCGAAAGAGGCGTGACCCGTGCCGAATCTGAGAATCGACGACGCCGCGTGGTCCAGCGCATGGCGCGATTTCGGGCTCAGCGGCAAAGTCTTGTTGAGCGGTGGGTTTCTCGGCATCGCGCTCATCCTGCCGGTTTGGCCCGCTTCGGTACTGGTGGCGCTCACCTCCGCCGCCCTCATACTCGGCCCCGCAGGTACCAGTCCGTCGACGACGCTGAGATCCCTTGTCATTCCGCTGAGCTTCATTGCCCTCGGGTCCCTACCCGTCGCGGTCAGCATCAGCATCGATCCGTCGTGGACTGTGCAGATTGATGCAGGGACCTTATCGCGAGCCGCCGAAACGGCTGGGCGCGCTACAGCGGGCACCATGGCCGTCCTACTGCTTGCACTCACCACTCCGATCACGGACCTGCTCGACGGTCTGCGGCGCGCTGGCGTCCCCACAGCGTGCGTGGAGGTTGCCTCGCTCACCTACCGGATGCTTTTCATGCTCATTGACTCCACCCGCACCATTCGACAGAGCCAGGCAGCGCGGCTGGGCGATGATTCTCTTGCGCGGTCCTTGCGCTCCAGTGGCTCCCTGGCAGCCACCGTCCTCACACGTTCGTGGGACCGAGCAAGCCGTCTCGAGCGCGGCCTGGTGAGCCGCGGCTACACCGGCGAGCTGCCCACCGCTCACGATCCACCCAGGACGAGCGTCTCGTTTGCCCTGTCCACGACCGCCGGGATCACCGGGATTGCCGCTGTCGCATTCTTCTTGGAATCCTGGTCGTGAGTCACCGAGCGCTCCAGGCCGTCGACGTCGAGGCTCACTACACTCGCGGGAATCCGGTGTTGCGAGGCGCTTCGCTGAATGTGCTGCCTGGCCGTCGGCTCGCCTTGCTGGGCGCCAATGGTTCGGGAAAGTCGACACTGCTTTCGTGCCTAGCCGGGAGTCATCGACCCCAGGCCGGGGAGGTGCGTCTTGACGACGTGCCGCTGCAATACACCCGCCGGGAACTTCGGCACCATCGTCAAGAAGTGCAGTTGGTACTCCAGGACCCAGACGATCAGTTGTTCTCGGCTGACGTGTCTCAGGATGTCTCCTTCGGCCCAATCAATCTTGGGCTTCCTGAATTTCAGGTTCGTGATCGAGTGGGCGAGGCTCTCGACCTACTGAACCTGGTCCATCTTCGGCGGACCCCCACTCACAGGTTGTCCTTCGGGGAGAAGAAGCGGGTCGCCCTTGCTGGGGCCATGGCGATGCGGCCGTGCGTCCTGCTGCTGGACGAGCCAACGGCAGGTCTTGACCCTTGGGGGGTCGAGGAAATGGTCACCGCGATGCAGCGCCTCGAGCAGGCGCAGACGACCATCGTGGTCGCGACTCATGACCTTGCCTTCGCACTGGAATGGGCTGACGACGTCGCCATCATGCGTGAGGGGACGGTCGTGACGGGTGAAGCAGTGCGGATGCTGGCCGATGAGAGCCTGCTGGACGCTGCTCGTCTGAGAGCACCGTGGCCGTTGCGACTCGCGGCCGAACTTGCGCACGATGGGCTGGTTCCGGCAGGGTCGCGCCCGCGTACCGTCGCAGAAGTCATGGACTTGCTACGCCAGCACCGTCTGACCCCGGAAGCGTCCGTCGATGTGCCGCGCCACATCCGGTCCACGGGGCCCTGATCAGTCGTCAGAAGTGACGGCGAATCGGCGTCGGTAGGACGTCGGAGTGGTGCCGTAGGCCTGGTTGAAGCTCTGCCGAAACGTGACGACGCTGCCGAAGCCACAGTGGCGCGCGACGGCCTCCACCGGCAGGCTCGAGCGTTCGAGCAGGCGACGAGACTCATCCAGGCGACGACCCAAGACCCACTTGGCCGGGCTCACTCCCGTGACCTCGGAGAAGCGACGTGAGAAGTTCCGTCGACTCATACGTGCACGGTCGGCCATCACCTCGACCGTGATCTCCTCATCAAGATGGGCGAGCACCCATTCGAAGGTCTTTCCTAGCTGTCCAACGCCGTCTTTCTCCGGCATCGGTCGGTCGATGTACTGGGCTTGTCCCCCATCACGGTGTGGAGCGACGACGAGATGTCGCGCGAGCGTCGCGGCAGCCTCAGCTCCCAATTCGCGGCGCACGATGTGCAAGCAGGCGTCGATCGCCGACGCTGTGCCGGCGGAGGTCAGAACGTCACCATGATCGAGGTAGATCGCGTTGGCGTCGACTTCCAGGTCGGGGTGGCGCGTCGCTAGGTGATCCGCAGCTCCCCAGTGGGTCACGGTGGCGCGTCCGTTGAGCACGCCGGTGTCGGCGAGGGGGAACGCACCGAGGCAAAGGCCTGCGAGGCGTGCTCCGCGGGCCTCCGCAGCGTCGATTTCGTTGGTGACAACATCATCGGCGGCGCGCAAGTCGCCATGCCATGAGGGGAAGACGAGAAGGTCGGCTTCGGCGGCGACCTCGGGGCCGCGAAGGTCGCCGATGGTGACTCCTTCAGCTGTGGTCACCTGCGCAGTACTACTCCACACTGTGACGTGCCACGACGGGTCCAGACCGAGGCGAGCAACCTCTGTGAACACGGTGGTGGGCACCGATAGGTGAAAGAGACTGATGCCGTCGAAAGCGTGAACTGCAATGCGCACAAGTGTCCTAGACTCATCGATAACTGGCATCTAAGCCACTCACCATACTGGCACCGGCAAGCGACGATGGTGGTCCGTTCCACTTCAAGGAGACACAGTGACTGCCAAGCGCCGCGCCCTCATCGTCGTCGATGTCCAGAATGAGTACTTCGAGGGCCTCCTGCAGGTCCAGTTCCCGCCGAGAGAGGAGACGCTCGCCAACGTCACCCGCGCACTCGACGTCGCCACCGAGCTCGAGATGCCGGTGGTGGTCCTGCAGCACGAGTTCCCCGAGGGGGCTCCGGTCTTCGGTGTCGGTTCGAGCAGCTGGGCCCTTCACCCTGAGATCGAGCGCCGCATGAAGCCTCAGTTCAAGCGTGCCTCGAAGCACTTCGGCAGTGCATTCTCCGGAGCTGGGGTCGCCGAATGGCTGGCTGAGCAGCAGGTCGACACGATCACGATCGTGGGCTACATGACGAACAACTGTGACATCGCTACCGCCGCTGATGCCGAGTCCCGCGGCATCGCGGCCGAGATCCTGTCCGACGCTTCGGGTGCCATTCACCTGTCGAACGAGGCTGGAAGCGTCTCAGCTGAGCAGGTGCACACGACGCTCATGGTGTTGCTGAACTCGAACTTCGCGTCGGTCAGCTCGACCGATGCGTGGATCGAAGCGGCCAAGACGGGCAGCGAGCTGCCCAAGAGCGACCTTGGAACCTCCGCCATGCAGGGTCGGGCACAGTTCGGAGGATGACTCCGGCCTGACGACGCGCACCGGAGCGCCTCTCGCCCAGGGGACGGGAGGCGCTTCGGCGCCAACGCGTTCGCACGTGACCGCCGCTTGACAGTTAGCGAGCGCTTAGTAATCATGAAACCCCGGAAGTTCGCCGTCGAGGAAGGAGTTCCAGATGGAGCCCAGCGGCATGAAGGTGTTCGAAGGCATCGACGATCTGATCTCGGCCGTGGGCGAACACCTTGGCTACTCGGAGTGGCACACGGTCACACAGGAGCAGATCAACCAGTTCGCGAAAGCCACGGGCGACAACCAGTGGATCCATATCGACCCCGAAGAGGCCGCGAAGGGCCCGTACGGGACGACGATCGCTCACGGCTACCTCACGCTGTCCCTCGTCCCGAAGTTCGTCTGGGAGATCTATGACGTCAAGGGCGTGAGCATGGGCGTCAACTACGGCAGTGACCGTCTGCGATTCCCTGCACCGCTTCCAGTGAATTCGTCCATCCGAGGGGGCGCCGAGTTGCTCTCGGTCCGGCGCACAGCTCATGGCTGCCACGTGACCACTCGCGTCACGGTGGAACGAGACACCGGCGGCAAGCCTGTGTGCGTCGTCGACACTCTCTCCTTGTTCATGACCTGAGTGGTCCTCTTTGCCGCCAGTCATTCGAGTGCCGACAAATCTCGAACTAGACTGAGACCGCCCGGGACCGACGACGAACAGTGACGGAGGGACGGCCTGTGCCGAGCGCGGACACGCCTTCGCGAACTGAGGCAACTCGAGCGAAACTGCTCGAGTCAGCCACCCGCGCTTTTGCCGAGCGCGGATTCCACGGGACGACGACGCGCGACATCACCAGCGCTGCGGGAACGAGTTCTGCGGCTTTGTACGTGCATCATCCGTCGAAGGAAGACCTGCTGTACCAGATTTCTCGCGCCGGCCACGAGGCAACGCTCGTGGCCATTCGGAGGGGGAAGGCCGCGTCAGCTGACGTTCGCGAACAACTGCGCATCGTGGTCGAGGATTTCGTCGTCGACCATGCCGAGAACCACACTCGCTCACGCATCGTGAACTTCGAACTTGCGGCCCTGGAGCCCGAGCACCGGGCCGAGGTGCTCGACCTGCGCCGTTCGATCGACGCCGAGATGATTGGTTTAATCGACGCGGGCATCGCAGCAGGCGCGTTCAATGTCACAGAGCCAAGAGTTGCTGCGTCGGTCATCCTTTCCAGCGGCATCGATGTCGCGCGCTGGTATTACGACGACTACCGACTGTCCCCGCGCCAGCTTGGCGCCGCTTACGCCGACGTGGCGCTCAGGATCGTTGGAGCGTAGCCGCGACGCCGCTGCGTCCGGCAACGGGCGCCGAACGTCCGAAGATCCGCCGCGCCAATCTTGAGGCTTCCGAACCCGCATCTAGACATACTCCCAGCGCATCCGTGCCGACGGCATCTCTGCGAAACCATCGCGTCCTCGCGCCTGAGGACGAACGCCGCCCCGTTGGTCGCGAGCGCCCTGACGCGTCGCGGCACCCTTGATGAGTGCCCAGTCGATACTGCGCGGATGTGCGAGACATCAGGCGCACAAGGCCGCGTTCTGACCGCATTTGACGACGGTTCAACGACGCTTGAACGCCGATACCGCCTCCATCGGGCGCACAGGCCTGCCTGCTCCTCCTTGCGTTAGCGCATCCGCCACTTTCGACCCCTCACAGCGCTACGTAGTGACTGCAGGGTGGGCCCGGCTGAGATCCCGACCCGGCGGAGCCGGTAGCAGGCTCGCATAACTGGAGCTCGTGCGACCGCCCAGGTCCGGCTGACGTTCACGCTCCTCCCCTGGTCGCGACTTCGCCGAGCGCGCCGCGCTCAGCGTCGCTGTGCAATAGTCGTTCCTGACCCCTCGACTGCCGCGATTCCATGACACTGCGAATGCCGCATCAGTCAGCGCCAGGGGCTGAAGAATGACCACCCCTGCGAGCCCCTCGCCGGCGCGGGTTCACGAAATAGAACGCCCCGCCGAGAGTGCGAGAGTCGGCCGCCGACGCGACTCCGGCGCAGAGACTCCAGGTGTCTCTGGCATTGCTTCGGACTCGAGTGCGTCCGACGCAGCAGAATCCGGATCCTCGAATGGACCCGGGTTCTGATACGTCTATTCTTTGGCACCATCCTGCTAAATGCCGAACAGGCCTTCTTCGGCGTAGGTGAGAACGCTTCTTCGAACCTGCTCGACCGCGCCCACGGCGTTCGGCCGCACAAGGACCTGCACCTCCACCGCGAAGCACCAGTTCAGTCCTGGCCGGCGGGAGTGATGAGGACTCAGCGAAAGAGACCTCGACGCGCCAGAGAATGGCAGGTGGTGTGCCGACCAGGTGCCGAACAAGAGGTGACAGGACAAGGCCTGCTTCTGCATGCGTCAGTAGTTGCGTCGGCCAGGGCTGAGCTTGAAGGTCTGCGAGTCGACAGGCGCGCAGCAACCGTCGGAACACACGTCGTCCGCGCAGCAGGCATCGGCGTGGTCATCGCGCCCCTTCGGAGCGCAGCAGCCCTCCCCCCGCCACGCTTGGAGTCCTTCGCGGACGGCGACGGCTGCGATGACGAGGCCAGCGATAGGGTCTGCCCACGCCCACCCGAGCGTCGCATTCAGGACGAGACCGATGAGCAGGACCGCGGACAAGTAGGTGCATAGCAGCGTCTGTGTGGAGTCGGCGACCACAGCGTTCGATCCGAGAACCTTGCCTGTACGACGCTGGGCCCACGACAGGAACGGCATGATGACCAGCGAGAGAACTGCGAGGACGATGCCAACGGTCGAGGGGTCCGGCTCGTGGCCAGCGATGAGCGCGCGGGTGGACTCGGCGGCGACGTAGGCGGCGAGGGCAAAGAACGAAAACGCCATGAGTCGAAGAGCTTGCCGCTCGCGAGACTCGGGCATGTGGTGACGGAACTGCCACAAGATGATGAGTCCGCTGGAGACCTCGACGGTCGAGTCGAGTCCGAACCCGACCAGGGCGACGGAACCAGCAGCCAGTCCTGCAGTGATGGCGATGACAGCCTCGAGGAGGTTGTATCCGACCGAGGCGCCAGCAAGAAGCTGTGCCCGCCGACCATACCGAGCGCGCTCCGCGGCCGTGAGGCGTCCGGAGTGGGCGAGACTACTCATGCCCGCTCCTCAGCGCCGTAGACCGGGCACAGCGCGACGGCGTCGCCGGTCAAGGTCAGCATCCGCTCCACGACCGCCAGGAACTCCACCGTCGCCTCGGGATGGGTGAGCGAGTACCACGAGGCTCGACCCTGGGCGCGAACCTTCACAAGACCGCAGTCAGAAAGACAGGCAAGGTGCCTGGAAACTGTCGACTGGGCAAGACCCAGGTGGCCGACGAGGTCGACGACGCGGTGCTCCCCGGAGAGCAAGTGCTGCACGATCGCCAGCCGTGTGCGGTCGGAGAAGCCGTTGAGCAAGCAGGCTGCGCCAGTCAGCGCGGCAAGTTCCACGCCGTAGATAGAAGCATCGCACTTGGCGAGTGTCATCGTCATAACCGGATGATGTCTGATCGTCCACCTCAACGCAACCGGATGCTGGCCCCTCCGACGCCTACCGGACTGCGGGACCGGTCTATTGGAGCCAACGCGCTTCTCTCCAGCGGCCTCGTCACCTACGCGGTTTCCCCGACTGACCCTGCTGTACCGGCTGAGGGCACCTCGTCTACGACGGCGCGTAGTACCGTGCTCGGGTGAGCGCCGACCGCCGTCTGACTTCGGGCACCGCCCGGGCCGCACGCGCTGCGTTCGTCGGCACGCTCACGACCACGCTCGGCGTCGGGGCCCACGCGGCCGCGGGCGGCATGGCGCCCAGCCTGCCGCTGCTGGGCGCGCTCGCGCTCGGCGTCGGCGCGCTGTCCTGGGTGCTGAGCGGTCAGCGCTGGACCCCGCGCACCCTCCTCGCCGCATTCCTCCTCACGCAGGGCGCCGTGCACGTGACGTCGATGGCCCAGCACCCCGCCATGGGTGGCGACGGCCTGGCGATGTTGCTGACGCACGGCCTCGCGGCCGCCCTCCTCGTGGTCACGGTCCCGCGGGCCGAGCGCACGCTGCTGTCGATCGTCGACCACCTCGCCCTGCGGGCGCTGCGGCTCGTGCGCGTCGTCGTGCGGCCCGCCCACGCGCGTCTGCTCGTCCTCTCCGCAACGCTGCCGCACGGAGTGCTGCGCACCGCGATCCCACTGGGAAGGGCTCCTCCGGCGTCGGCCTGACCACCGATCCACCTCCTTCCGGAAGAGACACTCATGCACCCGACCCCCTGGGGTCGCTCGGTGCTGCTGTGCCTGCTCGCCGCCGTCCTCGTGCTCACGCCCGCGGCCGTCTCGAGCGCGCACAGCGCACTGATCGGCTCCAACCCCCAGACCGGCTCGACCGTCGAGGCCCTGCCGGAGCAGCTGGAGCTGCGCTTCAACGAGTCCGTCAGCGACATCAGCCCCGCCATGGTGCTGCGTCGCGACGGCCAGAGCGTCGCCACGCTCGCGCCTCGGGTCGACGGCCCGCGGCTGCTGGCCGACGCACCCGCCGAGACCTTGCCCGACGGTCGCTACACGCTCGTGTGGCGAATCGTCTCGGCCGACGGGCACCCGCTCGACGGCGTCGTCTCGTTCACGCTCGGCGACGGCACGGCACCGGCCACGGCGGCCCCGACGCAGCGAGAGGCCACCGAGGTCTCGTCGACGTCGCGGACCGGCGCCCTGGCACTCGGCGGTCTCGCGGCCGTCGTGCTCGTCGCCGCCGTGATCACGCTCGTGCGTCGCTCCCGCACCCACACACCTCACGACAAGGACACCACCGCATGAACCGCACCACCCGATCCCTCAGGACCACCCTGCTCGTCGCCGTCTCCGTGCTCGGCCTCACCACCGCCTGCGGAGCCCAGGACGACGGCGCTGCCACGACGCAGGCGTCGACCGTCTCCGTGCAGGACCCCTGGGTCAAGGCGGCCGACTCGGGCATGACCGCCGCTTTCGGCACCCTGCGCAATGCCTCGGACGACGACGTCACGATCGTCTCGGCCACGGCCGAGGGCGTGACCGACCGCGTCGAGCTGCACGAGATGGGTACCGACGAGAACGGTCAGATGGTCATGCGCCAGAAGGAGGGCGGCATCGTCGTCCCCGCTGACGGCACGCAAGAGCTCTCGCCCGGCGGGGACCACATCATGCTGATGGAGCTGCCGAAGGCCATCGAGCCCGGCCAGGACGTGCGCATCACCGTGACGTTCTCCGACGACTCGACGATGTCGTTCACCGCACCGGCCCGCTCCTTCTCCGGCGCCGAGGAGGACTACGAGGGCGACGAGGGCATGGACATGGGCGACATGGACCACGGGGACTCCGACCACGGCGACCACGGCGACCATGGCTGAGCCCCACCGCGGACTCACGCGGCGGGCGCTGCTGGCCACCGGATCGGTGGGAGCGGCCGGGGTGGTCGTTGGCGCGGCCGGTGGCACCGCCCTCGGCCGCGACGCCTCGGCCGAGGACCCCGGGGCGCGAACCGTCGCGTTCCGGGGGGTCCACCAGGCCGGGGTCACCACGCCACCGCAGGACCACGGGGTCCTCGTGGCGTTCGACCTCGTCGACGGCGTCGATGCCGACGCGTTGCGCCGCCTCCTGACCATCTGGACCGACGACGTCGAGCGGCTCATGAGCGGTCGCCCCGGGCTCGCCGACACCGAGCCCGAGCTCTCCCTCCGCCCGAGCGGCCTGACGGTCACGCTGGCGGTCGGCGCGGGCGCGGTGGCAGCGGCCGGCGTCGAGGTGCCGAGCTGGCTGGGACCGCTCCCGGACTTCGAGATCGACCGGCTCGAGGACCGCTGGAACGGTGGCGACCTGCTGCTGCAGGTCTGCGGGGACGACGAGCTCGCCGTCTCCCACGCCGTCCGCCTGCTCACCAAGGAGGCACGGACGTTCGTGACGGTCCGCTGGGTGCAACGTGGCTTCCGCGGGCCCCTTCGCCAGGACCGGATGCCACGCAACCTCATGGGTCAGGTCGACGGCACCGCCAACCCCGGTCCCGCCGAGCACGACGCCCTCGTGTGGCGCGACGCCGACGACGGCGGCCCGGCCTGGCTCGTCGGGGGCACGACGATGGTGGTCCGGCGCATCTCCATGGATCTCGACACGTGGGACGAGATCGACCGACCTGCGCGGGAGCGCACCATCGGCCGGCGGCTCGACGACGGCCGCCCGCTGACCGGTGGGCGGCTCGAGGACGACCCGGACCTGTCCGCCGTCGACGAGAACGGCCTCGAGGTCATCGACCCGTTCGCGCACGTGCGACGGGCCCGCCCGAACGACCGGAAGCAGCGCATCCTGCGCCGTCCGTACAACTACGACGACCCTCCGCCGGCCGGTGCACTCACCGATGCCGGACTCGTCTTCGTGTCCTTCCAGGCCGACGTCGAGCGTCAGTTCCTGCCGATCCAGCGTCGGCTCGCCGAGCTCGACCTGCTCAACCAGTGGACGACACCGGTCGGCTCCGCGGTGTTCGCGGTGCTGCCCGGCGCCCGGCGCGGCGAGATCCTCGGCCAGCCCCTCCTCTCCTGACCTCCTCTCACACTCCTCACTTCTCGAAGGACACCCATGACCACCTCCACCGACGCACGTCCGGGAGCCTGGGCCCAGCTCAAGCCACTGGTGCTGCGCCTGCACTTCTACGCCGGCGTGTTCATCGCGCCGTTCATCCTCGTCGCCGCCGCGACCGGCCTCGTCTACACGGCTGCGCCGCAGATCGAGCGCGCCGTCTACGCCGACCAGCTCACCGTCGAGCCCGGCGTGGCCCAGCTGCCGCTCTCGGAGCAGTTCGCGGCCGCACGTGAGGCGCACCCAGACGGGGCTCTCGTCGAGGTGCGACCGCCGATCGCCGACGACAGCAGCACCCGCGTGGTGTTCACCGACGAGACGGTGCCGACGGACTACGACATGGCGGTCTTCGTCGACCCGTACACCGGCGAGGTGCTCGGGCAGGAGCGCACGTTCGGACAATGGCTCGGCGTCCGAGCCTGGATCGACGACCTCCACCGCAACCTCCACCTCGGTGCGGTGGGCCGCAACTACAGCGAGCTCGCAGCGAGCTGGCTGTGGGTGGTCGTCCTCGGCGGCCTCGCCCTGTGGTTCACGAAGCGGCGCAGCGACAGGCGTGCGCGGCGCCTGCTGCTGCCGGAGACGTCCGCCACCGGCCGCCGGCGCACCCTGTCGGTGCACGCCACCGTCGGCGTCTGGGTGGCGCTCGGCGCGCTCCTCCTCTCGGCCACCGGCCTGACCTGGTCCCGCTTCGCCGGCGAGAACATCGGCGAGGTTCGCACCGCGCTGTCGTGGACGGGCACCTCGTTGTCCACGTCGCTCGGTGGGCAGGACGCCGACGACGCCGGTGGGCACGGCGGCCACGGGGGGCACGGAGGTGGAGCGGCCGAGGCGGCCGACGACCTGGTGACGTCCGGCGTGGGCATCGACGGAGCCGTGGCCGCGGCGCGGGCCTCCGGTCTGCAGGACCCGCTGGTGGTGACTCCTCCGGCTGACGCCGAGACGGCGTGGGCGGTCTCGGAGAACAAGCGCAGCGCCCCGACCCGCTTCGACTCCGTCGCGGTCGACCCACAACCCACAGTTTCAGCGCCGACGTCCTTCACAACTGGCATGCATCCAGACGAGGTCACCACGTCCGGACATCGACGCCTCGTCCACCGTCGCGCGGTCGAGGCTGCGGGACCCCGAGGGCACCCGACCCTCCGATCGGCATCTAGCACCGAAATCTCGAAAACCTATACCGGTTGCAGATTTGGTTGCAAAGAATCTACAATCGATACAGGTTTGGGGAAATGACCGCGTAAACCTATATCGGTTTGAGAGGTTTGCCAGTGACGACACCGGCATCGGATGGGTATGTCTCCATTGGGGTCATCGCCAAAGACCTTGGCATCTCCGTCAGCCAAGTACGCCTCCTGGGCCTCGACGGAACACTGCCACCCGCCTTCGTGACTCCCGGTGGCCACCGCCGCTACGACCTTCATGCGACACGCGAAGCGTGGGAGAAAACTCGTCGTGCACCAGACGCCTCCTCCGCCGAACCGGTTCGCACGTCCCAGGTGGGGTCGAAGAGCGCGCTTCAACCGTCCGAAACCGCGCCCACGATCGAGCGCACCGATCCCATCGCAAATCTCGACGAGTCGGACGTGTGGCTCGCCCTCGCCCCCCAGCTGAGGCTCGAACCGCAAGCACGCTCCATCGCCCAGTACGCCTTCACAGAGATGCTGAACAACGCCATCGACCACTCGAGTGGAACGTTCGCGCACACACGTATCACCGACCAACCCCGAAATCTGATCATCGAGATCCAAGACGACGGCATCGGGATCTTCGAACACCTACGAGAGGCAAAGAACCTTCCCGATCGCTTCGCAGCCGTCGCAGAACTCACCAAAGGCAAGCAAACAACCGCACCAGAAGCACACACCGGCGAGGGCATCTTCTTCACATCCAAGGCCGTCAACGTCTTCAGAATCGAAGCCAACGAGATCGCCTGGACGGTCGACAACGACCGCGACGACCAAGGTGTCGGAACTGCCCCCCATCGTTCAGGGACTCTCGTGCGACTCACGATCGACAAAAGCACCACACTGTCCCTCGGCGACGTCTTCCGCGAGTACACCATCGACGACCAGTTCGCCCGCACGCGGCCCGTCATCAAGCTATTCACCATCGGAGTTGACTTCGTCAGCCGAAGCGAAGCCAAACGCCTCATGAACGGGCTCGAGAAGTTCACCGAAGTCGAGCTTGACTTCACCGACGTGGAGAGCGTCGGTCAAGGATTCGTCGACGAAGTGTTCCGCGTCTGGGCGAACGCTCACCCCAGCACACTCATCGAGCCCACCAACATGAACGCCGCCATCGACTTCATGGTTCGACGGGGACTACCGAAACGCTGAACGGTGCACACCGACACGCTGCACCCCGCACCTGACCGCGCGCGATGGCCTGTCACTCTCCAGTGCAGACGTCCCATCGTGGTTCACGACCGCAACAACTCGAGACGGGGCTGGCGCGAAGCGAGCAAACTCGCCGCGGTTGGCTCAGCTGCGTGGAGTCGGGCAGAACTGGTCGAGCGTTTCGGAATCCGCCTCCGGGTCGAGGTTCCACAACCTAGCCAACGGGAAAACGACGCCGAACTCAAGCACGAAGGAAACTCCCAGCATCGCTCCTGCGGTGACGGCTACCTCGCCCAAGCTCGGATCGTTGAAGATCACGAACGCAAGGATCACAAGCCATGACACAAGGAAGTTGAGGAAGATTCCCACTGCGACGACGCCAACGAGGGCGAACTGAAAGATGAGGAACAACAAGATGTTGGAGGGATCCCACCAGGGGCCACCCTCATTCTCGCCATCGCCTTCGTCATCATCTTCCTTCACGTCGTCTTTCTTCGGTGCGGAGATGTCGGCGGGGACCCTGCTCCGACGCCAGATCCAGTAGCTTGTGAGGATCGCAACCGTGCAGATCGTGGCGAGCTGGGTGCGCCGGGTTGACCACTCGCCGATGAACTGGGCCGAGAAGTAGAGTGCGGACGCTATCGGGACGACGACGCTGAGCACTTCGAGAAAGATCTTGCGGCGCGTCTGCCGTCGCACCTCGTTGGTCGTCATTGAATCTCCCGTCGCCTACGCCGCGAACCTACATCGATCCTCACGGCGTGCAGCCCGTCACCAGGTTCGGAATACCGAGGAAGCTGCCCACTTGGACCGAAGACCTCGCCAGCGTCACGTCACGTCACGTCACGTCACGTACAGCATCGAGGTCTCACTGTGCCCGCGAACACCCTTGAGGCATCAGCAAGACCATCGGCGCCTCCTGCCCAGCGCCCCCGAAGCCAGACAGCTTCGGGCAGACCCAGTCACGCTTGCGGCCGCGAGGTACCCCGGCACCGAGACGCGGCCGTGGTCGACATCGTGCCCCCTGTAGGGACACCCTCGACACTGCCCGCAACGAGGGTAGAAGCCCGTCACAGACGTGTCACAGTCGCTGTGCGCTTCCGTGCTATTCCGTGCTCTCCCGTGCTGATGCCCGGCACCCGCGACATCGAGGCAGAGGTCGCAAGCAACGCTCTAAGCGGCTGCCCTAGCGGCACGTTTGCGCAGGTCAGAGGGTCGACTGCACCCCGGCCAGCAGCTGGCGCGCCATCACGATCCGCTGGACCTGGTTCGTGCCCTCGTAGATCTGGGTGATCTTGGCGTCGCGCATCATCCGCTCCACCGGGTAGTCGCGGGTGTATCCGTACCCGCCCAGGAGCTGCACGGCATCGAGGGTGACCTGCATGGCGGTGTCGGAGGCGAAGGCCTTCGCCGCGGCGCCGAAGAACGTGAGGTCCTTGTCGCCGCGCTCGGACCGACCCGCTGCGGCATAGGTGAGCTGGCGCGCGGCCTCGATCTTCATGCCCATGTCGGCGATCATGAACTGCAGTCCCTGGAAGTCGCTGATCGGCTTGCCGAACTGCTGGCGCTCCTGGACGTAGCCGAGCGCGTAGTCGAGGGCGCCCTGCGCGACGCCGACCGCCTGCGCGGCGATCGTCACGCGGGTGTGGTCGAGCGTCTGCATGGCGAGGGCGAAGCCCTGGCCGACGTCGCCGATGATGCGGTCCTCGGGGATGCGGACGTCGTCGAGGTAGACCTCGCGCGTGGGCGAGCCCTTGATGCCCAGCTTCTTCTCGGGCGCTCCGAACGAGACGCCCTCGTCGGACTTCTCCACCACGAAGGCCGTGATGCCCTTGCTGCGCTTCTCGGGGTCGGCCTGCGCGAGGACGGTGTAGAACTCCGACTCCCCCGCGTTGCTGATCCAGCGCTTGGTGCCGTTGAGCACCCAGTGGTCGCCGTCGCGCACCGCGCGGGTCTTCTGGTTCGCGGCGTCGGACCCGGCGTCGGGCTCGGAGAGGCAGTAGCTGAAGCCCTCGCCGGCCGCGAGACGCGAGAGGTAGTCCTTCTTGATCCGCTCGTCGCCTCCGAGGATGACCGGGAGCGACCCGAGCTTGTTCACGGCCGGGATGAGCGACGCCGAGACGTCGACGCGGGCGATCTCCTCGATGACCAGCACCGTGGCCAGCGCGTCGGCACCGGCTCCGCCGTACTCCTCCGGAACGTGGGGGGCGTGGAAGTCGGCCGCCACGAGCGCCTCGTGGGCCTCGCGGGGGTACCGAGCCTCCTCGTCGACCTCGGCGGCGAAGGGCGCGACCTTGGCCTCGGCCACGGCCCGCACCGCCTCGCGGATGGCCTGGTGCTCCTCGGACAACACGAACATGTCGGACACGGTGCGGCTCCAGATGCTTGACGAGATCGAAATACTAGGACGACCTAGCAATAGTACGTCGCCCGCCCGCCACTGACACTGCCGGGACGCGTGGGATCGCCCACACTGTGAGGCGTGATCCAACGATTCGACGGCCACATCGTCGGCCTCGGCACCACCAGCGGCACCCGGGTCGTCGTGGGCATGTGGGACCGGAGCCCGTACGGCCGCTTCGCCGATGCGATGGTCGAGCGCCCCGACGGGCACCGCGTGCTGCTCGCCCCCGACGAGCGCATCGCCGACCTGGTCTCGACCACCTACACCTTCGACGACCTCCGGATCGTCCCCGTGGCGCTCGCCGGATGGGGCATCGACGCCGGCCCGCTGAGCGTCCGCTGGACTCCCGGGACGCGTGCGCCGATCGGCTGGCTGCTGCAGGCCGTCCCGACTCCCCTGGCGCACCGCGAGGTCTGGGCGCGCTTCTGCGACCCGATCGCACGACGCGTGATGCCGGGCGTGCGCACCCACGGCAGCGCCGGTCGGGGACGCACGGAGTGGTACGCCGCCTCCGACGCGTGGGGCGTGGAGTCCGCGTCCGTCGCGTGGGACGGCGAGGATCTCGGCCCGCTGGCGCCCGTGGACCCGCCCGTCCGGTTCGGCTTCGGCTCAGCGCCGCGGACCCCGACGCTCACCCGCGTCACGTCGTTCATCCGCGACCACTGAGCCACCGTCCGGCTGGACACGGCCTGGTGGACGACGGGGAGGACTAGCGTGGCCGCATGACCGAGATCCACGACGTCGACGAGCTCCGCGAGGTGCTCGGCACCCCCCTGCCCCGCACCGTCGCCAAGGACCGGGACCATCTGCACTCGCTCCACGTCGCGTGGCTCGATGCCTCCCCGCTCTGCCTGCTGTCGACGTCGGCAGCCGACGGCTCGTGCGACGTGTCACCCAAGGGCGACCCGGCCGGGTCGCTCGTGCACGTGGTGGACGAGCACACCATCGCCCTGGCCGAACGACCGGGAAACCGTCGCGCCGACGGCTACCTCAACGTGCTCACCAACCCCCACGTCGGCCTGCTGTTCATCGTGCCGGGCCGCGGCGACACGCTGCGCGTCAACGGACGGGCCCGGCTGCTGCGCACCGACGACGCTCCGCCGTCCTACCTCGAGCACCTCGAGGTCAAGGGACACCGACCGGTGCTGGTCTGCGAGGTCCAGGTCGAGCAGGTCTTCTTCCACTGCGCCAAGGCGTTCCTGAGGTCCGAGCTGTGGGAGCCGAGCACGTGGCGGCCGGACTCCGTGCCGTCACGGCCCGAGATCGCCCACGCCCTCGAGCGGTCCGACCAGACGCTCGAGGAGATCGCCGCCTACTACGGCGAGTCCTATCGGGCCGCCCTGTACTGACGGCCGCGGCGGCGGGTGGCCCCGACGCGAGGAACATCACACGCCTCCTGGGCAAGATCACACCGTTTCGAGTCGCGTTCACCGTCCCTCACGCGGGAGATTTGACGGTGCTGCAGACGTCGACCACGTCGTTGCCCCGGTGAGATCCAGGAGAGTCCGCGTTGAACACGCCCGCATCCCCCGTACGTCAGTCCGCCACACCCACGCGCATCACGACCGACGTGCTGCTCGTCGGCGCCGGCGTCATGAGCGCCACGCTCGGCTCGCTGCTGAAGACCCTGCAACCCGACTGGTCCGTCACGGTGCTGGAGCGCCTCGAGGCTCCCGCGCTGGAGAGCAGCGACCCCTGGAACAACGCCGGCACCGGCCACTCCGCGCTCTGCGAGCTCAACTACACGCCGCAGCAGCCCGACGGCAGCGTCGACGTGTCGAAGGCGATCACCGTCAACGAGCAGTTCCAGCTGTCGCGCCAGTTCTGGGCGCACGGTGTGGACAACGGCCTGCTCAAGGACCCGTCGACGTTCATCAACCCCGTGCCGCACGTGAGCTTCGTGCGCGGCGCGGAGAACGTGGAGTACCTGCGCAAGCGCCACGACACCCTCGCCGGCCACCCGCTCTTCGCCGGGCTCGACTTCATCCACGACCGTGACGAGTTCGCCCGGCGCCTGCCCCTCATGGCCGAGGGACGCGACGAGCGCGAGGACGTGGCCATCAGCTGGACCGACCACGGCACCGACGTGGACTTCGGCTCCCTGACCGCCCAGATGCTCGGCAACCTCACCGCCCAGGGCGCCGACGTGCGCTACGGCCACGAGGTCAAGAACCTCGGCCGCGACACCGACGGCACCTGGCGCGTCAAGGTCAAGGACCGGACCGAGGACCGCACGGTCACCATCTCCGCCAAGTTCGTGTTCGTGGGCGCAGGCGGTGGCGCGATCCAGCTGCTCCAGAAGTCCGGCATCGAGGAGATCAAGGGCTTCGCCGGGTTCCCCGTGAGCGGGCAGTTCATCCGCTGCCTCGACGACACGGTCACCGAGAAGCACGAGGCGAAGGTCTACGGCATGGCCGCCGTCGGGGCCCCGCCGATGTCGGTGCCGCACCTCGACACCCGCGTGATCGGCGGCAAGCGGTCGCTGCTGTTCGGCCCCTACGCCGGCTGGACGCCCAAGTTCCTCAAGGAGGGCTCGTTCACCGACCTGCCCCTCTCGATCCGCCCGCACAACCTCATGCCGATGGCCGCCATCGGCGTCACCTCGTGGGGGCTCATCAAGTACCTGGTCCTCGAGCTCGCCAAGACCCGCGGCCGCAAGGTCGAGGACCTGCGTGCCTTCGCCCCGCTCGCGGAGGAGGAGGACTGGGAGCTCATCACGGCCGGTCAGCGCGTGCAGGTGGTGCGCAAGAAGGGCCGCTTCGGCGGGTCCCTCGAGTTCGGCACCACCGTCGTGAACGCCGCCGACGGGTCCATCGCCGGCCTGCTGGGCGCCTCGCCGGGCGCCTCGACCGCGGTCTCCGCGATGCTCGACGTGCTGGAGCGCTGCTTCCCCGGGCAGATCGAGGGGTGGCGGCCGCAGCTCAAGGAGATCGTGCCGTCCTACGGCCTGTCGCTCGGCGAGAACCCGTCGCTGTACTCCGACCTCAAGGACTGGACGGACCGCACGCTCGGGCTCACCGGCACCACCGTCTGAGCCCCCCTCAGCGGTCGCGGATCGCCTCACCCTTGGCGCGGGCGGCGTCGGCCAGCTCGGCCTGGAAGTCCAGCATGCGCCCGGTGAGCACGTCGTCGCCGACGGCGAGGATGCGCACGGCGAGGAGTCCGGCGTTGCGGGCGTTGCCGATCGAGACCGTGGCCACGGGGACGCCCGCGGGCATCTGCACGATCGAGAGCAGCGAGTCCATGCCGTCGAGGTACTTCAGCGGCACCGGCACCCCGATGACGGGCAGGGGCGTGACCGCGGCCAGCATCCCGGGCAGGTGCGCCGCGCCGCCGGCCCCGGCGATGATCACCTCGATGCCGCGCGTGTGCGCGTCACGCCCGTAGGCGAGCATCTCGTCGGGCATCCGGTGGGCCGAGACGACGTCGGCCTCGTACGCCACCCCCAGCTCGGCGCACGCCTGCGCCGCTGCCTCCATGACCGGCCAGTCCGAGTCCGACCCCATGACGATGCCCACGCGGGGCGTTGCGCTCATGGCCGCGATCCTAGCGAGGTCCGGCGCCGCCCCTCCCCCCGAGCGGTGACGGCGGGTGGTGCGGGGAGGGCGACGTGGAGGACGTCGTCAGCCGTCCTGGAGGAGGGCGGCCGCGCGGCGGGCGTCGGCCAGCACCACGTCGAGGTCGTCGCCGACGACGGTCACGTGGCCGACCTTGCGCCCGGGCTTCACGGCCTTGCCGTACAGGTGCACCTTGGCGTGCGGCACGGCGGCCAGGACGACGGCCTCCTGCGCCTCGAGGTCCTGCACCGCGCCACCGATCACGTTGACCATGACCGACCAGGTGGCGCGCGGCGTCGCCGGGCCGAGGGGCAGGTCCAGGACGGCGCGCAGGTGGTTCTCGAACTGGCTCGTGGCGGCGCCGTCGATGCTCCAGTGACCGGTGTTGTGCGGGCGCATCGCCAGCTCGTTGACGAGCACGCGTCCGTCGCTGGTCTCGAACAGCTCGACGGCGAGCATGCCGGTGACCCCCAGCGCGGTGGCGACGCGCACCGCCACGTCGGTGGCCTCCTGCGCGAGGGCGGGGTCGAGGTCGGGGGCCGGCGCCACGACCTCCTTGCAGATGCCGTCGACCTGCGTCGACTGCACGACCGGGTAGGCGACGACCTCGCCGGAGGGGTTGCGGGCCACCTGGGCACTGAGCTCGCGACGGAAGTCCACCAGCTCCTCGGCGACGAGCTCCTGGCCGTCGGCAGCGGCCAGGACCTCGGCCGCCTCGTCCTCGGACCGGACCACCCAGACACCCTTGCCGTCGTAGCCGCCCCGGGTGGTCTTGAGCACCGCGGGGTAGCCGAAGTCCTCGAGCTCGGCGAGGGCCTCCTCCGCCTCGCTCGGCAGCAGGAGGAAGAGCGGGCACGGCAGTCCGAGCACGCTGAGGCGCACCCGCATCTCGCCCTTGTCCTGCGCGTACAGCAGGGCGTCGGGCCCGGGCCGAGGCACGTGTCCCTCTGCCTCGAGCGTGCGCAGGTGGGCCGGCGGCACGTGCTCGTGGTCGAACGTCACGACGGGCACGCCGTCGCACACGGCACGCAGGTCGGCGAGGTCGGTGTGGTCGCCCACCAGCTGGTCGGGCACCACCTGTGCGGCCGAGACGTCGGGGCCCTCGGCCAGCAGGCGGAGGCGTAGCCCGAGGGCCACGGCGGGCACCTGCATCATGCGGGCGAGCTGGCCGCCACCGACGACGGCCAGGTGCGGGGTCAGCGGCATGGCAGGAGCCTACTGACTCCTCGGCCGCCCTCCGACGTCCCCCGCTACCAGCGCCGCACCGTGCGCGGACGGAACGCCCGCCGACGGCTGATGGTGATGGGTGAGACGTTGCCGAAGCCACGCAGCGGGCGCGGGGGCAGCGCGCGCATCTCGAACTCGTCGTCGGTGAGGTGTCCGGCGGTCTCGTCGTCGACGAGCACCCGGTTGCTGCGGGCCACGTGCGAGAGGCGCGCGGCCAGGTTCACGGGCGGGCCGAAGACGTCGCCCAGCCTGCTGATGACCGAGCCGGTGGCCAGGCCGACCCGCACGTCGGGCAGGTCGTCGCGCGAGCCGATGTTGGCCACGAGCTCGAGCGCCGTGAGCGTGGCCTCACGCGGATCGGGGTTCACGAACAGCACGGCGTCGCCGAGGGCCTTGATGACACGGCCGTCACGCGACGTGACGACGTCGGTGCACCGGGTCTCGAAGTTCTCCACGAGCTCGCCGAGGCGGGCGTCGTCGAGCGTGTTGGTCATGGCGGTGAACCGCGACAGGTCGGCGAAGCCGATGCTCATGGTGGTCGACAGCAGCTCGGCGTCGACGGCCCCGAGCGCCTCGAGGCGGCCGGCCGCGGCGGCCAGGTGACGCCGCCAGGCGTACAGCAGGAGTCGTTCGAAGCCCGGACCCACGTGCTCGGCGATCGCGACGGCGCTCTCCAGGCGGCTCGCGGCCCGGCCCGACTCGACGTCGGACTCCACCTGGTCGACGATCGTCTGGACCTCCCAGTCGGCCAGCCGCGCCAGCGTCTGGCCGAGCGCCCGGGTCATCCGGAAGATGGTGCGCTCCTCGAGGACGCCCTCCTCGAGCGCCAGCGCAGCGAGTCGCGCGGCGGCCACGTCGTGCTCGCCGTAGGCCGGATCGTCGCCGCTGTCGGCGAAGCCCAGCGAGCGCCAGAGCCGCTCGGCGCGGTCGAGGTCGAGCCCGGCCTTCCCGGCGACCTGCTCACCCGTGAGCTCCATGCCCTCCTGCAGGATCAGGCGGGCGAGCTCGTCACGCAGCTCAGACCGATTCATCGCTCTGGCGGTGCGAGTCGAACACGAGGTTGCTGACGGTGCGGTGGAAGCCCTCGATGCGCGGGATGTCACGCAGCTCCAGGCCGGCCTCGTCGCTCGCGTTGTGGATGATGAGGGTCCCGCAGCCGAGGATGCGGTCGTTGAGGTTCTTCTCGAACGAGACGTCGTTGATGCGGCTGAGCGGGATGACCCGCCCCTCGCGCGTCAGGATGCCCTTCTGCTCGACGATGCGCTTGTTGGTCAGCGTGTAGGTCCAGAGGAACCAGCGCACGAACGGCAGCACGCTGCCCCACAGGACGAGCACGACGGCGATGCCGATGATCACCCAGCGCACGTACCCGTCCCCGCTGTTGCCGACCTGGGCGGCGAGGAAGCCTCCGGCGAAGGCGACAGCCAACAGGATGACCAGCGGCACGAACAGCACCTTGACGTGCGTCCGGGTCGTCGCGACGGTCTGCTCACCGTCCATCATCAGCTTGCGTGAGAGGGCCATGGGCTGATCCTCCCACGTGGCGCACGGGCCGCGGGCGACGTCTGCGCAAAGGCCTCCGTCGTCGACCCTCCCGACGACGTGGGCGACCTGGGGACCCGTTGGTCACACGGGCGGCGGAAGGCTCAACCGATGGCACGGACGTGGGTCACGTCGCCCGCGCTGATCGCCCGCCCGTCCACGACGAGCCGGCCGAGCGGGTCGATGTCGTGGGCGACGCCGGTCAGCGTGGACCCGTCGGGCAGCTCGACCCGCACGCGCGACCCGAGGGTCACGCTCTGCTCGAGGTAGTCGCGCCGCAGGAGCGCCGGGTCACCGGCGCTCGCCACCCACGGCCGGTAGAGCCGCTCGAGGTGGCCCAGCAGCAGCTGTAGGACGACCCCCCGGTCGACGGTGGTGGCCCCCTCGATCGCGAGGGAGGTCGCCGTGGGCACCGGCAGCTCGTCCGGCGTCGACGACACGTTGAGGCCGATCCCCACCACGGCGGCAGGACCGGCGGGCCCGTCGGCACGCTCGAGCAGGATCCCGCTGATCTTGCGGCCCTCGACGAGCACGTCGTTGGGCCACTTCAGCCCGGAGG
This sequence comes from Aeromicrobium sp. WCS2018Hpa-31, assembly GCF_031843905.1. NCBI lineage: Bacteria > Bacillati > Actinomycetota > Actinomycetes > Propionibacteriales > Nocardioidaceae > Aeromicrobium > Aeromicrobium sp. WCS2018Hpa-31. The sequence goes on along the minus strand of NZ_JAVTJF010000001.1, from coordinate 110,146 downwards.
TCACACCGCAGTCCCGCGCCGTCAGGTCGACCGCGAGGCCCGTCAGCAGCGGCAGCCAGGTCCACTGCGGGAGGGCGACGCCGTCGGGGCGCAGGAGCACCGAGACCATGAGGCCCGCCCCCGGCGGTGTCTCCCACCGCCGGTCGAGCCGCCCCCGGCCGGCGGTCTGGTGCTCGGTCGCGACCACGAGGCCCTCGGGAGCGCCGGCACCCACCGCAGCGACGACGTCGGCGTTGGTGCTCGTGGTGGACGCGGAGACCTCGAGGCCCGTCCACACGCTCCCCTCGAGCAGCAGCACGCGACGCAGCTCGTCGACGTCGAGGGGATCGCGCCCCCCGGGCCCCGGCGTGTCGCGACGGTCGCTGCTCATGCGTCAAGCCTCACACACCACGGCGCGTCGAGGATCGTTACTCTGACCCACGTGAGCGAAGCAGAGGCAGAGATCGAAGAGCGTCCGGAGCTGCACACGACCGCCGGGAAGCTGGACGACTTCCGGCGCCGGCACCACGAGGCGACCGTCGAGGTCGCCGAGCGGGCGGCCGAGAAGCAGCACGCGAAGGGCCGTCAGAGCGCCCGCGAGCGCATCGACCAGCTGTTCGACGAGGGCTCCTTCGTCGAGCTCGACGCGCTGGCCCGGCACCGCTCCACCAAGTTCGGGCTCGAGAACAACCGGCCGCTCGGCGACGGCGTCATCACCGGCTACGGCACGATCGACGGCCGCCAGGTGTGCGTCTTCAGCCAGGACTTCAGCGTCTTCGGCGGCAGCCTCGGCGAGGTGTACGGCGAGAAGATCACCAAGGTCATGGACCTCGCCATCAAGTCGGGCTGCCCCATCATCGGCATCAACGAGGGCGCCGGCGCCCGCATCCAGGAGGGTGTGGTCTCGCTCGGCCTGTACGGCGAGATCTTCCGCCGCAACGTGCACGCGTCGGGCGTCATCCCCCAGATCTCGCTCATCATGGGCTCGTGCGCCGGCGGCCACGTGTACTCCCCCGCGGTCACCGACTTCACGGTCATGGTCGACGAGAAGTCGAACATGTTCATCACCGGGCCCGACATCATCAAGACGGTCACCGGCGAGGACGTCACCATGGAGGAGCTGGGCGGTGCCCGCACGCACAACACGCGCAGCGGCAACGCCCACTACCTGGCCTCCGACGAGGAGGACGCCCTCGAGTACGTGAAGGCGCTCATCTCCTTCCTGCCGCAGAACAACATGGAGGAGGCGCCGGTCTACGACGAGGGCGTCGACCTGGAGCGCAACGAGACCGACCTGGCGCTCGACACGCTGATCCCGGACTCGGCCAACCAGCCCTACGACATCCGCACCGTGATGGAGTCCGTGCTCGACGACGGCGACTTCCTCGAGGTCCAGCCGCTGTTCGCGCCGAACCTCGTGATCGGCTTCGGCCGGGTCGAGGGTCGCAGCGTCGGCGTGGTGGGCAACCAGCCCATGCAGCTGGCCGGCTGCCTCGACATCGACGCCTCCGAGAAGGCCGCCCGCTTCGTGCGCACCTGCGACGCGTTCAACATCCCCGTGCTCACCTTCGTCGACGTGCCGGGCTTCCTGCCGGGCACCGAGCAGGAGTGGAACGGCATCATCCGCCGCGGCGCCAAGCTCATCTACGCCTACGCCGAGGCCACGGTCCCGCTCGTCACGATCATCACGCGCAAGGCCTACGGCGGCGCGTACGACGTCATGGGCTCCAAGCACCTGGGCGCCGACGTGAACCTGTCGTGGCCCACCGGCCAGATCGCCGTCGTGGGCGCCTCCGGTGCCGTCAACATCCTGTACCGCCGCGAGGTGGCTGCGGCCGACGATCCCGAGGCCAAGCGCGCCGAGCTGATGACCGAGTACGAGGACACGCTCTGCAACCCGTACGTGGCGGCCGAGCGCGGCTACATCGACGGCGTGATCGAGCCGTCGCAGACCCGCGCCGAGGTCACCAAGGCGCTGCGCCTGCTGCGCACCAAGCGCGAGACGCTCCCGCCCAAGAAGCACGGGAACATCCCGCTCTGATGAGCGACGAGACGACGCCTGCGGCCGACGCCGCCGAGCAGACGCCCGCAGCACCGGTCACGCCGGTGCTGCGGGTGGTCCGCGGCGACCTGTCGCCCGAGGAGCTGGCGGCGCTCGTGGCCGTGGTGGCCGCACGCAACGCCGCTGCCGCGAACGCCGCAGCGGGCGCGAAGCCGGCACCGCGCAGCGAGTGGGGACACCCGGTGCGCGCGCACCGCACGCCGCACCGCGTGGGCCCCGACGCCTGGCGTCGCTCCGCCTGGGGCCTGAGTCCCGCATGACCCTGCGCCACGAGCCCGACGTGTCGGTGGCGGACTGGATCGTGCGGGCCGACGCGGACTGGGGCGTCATCGCCGGCCAGGGACCGCCGGGCTTCGAGGCGTACGCGCAGGTCCCGTTCGACAGGGACGACTCGCCGGAACGAACCGACGACGTCGTCCACGCCGACGTCGTCCACCTGGCGACCGCCCACACCTCGACGCCCGACGACGCGGTCTTCGCCCTCTGGGAGGGATGGGGCGACATCGAGGGTGGCGACGCCGTCTCGATGCTCTACCAGAACCCGGCGCTCACCGGCTTCGGCCGTGTGTTCCGCCGCCCCAAGCCGCCGCGGATCCCGCCGGCGTTCGACGACGCCGTGATGAAGGCGCCGCGGGCCGACCTGGACGGGTTCCGGGCCTACCTGCTCTTCCGCGGCCCGCTGTCGGACGTCGGTCGCTGGGGCGCCCGCCCCGAGGCGCCGGACTGGCCTCGTCGGCTGGCTCCCGCCTCGTTCGTCTGGCCGAAGGACCGGGCGTGGTGCATCGCCCAGGACGTGGACGACGACAGCCTGACGATCGGTGGCTCGCAGGCGCTGGTCGACGCCGTCCTCACCCACCCGGACCTCCGCGCCGAGCCCGCCACGTGCGGGTCCCCACCCCCGTTGCCCGACTGACGCCGCGACGCCCTCGTCATCGGTGGATCCTCAACCGCAGGGACGGCGCTGAGGTTGACGATCCACCGATGGCCGCCCCGACCCACCCCTGATGTTGCGGATCCACCGATGGGGGGTGGAGAGCGGTCCTGCCACGATGGGCCCATGGTGCGCATGGTCCTGGCCTCACAGTCCCCCGCCCGGCTCGCGACGCTGCGAGCGGCCGGCATCGAGCCGGAGGTGGTCGTCTCCGGGGTCGACGAGTCGCAGGTGCAGTCACGCGACGCCGCGAACCTGGCCGCGGCCTTGGCGCAGCTGAAGTGCCGCGCGGTCGCGGCGACGGTCGACGACCCGGACGCGCTCGTCGTCGGCTGCGACTCGGTGCTCGCCTTCGAGGGCGAGATCCTGGGCAAGCCCGGCGACGCCGCGACCGCGCGCGCCCGGTGGCGTCGGATGCGTGGTCGCTCGGGCGTGCTGCACACCGGACACTGCGTCCGCCGTGCCGGCCGGGAGGTCGTCGACGCGGCCTCCACCGTCGTGCACTTCGCCGACGTCAGCGACACCGAGATCGACGCGTACGTCGCCACCAGGGAGCCGCTGCACGTGGCCGGAGCCTTCACGATCGACGGCCTGGGCGGCGCGTTCGTCCGCGGGATCGAGGGCGATCCCCACACCGTGGTGGGCATCAGCCTGCCGCTCCTGCGCGACCTCGTGGCCGATCTCGACGTCGTCTGGACCGACCTCTGGAACGTCCCTGGCACCGCCTGAGCGGCACCTCCACGAGGCGTGTGACGAGAACTCGGTACCGGAACGTGGACGAAGATGAGAGAATGGGGGCATGGCCCCTCGTCGCAAGTTCCACGCATCCAGCCCCTTCCAGCCCCAGGCGGTGGAGCCGGACGCGATCTACGAGGTGGCTTCCCGCGTCAGCCACGACACCTACGGTCTCGGCCGGATCGTGAGCCTGCAGGGCACCCGGTCGGCCCAGGTCGACTTCGGTGACCAGGTGCGCCACGTGCCGCTGCCGTGCCGCGCGCTCGTCAGTCTCTGACGGCCACGACGACCTTGCCGGTCACCTGACCGGAGGCCAGCAGGCGCATCGCGTCGGCCGCCTCCATCAGGGGCACCACGGCCTGCACGTGCGGCGTGACGGCGCCGTCCGCAGCCAGGTCCACGAGCCGCGCGAGCACGTCCCCGGACTCCCGCGAGGCGAGCATGACGTACCGCTGTCGGCGCACGAGCATCCGGAGCGCGTCGCGCATCGGACGCAGGTATCCCCCGGTCACCCGGCCGCCCGTGGCGTCACCGACGAACACGATGGTGCCGCGTGACGTCAGCAGCCGTCTCTGCTCGCGCAGGTGCCGTCCGCCGGCGACGTCGACCACGACGTCGAAGCGCTCGCCGAGGTCCGCCGGGTCCTGCGTGTGCCGGTCCAGCACCCGCTCCGCGCCCCAGGCGCGCACGGCGTCGGCCTTCGCGGCGCTGCAGACCCCCGTCACCCGCGCGCCGCGGTGCGCCGCCAGCTGCACGACGTAGTGGCCGACCCCGCCTGACGCACCGATCACGAGCACGCTCTGCCCGGCGCCGACCCGCGCCGCCTCGACGGCCTGGAGCGCGGTGAGGCCCGAGATCGGGAGCGCGGCGAGCGACGGGCCGTCCAGCTCCTGTGGGGCCCGCACGAGCCTCGAGCGTCGCGCGGTCGCGACCTCGCTCAGCGTGCCGGACGCGATCCCGACCACCCGCTCGCCCACCGTGAGGTCCTCCACGTCCGGACCGACCGCGTGTTCGCCGAGATCGACCTCCCCGTGCCGGGCCGACCGTGGCAGCCGGAGATCCGACGTCGCGCGCTGTCGGCGCGATCGGTCCTGCTGGCCCACCCCTGGTCGATCTCCTTGCTGGAGACCCGCTCGGTCGCGCAGAACCCGGCCACCCTGCGTCACCACGACGCCGTCATCGGCACCCTGCGACGGGGCGGGTTCGGGCTCGCGCTCACCGCCCGCGCCTTCGCCATGGTCGACAGCTACGTCTACGGCTTCGTCCTGCAGGAGGTGACCCTGCCGGCCACGTCCCCGCAGCACCTCCCCGCCGAGGTCGCCGCGCTGGTCGACACCCTGGACGCCGGGGCGCACCCGCACCTGGCCGAGCTCACGCTCGAGTACTTCCTCACGCCCGACTACGACTTCTCCGACGAGTTCGAGCGGGGTCTGGACCTCCTGCTCGGCGCCCTCGAGCGCGAGCTGGCGCAGCAGCGAGCCGACAGCCCCTAGAGGGACCGGGCCACCACCGGGCCGCGACTCACTCGACCGGCAGACCCAGACCACGGGCGATCAGCATGCGCTGCACCTCGCTGGTCCCCTCGCCGATCTCCAGGATCTTGGCGTCGCGGTAGAACCGGGCCACGGGGTACTCCTCCATGAAGCCGTACCCGCCGAAGACCTGCGTCGCGATGCGGGTCCCGGTCACGGCCGACTCCGTCGCGTGCAGCTTGGCCACCGACGCGGCCTGCTTGACCACGGCGTACGGGGCTCCGGCATCCTTCAGGGCCGCGGCCCGGTAGGTCAGGGCCCGCGCCCCCTCGAGCAGCACGGCGAGGTCGGCGATCTGGAAGGCAACACCCTGCTTCGCACCGATCGGCACCCCGAACGTCTGGCGCTCCCCCGCGTACTGCACGCACAGGTCGAGGCAGGCCTGCAGGCAGCCGACCGAGAGCGCCGAGATCGCGATGCGTCCGTCGTCGAGCGTGGCGAGGAACTGGGCGTAGCCACGGCCGCGCTCGCCGAGCAGGTGGTCGGCGGGGACGCGCGCCCCCGTGAAGGCCAGCGGGTGGGTGTCGGAGATGTGCCACCCGAGCTTGTCGTAGGCGGGCTCGGCCACGAACCCGGGCGTTCCCGCGGGCACCATGATCGCCGAGATCTCAGGACGCCCGTCGGCGCGCTCCCCGGTACGTGCGGTGACGGTGACGACCGACGTCAGGTCGTTGCCGGAGTTGGTGATGAACTGCTTGGCGCCGTCGACCACCCAGGTGTCGCCGTCGAGCACGGCGCGGGTGCGGGTGGCGCCCGCGTCGGAGCCAGCTCCGGGCTCGGTGAGGCCGAAGCCCGCCAGGGCGCGACCGGCGACCAGGTCGGGCAGCCAGCGCTCCTTCTGCTCCGCGGTGCCGAACGCGACGATCGGGGTGATCCCGAGACCGACCCCGGCCTGGAGCGTGATGCCCATCGACTGGTCGATGCGACCGAGCTCCTCGATCGCGACGCACAGGCTGGTGAAGTCCGCGCCCGCGCCGCCGTACTCCTCCGGCGCCGTGAGGCCGAAGAGACCGAGGTCGCCCATCTCGCGCACGACGTCGACCGGGAAGTGGTGCTCGCGGTCCCACCGCGCGACGTGGGGCGCGATCCTCGACTCGGCGAACTCCCGCACCGTGCGGCGGAAGTCCTCGTGCTCGCGGGAGAGACCGGACAGCTGTGCGACGTCGACCATGCCCTCAGGTTAACACTCGTTAACCCGACGGTCGGACGTCCGCGTGACGTACCTCATCCACCCTCGGGCCGTCCCGCCCCCTACACTCGGCAGGCAGTGCCCGCCCCCGCCCAGCCTGTCCATCCCGAGGAGAGCCGTCCGTGAGCAAGCCCCTGCAGAAGGTCCTGATCGCCAACCGTGGAGAGATCGCGGTCCGCGTGGTCCGAGCCTGCAAGGACGCCGGCATCGGCAGCGTCGCCGTCTACGCCGAGCCCGACCGCGACGCGCTGTTCGTCCGGCTCGCCGACGAGGCCTACTCCCTGGAGGGCTCGACCCCGGGCGACTCCTACCTCTCGATCGAGAAGATCGTGGCCGTCGCCCAGCGCTCGGGCGCCGACAGCGTGCACCCGGGCTACGGCTTCCTCGCCGAGAACGCCGAGTTCGCCCAGGCCGTCATCGACGCCGGACTCGTCTGGATCGGCCCCCCGCCCGCGGCCATCGAGGCCCTCGGCGACAAGGCCAAGGCCAAGCAGATCGCCCAGACGGCGAACGCCCCGCTCGCTCCCGGCACCAAGGACCCCGTCAAGGACGCCGACGAGGTCGTGGCCTTCGCGCAGGAGAACGGTCTGCCGGTCGCCATCAAGGCCGTCTTCGGTGGTGGCGGTCGTGGCCTCAAGGTCGCCAAGACCCTCGAGGAGATCCCCGACGCCTACGAGTCCGCCGTCCGCGAGGCCGTCAGCGCCTTCGGTCGCGGCGAGTGCCTCGTGGAGAAGTTCCTCGACAAGCCCCGCCACGTCGAGACGCAGTGCCTGGCCGACAGCCACGGCAACGTCGTCGTGGTCTCCACGCGCGACTGCTCGCTGCAGCGCCGCCACCAGAAGCTGGTGGAGGAGGCCCCCGCGCCGTTCCTGTCCGACGACCAGCTGGCGCGCCTCTACGAGTCGTCGAAGGCCATCCTCAAGGAGGCCGGCTACGTGGGCGCCGGCACGTGCGAGTTCCTCGTCGCCGCCGACGGCACCATCAGCTTCCTCGAGGTCAACACGCGCCTGCAGGTCGAGCACTGCGTCTCCGAGGAGGTCACGGGCATCGACCTCGTGCGCGAGATGTTCCGCATCGCCGCCGGCGAGGAGCTCGGCTACGGCGACCCGGAGATCATCGGCCACTCGATCGAGTTCCGCATCAACGCCGAGGACGGTGGTCGCGGCTTCCTCCCGGCTCCGGGCACGCTCACGAAGTGGGCTCCCCCGAGCGGCCCGGGCGTCCGCCTCGACGGCGGCTACGAGGAGGGCGAGACCGTGCCGGGCGCGTTCGACTCGCTCATCGCCAAGCTCATCGTCACCGGGCGTACCCGCGAGCAGGCCATCGAGCGCTCCCGCCGCGCCCTCGACGAGTTCGTCGTCGACGGCATGCCGACGGTCATCCCCTTCCACCGCGACGTGCTGGACGACCCGGCCTACAACGCGTTCAACGGGTCGTTCGACGTCTACACGACGTGGATCGAGACCGACTACGACAACCAGCTCGAGCCGTACGCGGGCGCCTCCGAGACCGACGAGCCCGCCGAGCGTGAGCGGGTCGTCGTCGAGGTGGCCGGCAAGCGCGTGGAGGTCGTCCTCCCCGGCGGACTCGGAGCCGTGGCTGGCGCCGCGAGCGGTGGCGCCAAGAAGCAGAAGCGCAAGGGCGGCAAGGCCGCGGGCGCCGCCGCGTCCGGTGACTCCCTCACCTCGCCCATGCAGGGCACCGTGGTCAAGGTCGCCGTCGAGGAGGGCCAGGAGGTCGCCGCCGGCGACACCGTGCTCGTCATCGAGGCCATGAAGATGGAGCAGCCCATCACCGCGCACAAGGCGGGCACCGTCACCGGGCTCTCGGCCGAGATCGGAGCCACGATCGGTGCCGGCGAGGTCGTCGCGACGATCGCCGACGCCCCCGCTGCGGAGTAGCGGCCCTCAGGCCTCGACGGGCGGCACGTCCGCCGGGGCCTGGGTGTCGACCTCGCCGTAGGCCACCCCTGCGGCCCAGACGACCAGGATCACGATCGCCCAGGTCCACGGACCCTCCAGGTCGAACCCACGGCGGGGCACCACGGCGTCCGTCAGCACGAGGGCCGCCGCCGTGACAGCCAGACCTCCCAGGACCGCCGACGGTCTGGCCAGACGCGCGTCGAGCGTCGCCGAGACACGCCTGAGCGCGACGGCCAGGACGGTGAAGAGCGCGACTGCGGCGACGAACCCGCCCAGGCGGATGTCGAAGCCGGGCAGGAGCAGTGCCGCCGCGGCGAACGAGGCGGCGTTCGCCAGTGCTGCGAGAGCGAACGACCGGAGCAAGGACATGCGTCCCAGTATGCGCGGGCCCGCTGCTCCGGAGCCTGCCGGCCCGGTCAGCGGAAGCGCAGGTACGCCGACTTCAAGCCCAGGCCGAAGCGCAGCTCGGGTCCCGTCACGGTGATCGTCTTCTTCGAGCCCACGACCTGCGCCGCGTCCACTCGTCCGCCCCACGCTCCGACGCCAGAGCGTTTGGTGATCTTGATCGACTTCAACGTGCCGATCGAGGGGAACGCCTTCTGCACCGCGCTCGCGGTGACGGACGCGGTCCAGCTCGAGTTCGGGTTCCCGCTCCACGAGTCGTACGGGTCGGTCTTGACCTTGAGGTACGGCTGGCCACCGGAGGCACTGACGCCACCCGAGGACGACGAGTACTGGGTCAGGGCCGGTGCACCGTCGAAGGTCAGGATGTCGCCAGCAGTCTCACGCACGGCCACGTCGGTCGACGCGGTCTCACCGGCGACCCCCTTGTAGACCTGGCAGGACGTCGTGTCGCAAATGTCGTAGACGCGGGTCGGAGCGAGTGCCCGCGCGGCGTACGTGCGTGCAGCGACGGCCTGGGCCTTGAGGGCCTCCTTCTTCCAGCTCGAGGGCATCTCCGATGCCACGACGCCGCGCAGGTAGTTCTCGAGCGTCAGGACGTTGAGGGTCGTCCGCTTCGTCGAGCCCGACGAGGGCGGAGCCGACCGCACGATGCTGCGGTACCCAACGCTCTTGCCGTTCGGCATCACGAGACGGATCACGCCGCCGGAGACCTCGAACTGGCCCCAGCCCGTCCAGGACGCGCGGAACGACTTCCATGTGCCCTTCTCGCGGTACTGCAGGACGGTGCGCTTCTGGTCCGACGCGACCCGCACCATCCGCCAGCGGTCGATGGTGGTGCCACGGGTCGTCTTCGTCGGAAGCGACGTACTGGGCTTGCCGATCTGGCGGGCTCGCATGGAGCTGGCCGGGAGGACGGTGAGCGTGGGGTCCGTCGCCGCACTCAGCAGCACACGCACGGAGCCGCCCTTCTCGGTGCGCTTCGTCCCGGGGTAGTAGGTCGAGAGGATCGTGGCGTAGCCGACACCCTCACGCGCGGCGCCCTGGGCTCCGTACTGGCTCATGCCGATCCCGTGGCCGAAGCCGCGGCCCTCGAGGGCGATCTTGCCGCTCGAGAGGCGTGAGACGTCGCCGGTCGACGGCGTCGCCGAGGGCTTCGGGGTCGGGGAGGGCGTCGCGGTCGGGGAGGGCGTCGCGGTCGGGCCATCGAGTCGCTTCGCCACCATGCTCCGCAGACCACCCGACTGCGTCAGCCACGCGTACCCGTAGCGCCCGGGGCACGCCGTGCTCTTGACGTCGCGGTGACCCATGATCCGGTTCACCTTCTTGCCCCCGAGGGAGTACGTACCGGTCGCCTTGAGGCCGGCGAGCGAGTGGCGCCACGCGATGAGGTCCGCGACCGCGGTCTTCATGGCTGTGGGGACCTGCGCGACGTCGTAGTTGCCCATCATCGAGACGCCGACCGTGCGCTCGTTGGCGGCGTTGACCCCGGCGTGGGCACCGCGCACCATCTTCGTGATGCCGCCCTTGCGGCCCTCGAAGATCTGGCCGTACTTGTCGACGAGGAAGTTGTAGCCGATGTCGCACCAGCCCTGGCTGCCCGTGTGGTACGCCTGCGTGGCACGGACGATGCCCGCGGACTGGGCCTTGGTGTAGCTGTTCGAGCCGGCGGTGTGGTGCAGCGTCGTGCCGAGCATGGAGGCTCCGTACACCGGCGCGTTACAGGACGAACCGCTCTTGGCGCCCCACGAGGCGCGGCTGATGATCTTGGGCTGGCCGACAGCGGCCGCCGTCGGCATGATCGCGCTGCCGTTCTCGCCATCGGTGACCGTGGACACCCGCACACCACTCGGCGAGCGCCCGGACGGGGTGCTGACGCGGACGTCGACGCCGTCGGACTCCCCGACCCAGAGCGGGTCGGTGCCGGGACGCACGCCGGTGGACGCGGGATCGGTCGGTGAGGTCTCCAGGGTGGTCCAGTCGCTCCAGCCGTCGGCAAGCGAGCGCCAGCGCACCTCGACCGTCGGGTCCTCGTCGGTCGATCCGGCGTCCCACGTCACTCCCAGGAGCGAGAAGGTCTCGGTCGACCGGGTCAGCTCCGCGGCCGGCTCGGGCTCCTCGGCCTCGGGGGTGCTCGGCGCCGTCTTCTGGTCGGGGCGGGCCTCGTCCTCGGTCGGGTCGACCGAGGGCACCTCGGTCTCGGTCACCTCGGCGGGCTTCGCCTCGGCGGTGACGACAGCCGACGGTGCGGCATCGGACGTGGAGACGAGGGAGGCCACCGCGACGGCGGAGACGACGGCGAACGGGACAGTTCGCCGGACCAAGGTCCAGGGGCGCATGGGGAAAACCGATCCTGTGACAGATGTGACGGATGTGACGAGCGAGCCAGGCCAACGGAACCACACATCGGCGGCGACTTCCACCGGTGTGCGTGAACTACACGCCTGTCATTTCCGCAGGTCAGCGGGGGTGCAGACTGCGAGCCGCCTCCGCCACCGAACCCGACAGCGACGGGTACACCGTGAAGGCGTCGGCCACCTGGTCGACCGTCAGGGAGGCGGACACGGCGAGCGAGACGGCGTGGATCAGCTCGCTCGCTCGCGGGCCCACCACCACTCCCCCCACCACGACGCCCATGCCGCGGCGCGAGAAGAGCTTGACGAAGCCGTGGCGGACGCCCTGCATCTTGGCGCGCGCGTTCGTGGCCAGCGGCAGCATCACGACGTCGACGTGCAGGCCGGCCTCGTCGATCTTGCGCTGCGACAGGCCGACGGTCGCGATCTCCGGCGACGTGAAGATGTTGCTCGAGACCTTCTGCAGGTCGAGCGGGTGCACGGCGTCACCGAGCAGGTGCGCCATGGCGATGCGGCCCTGCTGGGCCGCGACGGAGGCGAGCATGAGCACCCCGGTGCAGTCGCCGGCCGCGTAGATGCCGGGAACGCTCGTGCGCGAGACGCGGTCCACGCGGACGAAGCCGTTCTCGTCGAGCACGACGCCGGCCTCCTCCAGCCCGAGGTCCGCGGTGTTCGGGATGGAGCCGAGGGCGAGCAGGCAGTGCGACCCGACCACCTCGCGACCGTCGGTGAGCGTGACCACGACCTGGTCGCCGTCGCGCCGCACGGAGGCCATGCGGGACTGGCCCATGACGGTCATGCCGCGCTCGGTGAAGACGTCCTCGATGAGCTCGGCGGCGTCCTCGTCCTCACCGGGCAGCACCCGGTCGCGGCTCGAGACGAGCGTGACGCGGGCGTCGAGCCCGTTGTAGGCACTCGCGAACTCCGCGCCGGTGACGCCGGACCCCACGACGATCATGTGGTCGGGGATCTCGCGCAGCGCGTAGACCTGCTCCCAGGTGAGGATCCGCTCGCCGTCGGGGAGGGCGTCGGGGCTGACCCGTGGGTGCGCTCCGGTGGCGACCAGCACGGCGTCGGCCTGGATGGTGCGACCGTCGACCTCGACGGAACCGGCGGAGACCAGCCGGGCGGATCCCTTGACGAACTCGATGCCCTCGCGCTCGAGGCGTCCGGCGATGTCGGCGGACTGGGCCAGTGCCAGCTTCATGACCCGGTCGTTCACCGCGGCGAGGTCGGCGCGGACGTCACGCGGGACCTCGACACCCAGCTCGGCCGAGGACTCGACCTCGGTCAGCAGGTCCGACGTCGCGATGAGCGTCTTGCTGGGCACGCAGTCCGTGAGGACGGTCGAGCCGCCGAGGCCGTCGCGTTCGACCACGGTGACCTGAGCCCCCAGACGCGCCGCCACGAGCGCGGCCTCGTAGCCGCCTGGTCCCCCGCCGATGATCACCACATGAGTCACGGCGCCATTCTCGCACCGTGCGACGCCCTGCCCCGCCGGGGGCGGACCTGCTCAGGCGACGAGGGTCTGCACCACGGTGTCGACCCACTCGAGGAGCTCGCGCCCCCGCAGCGGACGACCGCCCACGGCGGCCGTGCGCGGCGCCGGGACGAGGGCCACGTCGGTGGCCGGCTTGTAGATGCTCTTCGGGTACACCCGACGCAGACGCATCTGCGCCGACTCCGGGAGCGAGAGCCCACCGAAGCGGATCTGCGACCCGGCGGAGGTGACCTCGGTGAGGCCGGCGGCACGCACCGCGACCCGCAGCCGCGCGACGTCGAGCAGCACCTCGGCGACCTCCGGCGGCTCGCCGTAGCGGTCCACCAGCTCGGCACGCAGCTCGGCCACGTCGTCGAGGGAACGGACGTCGGCCAGACGCTTGTACATCTCCAGACGCAGCCGCTCGCTCGGCACGTAGTCGTGCGGCAGGTGGGCCTCGACCGGGAGCTCGAGCTTGACCTCGCGGGCACCCTGCGGCCCGGCCTCGCCCTCGCCGCGGAACTCCGCGACCGCCTCGCCGACGAGCCGGACGTAGAGGTCGAACCCGACGTCGGCGATGTGCCCTGACTGCTCCCCGCCGAGCAGGTTGCCGGCGCCGCGGATCTCGAGGTCCTTCATGGCCACCTGCATGCCGCCGCCGAGCTCGGAGTGCTGGGCGATGGTGGCCAGCCGGTCGTGCGCGGTCTCGGTGAGCGGCTTGTCGGGCGGGTACAGGAAGTAGGCGTAGGCGCGCTCGCGCCCTCGGCCCACGCGGCCGCGGAGCTGGTGCAGCTGCGACAGGCCGAGGGTGTCGGACCGCTCGATGATCATGGTGTTGGCGTTGGAGACGTCGAGGCCGGACTCCACGATGGTCGTGCAGACGAGCACGTCGTAGCGCTTCTCCCAGAAGTCGACCATCACCTTCTCGAGCTGGTGCTCACCCATCTGGCCGTGCGCGGCCGCGATGCGTGCCTCCGGCACGAGCTCGCCGAGCCGTCGGACGACCTTGTCGATCGACTGCACCCGGTTGTGGATGAAGAACGCCTGGCCCTCGCGCAGCAGCTCGCGCCGGATCGCCGCGGCGACCTGCTTGTCGTCGTAGGCGCCGACGAAGGACAGCACCGGGTGGCGCTCCTCCGGAGGCGTGGCGATGGTGGACATCTCGCGGATCCCCGTGACGGCCATCTCGAGGGTGCGCGGGATCGGGGTGGCCGACATGGCCAGCACGTCGACGGCCGCCCGCAGGTGCTTGAGGGCCTCCTTGTGCTCGACGCCGAACCGCTGCTCCTCGTCGACGATGACGAGTCCGAGGTCCTTGATGCGGACACCGGGCTGGAGCAGGCGGTGGGTGCCGACCACGAGGTCGACGCTGCCGTCGGCCAGGCCCTCGAGCGTGGCCTGCGACTCCTTCTCGGTCTGGAACCGCGACAGGGGCTTGATCGTGACCGGGAACTGGCCGAAGCGCTCGGCGAAGGTGGCGTAGTGCTGCTGCACGAGCAGGGTGGTCGGGACCAGCAGGATCACCTGCTTGCCGTCCTGGATGGCCTTGAACGCCGCGCGCACCGCGATCTCGGTCTTGCCGTAGCCGACGTCGCCGCAGACGAGCCGGTCCATGGGGACCTGTCGCTCCATGTCGCGCTTGACCTCGTCGATCGTGATGAGCTGGTCGGGCGTCTCGACGAACGCGAAGGCGTCCTCGAGCTCGGCCTGCCACGGCGTGTCGGGGCCGAAGGCGTGACCCTTCGTGGACTGCCGTGCCGCGTAGAGCTTGATCAGCTCGCCGGCGATCTGTCGGACGGCCTTGCGCGCCTTGTTCTTGCGCGCCGTCCAGTCCGCGCCGCCCAGCTTGTCCAGGCTGGGGCTCTCGCCGCCGACGTAGCGGCTGACCAGGTCCAGCTGGTCCATGGGCACGAACAACCGGTCACCGGGCTGTCCGCGCTTGCTGGGGGCGTACTCGATCACGAGGTACTCGCGGGCCGCGCCCTGGATCGTGCGGTTGACCAGCTCGACGTACCGACCCACACCGTGCTGCTCGTGCACGACGTGGTCGCCCGCCTTGAGCTCGAGCGGGTCGACCTGCTTGCGGCGGCGCACGGGCATGCTCGAGCGGTCGGGGCGCTCGGCGGCCCGCTGGGCCACGAGGTCGTCGTGGGTGAGCAGCACGGCCTTCTCGGCGACGAGGCCGTGGTCCACGTCGGCGACGAGTACCGCCACGACGCCGCTCCCCGCCTCCGGCGCCGGAGTGTCCCCGTCCACGAGTGCAGCGGGCACGTCGTGCTCGGCCAGCCACTCGACCGTGCGCTGGGCCTGCCCGGCGGCCGGTGCTGCCACGACGACGAACCGGCCGTCGGCCAACCAGCCGCGGACGTCGGCGACGGCCTGCTCGGTGTCGCCGCGGTACAGCGGCGCCGCCTCGGCGGGCACGACCACGGTGTCCTCGTCGTCCAGACCGAACGGAGACAGGTTCCACCACGCGAGGCCACGCGCCAGGGCGACGGCGCGGACCTCCTCCAGCTCCTTGAACGCGGCCGCGCCGAGGTCGATGGGAGCGGCGGCGCCGGTGGCCGCGGCCGCCCAGGACGCCTGCAGGAACTCCTCGTTCGTCGCGTTCAGGTCGGCCGCACGCGCCCGCACCTTCTCGGGGTCGTTGACGACCACCACCGCGTCGGCGGGGAGCACGTCGACGAGGAGCTCCAGCTCGTCGACGAGGACGGGAGAGAGCGACTCCATGCCCTCGACGGCGTGCCCCTCCGCCACCTTGCCGAACAGCTCGGCGAGCGCTGGGTGCTCCGTCGCCAGGGCGGCCGCACGGCCGCGCACCTCGTCGGTCAGCAGCAGCTCACGGCACGGCGGCGCCCAGAGGCGCTCCACCGCGTCGGTGGTGCGCTGGTCGGCGACGGAGAACCAGCGGATCTCCTCGACCTCGTCGCCCCAGAAGTCGATGCGGAGCGGGTGGTTCTCGGTGGGCGGGAAGACGTCGACGATGCCGCCGCGCACCGCGAACTCGCCGCGACGCTCCACGAGGTCGACCCGCACGTAGGCGGCGGCAGCCAGGTCGCGCACCACGTCGTCGAGCGGGGCCTGCTGACCGACCACGAGCTCGACCGGGGTGAGGTCGGCCAGGCCGGCGACCTGCGGCTGGAGGATCGACCGCACCGGCGCCACCACCACCCGCACGGGCGGCGCGCCGGCGCCGGGGTGGGCCAGCCGCCGCAGGACGGCGAGCCGTCGGCCCACGGTGTCGGAGCGCGGCGACAGCCGTTCGTGCGGGAGCGTCTCCCACGCCGGGTACACCACCACGGCGTCGTCACCGAGCAGCACCGAGAGGTCGGCGGCGAGCTCGTCGGCCTCGCGGGCCGTGGGGGTGACGGCGAGGACGGTGGAGGCGTCGGCCGCGGCACGGGCCACGAAGGGGCGCAGCGCGGCCGGTCCCTGCAGGGTGACGGTGCGCGGGCGCTGCGACACGACGTCGGCGAGCGACCCGGCCAGGTGGGGCGAGAGCAGTGCGTGGAGGTCCATCTACCGGTTGAACGCGCTCTGGGTCTCGGATAGTCCTCGCGTGAGGAGGCTCTCGACGGCGTCGGCCGCCTCCTCCAGCAGCACCGGGAGCTCCTTGCGCTCGGTGGACGAGTACGGCTTCAGCACGAAGTCGTGCACGCTCTGGCGACCGGGCGGACGACCGATGCCCACGCGGACCCGGTGGAAGTCGCCGGTGCCGATCGACTGACGGATCGACTTCAGTCCGTTGTGGCCGTTGTCGCCGCCACCGAGCTTCAGACGGAGAGCACCGAAGTCGATGTCGAGCTCGTCGTGGACCACCACGAGGTGCTCGGGCTCGACGTCGAAGTACGACGTCAGGGTCTTGACCGGTCCGCCGCTCTCGTTCATGTACGAGCGGGCCCGACCGAGCACGGCGCGCTCGCCGGCGAGCCGGCCCTCGACCACCTCGGCGCGGCCGGACGTGTGGGCCTTGAACCGACCGCCCATGCGGTCGGCGAGCACGTCGGCCACGAGGTAGCCCACGTTGTGCCGGGTGGCGGCGTACGTGGGGCCCGGGTTCCCGAGCCCCACGACCAGCCAGGTCACGACTCGGAGTCGGCGTCCTCGGCAGGCGCCTCGGCGTCGTCACCCTCGGCGGCCTCGGCGGCCTCCTCGTCGGACTCGTCACGCTCGATGCCGGCCTCGGCCTCGGCCTCCTCCAGCTCGGCCTCGACCTCCTCGGCGGTGGGCGCAGCGGTCACGTTGACGATGAGCAGCTCGTCGTCGACGACGAGGGTCGAGCCCTCGGGCAGCGTGAGGTCGGAGGCGAGCACCTGGGCGCCGACCTCGAGGCCCTCGACGGACACCTCGACCGACTCCGGGATGGCCGTGGCCTCGGCCTCGAGGGAGACGCTCGCGTTCTCGAGCACCACGAGGGTGCCGGGCGCGGCCTCGCCCTCGACGTGCACGGGGACGTCGACGGTGACCTTCTCGCCCTTCTTGACGATGAGCAGGTCGGCGTGCTCGATGAAGCCCTTGAGCGGGTCGCGCTGGACCTGCTTGGGGATCGCGAGGTGGGTGGTCGAGCCCAGCGCGATGGAGAGCAGTGCGTTGCTGTTCTTCAGCGCGAGCATGAGCGCGTGGCCCGGCAGGGTGACGTGCACCGGGTCGCTGCCGTGCCCGTACAGCACGGCGGGCACCTGGTCGGCGCGACGGATGCGACGGGCAGCGCCCTTGCCGAACTCGGTGCGGGTCTCTGCGGGGATCTTGATCTCGGCCACGGGAAGCTCCTGGGGGTGGTGGTGCGGGAAGACGTGTGGGGCGGCCGCGTCGACGGCCGGGACGTCGCGACAGGCGCTCGAACACGACACTCCGTGGAGCGCCCTGTCGATCACGGTCGGACGGGCCGACCCTCGCCGAGGCAACTGCCGCAGCCTACCGCAGCCGGTCCTCGCCGGTGAAATCGGCCACCGCCCGCACCAGGTCGACCTCGGCCGAAGCGCCCTCGCGCCCGGCCTGGAATTGCTAGGGTTTCCCCATGCTGATGCCGACCTTCCCGGGACGTTCGGGACGGGTCACGTCGGGCGACGACGCCCCACCCCACGAGGCACCGCTCCACGAGGCACAGCCCCAGGTCGCGCCCAGCGAGGTCTTCGCTGCGCAGTTCCTCTTCCTCACGGCCCTCGCCTTCCCGGTCGTCGCCGCGATCGCCACGTCGCTGCCCGCGCACCCCGCGGTCTTCACCGTCGGTGCCGTCCTGGCCGGGTTCACGGCGATCCTGTCGGCCCTGCTCGGCTCGCTCGGCATCGAGCGTCGCGGCGCCACCGTGGTCGCGGCGACCCTGATCTGCCTGCTCGACGTCGTGGTGTGCAGCCTGCTGTTCTTCGCCGCACCGGGGTCGGGCTTCTTCGTCCTCGCCGTGCTCCCGGTGGCCTGGGTCGCCGTCCAGCTGCCGACGCCTCCGCGTGTCATCGTGCTCTCGGCGAGCCTCGTCGGACTGCTCACGGCCCAGGCCGTCAAGGACCTGAACGGCGACCAGCCCTGGCGGGCCGGCGTGGCGACGGTGCTCAACCTCGGCCTGCTCCTGTGCATGTCGTCGTGGGCGGGAAGCCGTTGGACCCGGCGGAACGTCGCGCAGCGTCGCCTCCTGGAGGCCCAGACCCGGCTCGTCGGGTCGGCGCTGGACTCGGCGCGCACCCAGGAGCGGGTGCTCGCGGAGGTGCTCGACGTGGTCGACTTCGTGGTGGTGACGTTCAACGCCGACGGCACCACGTCGGCCAACCGTGCCGCCGAGGACCTGGCCCGTCGCATCGGCGCGGTCGACGCCGCGTCGGTCGTGCGCGACGGGCCGTTCTACCTCGCGGACGGCACCACCCCCCTGGACTCCCGGTCCCACCCGCTCACGCTCTCGCGGGCGGGCGAGGAGGTCGAGCGCGCCCTGGTGCGCCTCGGCCATCCCGGGCCTTCGCAGGTACCGCTCCACGTGAGCGTGCGTCGGGTGGCCAGCCACCGGTCGGAGCGGTACGTCGTGGTCGCCCGTGACGTGAGCCGCGAGCTGGCCGACGAGCAGGCGCGCGACGACGCCGTGGCGGCCGTGTCGCACGAGATCAAGACGCCTCTCACGTCGGCCCTCGGCTACCTGGAGCTCGCGCTCGCCGAGCCCGACCTCGGCGACGAGGCGCGCGAGCTGATGGAGGTCGCGCTCGAGAACACCGAGCGCATGCTGGCGCTCTCGCGAGACTTCCTGACCGCCCGCAGCCGCACCCCGGGCGTCCCCCTCAGGATCGTGCGCGAGTCCTGCACCCCCAGCGCGGTGGTCCGGCAGGCGGTCGAGGGCGTCCGTCCCGTGGCCACCGAACGTCTGGTCACGGTCCGCGTCGACGCCGCCACCGAGATCGACATCGCTGCCGATCCGCTGCGTCTGCGCCAGGTCGTGGACAACCTGCTCACCAACGCCGTGAAGTACAACCGGTACGACGGCACCATCGAGGTGTCGGTCCGCGAGGCGACGCGGCCTCGACCGGTCGAGGCCGACGGCGGCGCCGGGTCGCCCCACGGGTCCCCCACGGTCCCGGGGGTGGAGATCGTCGTCGCCGACACCGGCCACGGCATGACCGAGGACGAGCTGCAGGCGCTCTTCACGCGCTTCTACCGCACGCGGGGCGCACGTGACTCCGGCGTGCAGGGCACCGGCCTCGGGCTGAGCATCGCGCAGCAGATCGTCGAGGCGCACGGCGGGATCATCGACATCCGCAGCCGCCCCGACCAGGGCACCACGGTCTCGGTGTGGCTGCCCGCCTCCGCCGACGTCTCGGCGGCGGAGCAGGACGTGGCCTGATGACCTCGTCCGAGCTGTTCCTCGCCGGGACCCTCACCGCCTTCCTCGCCGTCGCGGTGCCCTTCGCCCTGACCACGGCGCTGCGGCACAACGACCCGGCCAACCGGCTGTGGTGCGGGAGCCTCATGGCGGCCCTCGGTGCCGGTCTCGCCCCACTGATCGACCAGGTGTTCGTGCCGACGGTCGACGTCGAGGCCGCGGGGGCGGCGTGCGCCGTGATGACCTTCGGGCTGATGTGGTCGGGAGTGCGCTGGTTCCGCGGGGCCACGCCCCTGCCGGCGGCACCCCTCCTGGTCGCCACGGCCGTGCTGGTCGCCTGGTTCGCCCTCTCCGCCGCCGGGTCGGCCGTCATCCCGTCGGGCTACCTCGCCGCCTCGGGCTTCGCGGTCGCCACCATCGTGGAGCTGCACCGCGGGCCCATGCGCCTCAACGTCAACGTCAGCCTCCTCCAGGTCGTCCTCGGTCTCTTCGCCGCCGCCGCGACGATCAACTCCCTCCTGCGCCGCGGCGACGACGGCTCCACCGTGCTCCCGGCGACGTTCCTGGTGGTCGCGACCACGGTCGGCCTGCAGCTGCTGGTGTCGATGCGCGCCGAGCGGGACGGCGCGTGGTGGTCCGAGGACCACGGCACGGGACGCGTGTTCGGCGTGCACTCCCGGGAGCAGTTCCTCGAGGCCGCTGCCGACCGGCTCGGCCGTCTGGAGCTGCGTGGCGGACATGCCGCACTCCTGGTGGCCGAGGTCACCGATCTCGTGGAGCTCAACGAGGCCTTCGGTCGACGCGGTGGCGACCTCGCTCTCTCCACCCTCGCCGACACCCTGCGCCGTCACGTGCCCGCCTGGTCGGTGCTGGGCTACCTGGGCGTCGGCCGGTTCGCCGTCCTCGCCCCGGCGGACGCGCCCGAGCGCGCTGCGGAGATCGCCGCTGCCGTCGAGCACGCTCTCTACACCCGGTCCACGGAGCCCGGCCAGCCGCAGGAGGTCCCGGTCCCGGTGCTGCTCGGCACGGCCGACACCTACACGTCGCGCGCCGACCTGACCGCGCTGATGACGGAGGCGGAGACCGCACGCCACGCTTGAGGCAATCTTGAGCAGACCTTGATGACGTACCGAGGCGAAACCTGAGCGAGGGGCACCAGGCTGGTCGGACCGACCGATCCCTGCAGGAGCCCTCAGTGTCGTACGACCCCAGCGGACCCATGGACCGCCACCCCACCGCCTTCGACGCGTCGCCCGAGGCGCTGCACCGCGCGCTCGGCACCGCCGTCGAGGAGGTGGCCGGGAGCATCAAGCCTCGCGCCACCGTGGCCTGCGTCGTCCCCTCCTACAACGAGGCCGAGACGATCGCGTCGGTCCTGGACGCCCTGCTCGTGCAGACCCGGCTGCCGGACGTGATCCACGTCGTCGTGAACAACACGACCGACGAGACCGTGGAGATCGCCGGCCACTACGCCGGGCAGCACGTGCTGGACCGTCCGGAGGGCACCCAGCTGGTCGAGATCTTCGTGCACGACATCGGCGAGAACCCCGACAAGAAGGTCGGCGCTCTCAACTACGGCTTCTTCCTGGCGGAGGGCTGCGACTACATCATCGGCGTCGACGGTGACACCACGCCCGAGCCGACCGCGATCAAGGACCTCGTCGACGAGATCATGAGCGACGACCGCATCGGCGGCATCTCCGCGATCTACAGCATCGACGACAGCGCCCTGCCGACCGCCATGGCCAAGTTCCTCACCGCCGGGCAGCGCGCCCAGTTCGCCGCCTTCAACATGCAGAACCTGTTGCGCGGCCGGAACATGGCCGTCCTCGGCGGGCAGTTCTCCATCTTCTCCACGCAGGCGCTGCGCGACGTCATGACGCTCACCCACCAGCGCGCGCCCTGGGTCAAGGACAGCGAGGTCGAGGACTCGCTGCTGTCGCTGCAGATCAAGAGCGCCGGCTACCTGACGAAGATCAGCGCCACCGCCCGCGCCCACGTGGGTGGCATGAACACGCTGCGCGCCCTCGACGCCCAGCAGGTGAAGTGGAACTTCGGCGCGATCGAGCTGATGTGGCCGGGCCAGCGCGGCGACACGAAGGGACAGCCCTTCCACCCCAACCTGCGGCTGCGCTGGTTCGAGCACCTCTCGATGGTGCTCAACATCATCACGCGCGCCATGTTCTTCTCCCTGCTCCTCGCCAGCCTGTCGATCGACGCCTTCGTCTTCAGCCCGTGGTGGCTGATCCCACCGGTCGTCGCGATCCTGCTCAACTACCGGGTCGCCCGCTCCATGCACTACGGCCACCGGCGGGACATCCTGTTCGCCGTGCTGCTGCTGCCCGCCGAGATCTACATGTGGATCCGGATCGGGCACTTCGTACGCGCGTGGACGAAGTTCGCGAGCCGCAAGCAGACCGACAACTGGGCGGCGCAGGCGAAGGCCGAGCGCGGCTCGGGCAACAGCTACCTGTACCCCTTCGCCATCGCGCTGCTCGTGTTCGCGGCCGCCGCCGCCGCGTGGATGCAGCTGCCCATCGGGTTGAGGTCCGACGTGCTCGCCGTCGGCTGGCCGATCCTCGGTGTCATCACCGTGTCCCAGACCTTCTGGATGGGCATCAAGATCCTGCGCAACTACCGTGGCTACACGGTGTGAGCGCCCGACCGACCACCACCTCGCACCCCTGCTTCCCCGAAGGAACTCTCTCGTGACCAGCGCTCAGCCCCACCCGTCCCGTCGCGCCCGCCGGCCCCTCGCCGCCGTCGTGACCGCCGTCGTCCTCGCCCTCGTGCTCTCCTCGTGCGGCGTCCTGAAGGAGGACGCGCCACAGGCCAGCGATCCTGCGCCGACGGCCTCGGCCACCACGGCCTTCGACTCGCAGTTCACCCGTGACGGCACGTTCCAGTCGCACGTCAAGGTCGGGTCGATGGACTTCGTCTACACGATCTGGCCGACCAAGTCGACGCCGCGCACCAACGAGTGGTACCCCGGCGGCGACAAGTACTTCTCCTTCACGCTCCAGTCCTACGACCTGTCCCGCAAGCTCCGCGACAAGTTCAGCAAGAAGCGCAAGGTCTACCTCGACCGCATCGAGGTGACGTCGGCGACCACCACGCCCTCCGGTGCCGTCGAGAACCCCTACGAGCTCGACAAGGAGGCGAAGAAGATCACCTTCGACCCGCAGCCGGTCTCCACGAAGTACGGCATGCTCATCACCTCGCCCAAGGGCGCCTTCGAGCTGCGCAACCAGAAGATCGGCCCGCTGGCCGCCGACACCCAGGGCGTCACGCTCACCTTCAGCGCGACGGTCTGGATCCAGAAGTCACGCGGCAGCGACGAGTACGAGCCGGAGCTGGTGACCCAGGAGGTCCCCATCGCGATCTTCGCCTCGAAGAAGCCGACCGAGGCCCAGAAGATCCCGATCAACGCGAACTGACGGCGGCATCCCGGGCGGCGCGGGCACCGGCTCCTTCGGGGGCTCGCGCCCTGCCTCCGGCTCAGCCGTCCTCGGCCATGCGGTACCCGACACCCCGCACGGTCTCGATCCAGCGCGGCGTGGTGCTGGAGTCGCCGAGCTTGCGACGGATGTTGGCCATGTGCACCTCGACGGCGCGCTTGTCGGCCTCGTTCACGAAGTAGGTCGTGACGTAGTTCTGGCCGCGCAGCGTGAGGACGAGGTCGGCCTTGCTCCGCACACGGCGTCCGGTCGTCAGCAGCGAGGCGACGAGGTCGAACTCGGTCCGGGTCAGGTCGACGTTGCGTCCGTCGACCACGACCGTCCGCGTGTCCACGTTGACGGCGAGTCCGTTGGAGCGGAGCCACGCGTCCGCACCGGTGGCGGGGGCCGCAACGGCACCCGCGCTCACGGAGGGGGCGTGGGCGACGCCCACGTGACCCGCGGAGGACCAGCCACTCGCGGAGGGCGCCGCCGCTGGCACCGAGTGCACCGGGTGCGCGGACGAGTGAGCAGGGTGGGTCTCAGCTGCTGCGCGCTGGGCGGCGTGCTGGGCTGCCACGTGCTGGGCGGCGGCATGCTGAGCAGCGGGCGACGGCGCGACCTCGCGCTGGGGCAGGTGCTGCTGCTCCGCGTCGGACCGCGTGGGCTCGGCCGCGGGCTGGGCCCACTGCTGGGGCTGCGCCGGACTGGTCCGGTCGGTCGCGGCGGCTGCAGCAGTGGTGGTCACGTGCTGACGCGGGCGACGCATCACGGACTCGATCCGGGCGCGGAGCTCGCGGGGCCGGAACGGCTTCACGAGATAGTCGTCGGCTCCGGAGTCGAGACCCTGCACGACGTCGATCTCGTCGTCCAGACCGGTGAGCATGATGATGTAGGTGGAGCTGAACTCGCGGATCAGCTTGGCGGCCGCGAAGCCGTCCATGCCGGGCATGTTGACGTCGAGGGTGGTGAGCTCGGGATCGTGGGCGCGAACCGCCTCGACGCCCTCGGCGCCGTCCTTGGTCAGGATGACCTCGAAACCGCTCCGGACGAGGATCGTGCGCAGGAGGTGCCGGACGTCGGCGTCATCCTCGATGACGACCGCAAGGCGTGCAGAACTCTCTCCCATGGGTCGAGCGTAGCAACGACGGCGTCCATCGCCCCTGAAACCGCAGGAATGCGCTGCGGGTCACGATCACCAGCCAGCAGCGCGAGCGAGCTCGAGGGCCCGCTCGGTCCACCACGTGCCGGCCGCCGGACCACCTCCGCAGGAGCCGTCGCTCTCACCCGGCGGCTTGATCCAGAGATGGGCGTCCAGGCGCTCGTCGCCGACCGAGGGCGCGCGGCCGAGGGCCCGGCCCGGAGGGTTGCACCACTGTCCGTCGGACCCGTTCCCGTTGCGCCCGGTGTCGATCACGTAGTGCCCACCACCGAGGGCGTCGGCCACCGCGTCGGCGTACGCGCGTTCCGTGGCGTCGTCGGCGTAGAACGAGACGTTCGTGGAGAAGCCGCGGGCGTCCTCCACCCCGGCCTGCTGGAGACGACCGGCCATCTCCTCCGGTGCGACCCATCCCGAGTGGCCGGCGTCGAGGTAGGTCGTGACGTCCGCGTCGACGAAGCTGGTGACGGCGTCCTCGAGCAGCGCGATCCGTTCGTCGGGGTCCGCGCACTCCCCCGCGTCGGCCAGCGCGTCCGGCTCGACCACCACGGCGGAGGTCCCGATGCCGTCGGCACCGTCGGCCGCCGCCTGCACCCAGTCGCGGTACTGGTCGGGTGGGAGACCACCGGCCGACTCCTGGCCGCTGCAGTCACGGTCGGCGATGCCGTAGAGGACGAAGAGCGCGACCGAGTCCTCGTCGCGCGCCTGCACGGCGATGCGCCGCACGTGCTCCTCGACCGCGTCGACCGGAGTCGCCTCGGGGGTCAGCCAGACAGCGGTCGGGGTGGCAGCGAGCCGGCCCAGGATCCTGGCGTCGTCCCCGGCGGCGGAGGCAGCGGCGCGCGCCGCCTGCGACTGCGGGTCGACGTGCACGGCGGCCGCGTCGAACGGGTTCGACCCCTGGGCCCCACCCGGCCAGAAGGGAGGCCGGACGGGCACGCCCACCAGGTTCAGGGCGACGACGAGGGCGACGACGGCGGCGACGGCCGTACCGACGATCTCCAGGCGTCGCGTACGCCGGCTCTGCACTCGCGCTCCTCCCTCAGGCTTCGCTCAAGATTACCTTCAGATCGTGCAAGGCCGGGGTCGATCCGACGTTCCCGGACCTAGACTCCCGGACGGGAGACAGGCGCTGGGACGCGCCACCGGAGAGGGAGTCATGAACACCGACGCACGTCGTCGTGGCGCGCGCGCCGCCATCGTCCTGGCGGTCGCCGGCCTGCTGCTGGGGCTCGTGTCGCCCGTGGCCGCCGCCGAGCCGACCGGATGGGTCGCAGGCGACATCAAGGAGCGCGTCGGCAAGAGCACCCGCTACCTGTCCGGCATCAAGGTGCGCGTGTTCACCTCCGGGTGGGGCTACCTCCGCGAGGTCCGCACCAAGGGGACCGCGTACTCCCTCGACCTGCCCGCCGGCGACTACATCCTGCAGTTCACCGACACCAGGCCGCGCTACGACGTGAAGGCGCACGTGGACGTCGACGTCCGTGTCTCGGTCGAGGCCGGCGAGGGAACGCAGCGCGACGTGACGCTGCGCCGCGGCGGGGCCTTCACCGGTACCGTCCGCGCCGGCGGGAAGGTGGCAGGTGGAGCCCGGGTCCTCGCGGTCGAGAACGTGCCCGCCGGGTCCAACGGCCGCACCTACGAGGTGAAGGCCAACAGCCGCGGCCAGTACGCCATCGGCGGCCTGCCGAACGCGCGCTTCTCGCTCTTCACCTTCGACCGCGCCAAGCGCTGGACCGGACCGGCACGCGCTGCGGGCGCAGCCAACCTCGGTGTCGTCCGGTCGGTCAACGTCGCGCTCAAGCACCGGGCCGGATCGATGGTCGGTCGCGTCTACCGCGGCGACAACACCTTGATCTCCACGAGCCCGTGGGTGACCCTCGTCCACCGCACGACCGGCCAGTTCTGGGTCGTCAAGGTCACCCAAGGCCGGTTCAGCGTCCAGGGCCTCCACCCGGGTTCCTATCGCGTCCAGGTGCCCGGGACCGACGGGTACCTCGGCCGCACCGTGAACCTGTCGGGATCGGTGAGGTCAGGGCGCACCCTGAACACGTCGGTCAAGCTCGCCCAGCAGGGTGGCAGCCTCCGCGGGCGTGTGCTCGACGCGAGGACCGGCATGCCGGCCAAGGGCGTGAAGGTCTCGGCCTTCGACGGCAAGGGCGTGCAGCACGGCAAGGTCGAGACCGACGCGACCGGCTGGTTCACGGTGGGCGGCACCCTCCCCACCGCTACGTGCGACGTCAGCATCGTGATCGAGGACGAGGTCGACAAGAAGTGGCAGCCGGTGCGGCTCAACGGGCTGAGTGCCGTGCAGGGCATGGCGGTCGCGGCCAACCAGCCCCTGCTGCCCGACAGCACGTGCCGCCAGGTGCTCGCGGTCGAGGACGGTCAGCCCTTCATGCTGGTGCGCTCGCCCGCGTTCCCGTGGCCGTCCGCCACGCCCACGCCGAGCGCGACGTCCACCCCCAGCGCGACGCCGACGGCCACCCCGACCCCGAGCGCGACCCCGACGGCGACCGCCGCAGCGGGCGTCAGCTGACCCGACGGCTCAGCTGAACAGGCTGGTGACCGAGCCGTCCTCGAAGACGGCGGCGGTGGCCTGGGCCAGCAGCGGGGCGATCGACAGCACGGTGAGCTTGTCGAAGCGCTGGTCGTCGTTCAGCGGCAGCGTGTTGGTGACGACCACCTCGGTGGCCACCGAGTTCTTGAGCCGGTCGACCGCAGGGCCGGAGAACACCGGGTGCGTGGCCGCGATGACCACGTCGGCGGCGCCGTCGGCCTTCAGCGCCTCGGCGGCCTGCACGATCGTGCCGCCGGTGTCGATGAGGTCGTCGACCAGGATGCAGCACCGTCCCTCGACCTCGCCGACGACACGGTTGGCCTTCGACTCGTTCGGCTTGCGCGGGTCACGGGTCTTGTGGATGAACGCGAGCGGGGCGCCGCCCAGGGCGTTGGCCCACGACTCAGCGACCTTGATGCGACCGGCGTCGGGCGAGACGACCGCGAGCGGCTGCTTGCCGTACTTCTTCTTCACGTAGCGCGTGAGGATCGGCATGGCCAGCAGGTGGTCGACGGGACCGTCGAAGTAGCCCTGGATCTGCGCCGTGTGCAGGTCGACCGTCATGAGGCGGTCGGCGCCGGCGGCCGTGAACAGGTCGGCCATGAGACGGGCCGAGATCGGCTCGCGGCCGAGGTGCTTCTTGTCCTGACGGGCGTAGCCGTAGAACGGCAGGATCACGGTGATGCGCTTCGCGGAGGCCCGCTTCAGCGCGTCGATCATGATGAGCTGCTCCATGATCGCCTCGTTGATCGGGGCCGCGTGGCTCTGGATCACGAACGCGTCGCTGCCGCGGACCGACTCGTCGAAGCGGACGTAGATCTCACCGTTCGCGAAGTCGTACGCCGTGGTCGGCACGAGCGGGACCTCGAGCAGGTTCGCGACCTCCTCGGCGAGCACGGGGTGCGCCCGGCCCGAGAAGAGCATGATCTTCTTCGTCGGCGTCTTCTTGAGCAGGTCACTCACCAGCGGGCTCCTCGGCGGCGGCGGCAGCAGCAGCGGACGGGGTGCCCGGCCGCTTGCGCTGCACCCACCCGTCCATGGTCCTCTGTGTCCCAGCACTCACCGCAAGCGCCCCCGACGGGACGTCCTCCCGCACGATCGCCCCGGCGCCGGTGAAGGCGCCGTCGCCGATCGTCACGGGGGCGACGAACACGTTGTCCGAACCGGTGCGGGCGTGCTTGCCCACGACCGTGCGGTGCTTGTTCACCCCGTCGTAGTTGGCGACGATCGTGCCGGCACCGATGTTGGTCCCCTCGCCGACGTCGGCGTCGCCGACGTAGCTGAGATGAGGCACCTTGGCGCCCTCGCCGAGGGTCGAGTTCTTGACCTCCACGAAGGTGCCGATCTTGCCGTGGTCGCCCAGCACCGCGCCGGGACGCAGGTACGCGAACGGACCCACGCTCGCGCCGGCGCCCACGACGGCGTCGGAGCCGTGGGTGCGGACGACGGTGGCATCGTCGCCGACCTCGACGTTGCGCAACGTGGTGTCGGGCCCGACCGTGGCACCGGCACCGATGGTCGTCGCGCCGAGCAGCTGGGTGCCGGGCAGCAGCGTGACGTCGGTGCCGAGGCTGACGTCGGAGTCGATCCACGTGGTGTCGGGGTCGACGATCGTGACGCCCTGACGCATCCAGTGGTCGGTCGTGCGCCGGTTGAGCTCCTTGCCGAGGCGGGCCAGCTGGGCCCGGTCGTTGACGCCCTCGGTCTGCCACACGTCCTCGAGGACGTGGGCCCCGACCGGGCGGCCCTCGCGGACGGCCGTGCCGACGATGTCGGTGAGGTACAGCTCGCCCTGCGCGTTGTCGGTGTCGAGCTTGCGCGTGGCGTGGTCCAGGAAGGCGGCCTCGACGGCGAGGATGCCGCTGTTGACCTCGCGCACGGCCCGCTCGTCGTCCGTCGCGTCCTTGTGCTCGCGGATCGCGACCACGGCGCCCTGCTCGTCGCGCAGGATGCGGCCGTAGCCGCTGGGGTCGTCCAGCTCGGCGGTGAGGATCGTGACGGCGCGACCTGCATGGGTGTGGTCGAGCAGCAGCTCCGACAGCGTCTGGGCAGTGAGGAGGGGGACGTCGCCGTAGGTGATGAGCACGGTCCCCTCGGGGACCTCGTCGAGGGCGTCGAGCGCGACGCGGACGGCGTGCCCCGTGCCGTTCTGCTGCTCCTGCACGGCCTGCACGACGCCGGCGTCCAGCTCGGTGACGGCGGCGGAGACCTGCTCACGGTCGTGGCCCACGACCGCGACGACCTGCGAGGCGCCGACCTCGCGGACAGCCGTGAGCGCGTGGGCGACCATGCTGCGTCCGCCCAGGGGGTGCAGCACCTTGGCGGAGCGGGACCTCATGCGCGTCCCGGCGCCGGCGGCGAGGACGATCGCGGTCACGTTCGGCGTGGTGGAGTCAGGCACGCCCGCCAGTGTACGGAGCATCCGGACCCGATCGCTCGACTCGGTCTGCGGACCGCGTCGGTCCGGGGGACCATGAGGGATGACCGATCCCGTCGAGGAGACCACCGACGCCCGGACGCAGGACGCCCTCCGTTCGCTCGAGAAGGCCCTGCAGGACCCGGAGGTCGCCGAGACCTTCCGCGGGGTGCAGCGCCACCTCGGCTCGTTCACCTTCGACCCCGTCGGCACGCTCGACGAGGACTGACCGACCGGCCTGCTTGGCACGGTCACGGAGCATCGACGCATGGACCAGCGCCGCCGGCGGACGGGACCCGTGCTCGCGGGGTTCGTCGCGCTGCTCGGAGGTTGCTCGGTCCACGCCTGGTCCTTCGACACCGAGGTCGAGGACCCGTCGCGCGCCATCACGCTCGCCCTCGCCGGCGACGTCCACTTCGAGGGCGACCTCTCGGACGTGCCGGGTGACGGGGACGCGACGCTCGGCGAGATGTCGCAGCTGCTCGCCGCGGCCGACCTCGCGGTCGTCAACCTCGAGACGGCGCTCACCACCCGGGGCGAGCCTGCCGCCAAGGAGCTCGAGTCGCCCGAGGCGCGCTACTGGTTCCGGGCACCGGCATCGGCGCTCGACGTCCTCGAGCGCTCGGGCGTCGACGTGGCGTCCATGGCCAACAACCACGGCGCCGACTACGGCGTGCGCGGAGTGCGCGACAGCGTGGCGGCGGCCGAGGACGGCCCCGTCGCGGTGGTGGGGATCGGTCTCGACGACGAGGCCGCCTACGCGCCCCACCGCCGGACCATCCGCGGGACGTCGGTGGCCGTCCACGCCGCCGACGCCTCCCCGCTGGAGAGCGAGGCGGCCGTCTGGACGGCGGAGCCGGGCAGCGGGCCCGGACTCGCGACCGCCAGGGGCGCCGGTACCACGCGCCTCCTCTCCTCCGTCCGCACCTCCGTCGAGCGCGACGACGTGGTGGTGGTCTATCTGCACTGGGGCGCCGAGGGCCTCGCCGAGCCGACCGCGGCGCAGCAGGAGCTGGCCGAAGCGCTCGCCGACGCCGGTGCCGACGTGGTCGTGGGCGCCCACACGCACATCCCCATGGGAGCGGGCACGCTCGACTCGACCTACGTCGCCTACGGGCTCGGGAACTTCCACTGGTACCACCGCGACACGGCCGAGTCCGGCGTCCTGCAGGTCACGCTGACCGACGGCCAGGTCACCGACGACCAGTGGCGCCCCGGCCTGATCCCGCCCGAGGGCGGCGGACCGACCCCCTTGTCCGGCCAGACCGCCGACGCCGCGGTGATGTCGTGGCGCGCCCTGCGGGACACCACCGGGCTCACCGCACCACCCGGCGAGGCGGGAGCACCGACGCCGCCCGACCTGCCGGCCTTCGAGGCCTCCGTGGACGGGATCGACGCGGCCACCCGGCAGCGGATGACCAGCCACGATCCCGACACCTGCCCGGTGCCGCTCACGGACCTGCGGCTGGTCACGCTCCCGTACGTCGGGTTCGACGGCCTGGCGCACCAGGGCGAGATCGTGGTGCACGCCGACGTCGCCGCCGACGTCGTTCGGGTCTTCGGCACCCTCTACCGCGAGCGGTTCCCGCTGCAGTCGATGCGCATCATCGACGAGTTCGACGGTGACGACGACCGGTCGATGGCCGCCAACAACAGCTCGGGCTACAACTGCCGCACGGTCGCGGGCACCGACACGTGGTCGGCCCACGCCTACGGGCGCGCGGTCGACATCAACCCGGTGCAGAACCCCTACGTGGTCGACGGGACCGCACGACCGCCCGCCGCCCAGGCGTTCGTCGGCGTCGACCGCTCCCCCGGGACCGAGGCAGCGCCCGGCGTCATCGTCGACGGCGACGTCGTCGACCGGGCGTTCACGGGGATCGGCTGGGAGCGGGGTGCCGACTTCCCGGAGCCGGACTACCAGCACTACGCAGCACCCTGACGGGACGAGGGGCACGAACCTGCCCCGTTGCGCGGCCGGGCCCAAGACTGCGGCCCCACACGAGTCACCTCACGTGCAGGACCGCAGGTCCTACGATCCGCTTCGCAGCTCCCGAGATTCCCACACATGGCCGGGGTCCCCCGTCGGCGCGTGCCGACCTGCTCTCGACACTACGCGCTTGGTCCCGAGGGGACCATGGTCACGTCGAGCCCCCCAGGCGCATGGATTGTTGGCCAGTGGGACCGCGCCCGAGCGGCCGGCGCTCCCCGGGCAGGAGTCGAACCTGCGTCGCTTGTCCTGATTCAAAGTCAGGCGGGCCCTGCCGGCAGACCAACCGGGGAACGTCGCGACGTGGGCCGCGACGGCGGGACCAGGCTACCCGAGCGGGCGGGTGGCGACGGCGAACGTGCGCCGGAACGGCAGCACCGTGCCGAAGGGACGACGCGGGTAGGCGGTGCGCAGCCCGGCCTTGTACTCCTCGACGAAGTCCTCGCGGAGCCCGTCCGGCAGCGCCGCGAGCACCGGGCGGGCGCCCGTGCCCTTGACCCACTCGAACACCGGGTCCTCGCCCGGGAGGACGTGCAGGTAGGTGGTCTCCCACGCGTCGCACTCCCAGCCGAGGTCGGCGAAGAGCTCGAGGTAGACCTCGGGCGCGGTTCCACGGACCCCCAGCACGCCCCGCGTGTGGTCGGCGTACCGAGGCCGGTCGGCGACCTCGCGCATGAGCGCGTGACTCGGGGCGTCGGCGTTGTTGGGCACCTGCACCGCGATGGAGCCGCCCGGGAGCACGGCGTCGGCCAGTCGCCTCAGCACCGCCTCCTGCTCGGGCACCCACTGGAACATCGCGTTCGAGGTGATGACGTCGACCGGCTCGGCGGGCGCCCACGTCTCGACGTCGGCCAGCTCGTACCGCGCGCCGGGGTCGTCGTCGGCCGCCTTCGCCCGCTCGATCATCTCCGGCGACGCGTCGACGCCCAGCACCTGCGCGTCCGGCCACCGGCCACGCAGCACCGACGTGAGGTTGCCGGCGCCGCAGCCGAGGTCGACCACCGTCGCGGCGTCGCCCCGGATCCGGGCGACGAGGTCGACGAACGGGCGCCCGCGGTCGTCGGCGAAGCGCAGGTACTGCGTCGGGTCCCAGCGGATCACTCGGCCCTCAGCAGCGACTCGACCTGCGAGGCCACCGACATCAGCAGCGGGTCCTGGTCGCGACGGGCCACCAGCTGCACCGCGAGCGGCAGGTCCTTCTTGCGTGATCGCCCCACGGGCAGCGACACGGCCGGCACGCCCGCATGGTTCCACTGGGCGGTGTAGGGGTAGAAGGCGTTCATGCCGAGCACGGTGCGCAGGCCACCCTTGCCGGCGAAGCGCCCCACCGGCAGCGCCGGGCCGCTCATCACGGGGGTGAGCAGCAGGTCGACGCCGAGCCGGTCGTGGACCGTCGCCCCGAACCGCAGGCCGGCGCGCTGCGCCCAGGCCACCGACGAGGGACCGAACGCTCGGCCGAGACGAGCGATCTGCTGCGTGCGCGGCTCCAGCAGGGTCGGGTCGTCGACACCGCGCGCGGCGTCGGCGATCCCGGCGAGGTAGCGGACGGTCAGCGCCTTGGCGTCGAGGCCGTACGGCACCTTGACCTGGACCACCTCGTGCCCCGCGTCGCTGAGCAGACCGGCGACGTGGTCGAGGGCCGCCTTCACGTCGCGGTGCAGGGGCTCGGCCCGGGTGGCCGCAGCGGTGCTGGTGCTCACCCCGATGCGCAGGGAGCGCGGTGTCGTGGACGCGGCGTGCGCCAGTGCACCGGCACCGCCGAGACCCACGGCGTCGAGGTAGACCGCCGTGTCGCGCACCGTCGGCGTGACGCACCCCTGGGTGGACAGGCCGTGCCAGCCACCGGCCCCCGGCAGGTAGCCGTGCGTGGTCTTGAAGCCCACGAGCCCGCAGCTGGCTGCCGGGATCCGGATCGAGCCGGCGCCGTCCGACGCCGTGGCCACGCCGATCGCCCCGGACGCGACCAGCGCGGCCGAACCGCCCGACGAGCCGCCGCTGGAGCGGTCGAGGTGGTGCGGGTTGCGGGTGATGCCGCGCGCTGCGGACTCGGTGAAGCCGTAGATCGCCAGCTCGGGGAGGGTGGTGGTGGCCACCGGCACCGCCCCGGCCGCCAGCAGGGCCTGCACGAGCTCGCCGTCCTGGGCCGCCACCCGCGACACCGCTCGACTGCCGAGGGCCGTGACCCGTCCAGCCAGGTCGAGGTCGTTCTTGATCGCCACCGGGACGCCGAGCAGCGGCCCGCGCTCCCCCCGCGCGATGCGGGCGTCGGCCTCGGTCGAGGCGTCGAACGCCTCGTCGGCGAGCAGCTCGACCACGGCGTTCACCCGGGCGTCCTCCCGCTCGATCGCGTCGAGGGTGGCGATCGTCAGCTCCCGCGAGGAGACCGACCCCTCACGCAGCAGCGGCACGAGGGTGGCCGGGCCCTTGCCCACCAGGTCGACGACGTCCATGGTCGAAACGGTAGAGGTAGTCCGCGGCCAGAACAATCTCGACATCAAGATTCTTGACGCAGTAGGATGGCGGCATGGGTGTCGAGGAGCGTGACGAGGTCGACGACATCGTCGCGGCCTGGCAGCGCGAGCGTCCCGACCTCGACACCACGCCCATGCAGGTGCTGAGCCGGGTGACTCGCCTCGCGCGCCACCTGGACCGCGCCCGCCGCGCCGCCTTCGCGGCCCACTCGCTCGAGCCGTGGGAGTTCGACGTGCTCTCGGCGCTGCGCCGCTCCGGCCCGCCGTACCAGCTCTCCCCGGGGCGCCTGGTCACCGAGACCCTCGTGACCAGCGGGACGATGACCAACCGCGTCGATCGGCTCACCGAGCGCGGACTCGTCTCGCGCGAGGCGGACCCGGCCGACCGCCGAGGCGTCCAGGTGACGCTCACGGCCGCCGGACGCAGCGCCGTCGACGCCGCGCTCGACGAGCTGCTGGAGCAGGAGCGGTCCCTGCTGTCGAGCCTCCCGCCCCGCGACGCCGAGGCGCTCGCTGCGTCCCTGCGCACGCTCGCCCGCCACGTCTGAGCGTCCCCGCCCGGGCGACGCCGCTCTCACGGGGCCGAGGGCCGCAGGGCGCGGTCCGTCAGTCCGCGAGCTCCAGCCACCGCTCCTCGAGCCGGTCGCGGTCGGCCACCACCTCGGCGTGCTCGCTCGACAGGGCGAGCAGCCGGTCGGGCTCGGCCGCGGCCTCCACCATCCGACGCTCCAGGTCGGCCTCGCGCGCGGTGAGCCGCTCGATCTGTCGCTCCAGCCGGGCGACCTCCTTGCGGTCCTGACGGTCCTGCGCCGAGCCCGCCGAACGGCTCGGTCCGGATCCGGTCGTGGACGAGTCGACGGCGCCCGAGGTCCCGCCGGCCGTGGCCGTGGCGACGGCGTCGGGACCGCCGGACGCCTCGGCTGCCTCGCGTCGGCGCAGCCGCAGGTACTCGTCGACCCCACCCGGCAGGTGACGCAGACGACCGTCGAGCACGGCGTACTG
The DNA here is from genome assembly GCF_031843905.1 of Aeromicrobium sp. WCS2018Hpa-31. Taxonomy (NCBI): domain Bacteria; kingdom Bacillati; phylum Actinomycetota; class Actinomycetes; order Propionibacteriales; family Nocardioidaceae; genus Aeromicrobium; species Aeromicrobium sp. WCS2018Hpa-31. The sequence continues at coordinate 75,729 of NZ_JAVTJF010000001.1, read as the reverse complement.
GTGGTCCGTGACGCGCTCCAGGAGGTAGCGGTCGTGGCTGACCACGAGCAGGGTCCCGGGCCACGTGTCGAGGAGGTCCTCGATCGCGGCCAGCATGTCGGTGTCCATGTCGTTCGTCGGCTCGTCGAGGATCAGCACGTTGGGCTCGTCGAGCAGCACCAGCAGCAGCTGGAGCCGTCGCCGCTGGCCACCGGAGAGGTCCTTGACCCGGTTCGACAGCTGGACGCTGGAGAAGCCGAGCCGCTCCAGCATCTGCGACGGCGTGACCTCGGCGCCCTCGGCCTGGTAGCTGGCGCGGCGCCCGGCCACGACGTCGCGGACCCGGTCGTCGGCGATCTCGTCGAGCTCGGCCAGCGACTGCGACAGCGTGGCCACCTGCACGGTCTTGCCCCGCTTGACGTGGCCGCTCGAGGGCTGCACCGTCCCGGCGACCAGACCGAGCAGGGTGCTCTTGCCCGCGCCGTTGGCACCCAGGATGCCCACCCGCTCGCCGGGGGCGATCCGCCACTCGACCCGCTGCAGGACCTCGTGGCTGCCGTAGGCCACGGACACGTCCAGCAGGTCGACGACGTCCTTGCCCAGACGCGCGGTGGCCACGCGCTTGAGCGCCACCTCGTCTCGCACCGGCGGCTCGCGCTCGATCAGCTCGTTGGCCGCGTCGATGCGGAACTTCGGCTTCGACGTCCGCGCAGGCGCGCCGCGCCTCAGCCACGCCAGCTCCTTGCGCAGCAGGTTCTGGCGACGCGACTCCGAGGCCGCGGCCTGCCGGTCGCGCTCGACCCGTTGCAGCACGTACGCGGCGTAGCCGCCCTCGAACGGCTCGACGACCGCGTCGTGCACCTCCCACGTGTCGGTGCACACCTCGTCGAGGAACCACCGGTCGTGGGTGACCACCACGAACGCCCCCTGCCCCGAGGCGAAGCGGGCGTTGAGGTGCGCCGCGAGCCAGGTGACGCCCTCCACGTCGAGGTGGTTGGTGGGCTCGTCGAGGAACAGGACGTCGTGGTCGCCCACCAGCACCGCCGCGAGCGAGACCCGTCGACGCTGACCACCGCTCAGGTCCCCCACCCGCGCGTCCCACGGGACGTCGGACAGCAGACCGTTCACGACGTCGCGCACCTTCGCGTCGCCGGCCCACTCGTGCTCGGCCGTGTCGCCCACCACCGCGTCGGACACGACCACGGCGGGGTCGAGCACGTCGGCCTGGTCCACGAAGCCGACCTGCAGGTCGCGGCGCCAGGTGATGCGTCCCTCGTCGGGCTCGAGCCGTCGCGCGAGGACCCGCATGAGGGTGGACTTGCCGTCGCCGTTGCGGCCGACGACGCCCACGCGCTGGCCCTCGGCCAGGCCCAGGGTGACGTCGTCGAGCACGTCCTTGGTCGGGAACGAGAGCTGCAAGCCCTCACCACCGATGAGGGGGCGGGTGGTGCCCCCGCCGCGAGTGTTGCCGCTCATCCGATGAAGCGGACGCCCGGGACCGGGCCGGTGGACTGCACGACGTCGGCGCAGCCACCCGCACCGGCGAGGGCGATCGCGATGTCGAGGCTGTGCTGCTCGTCGGAGGCGAGGAACAGGCAGGTGGGGCCGGACCCGGAGATGATCGCCCCGAGGGCCTCGGCCTGGCGCCCGACGTCGAGCGTGGCCGCGAGCTCCGGCCGCAGCGACAGCGACGCCTCGGTCAGGTCGTTGGACAGGGCCGCACCGAGCGCCTGGGCATCGCCTGAGCGGAGGGCGGCGAGGAGGGCGTCGGGCACCTCGGGCTCCGGCACGTCGCGTCCCTCGTTGAGCCGGTCGAACTCGGCGTAGACGGCCGCCGTCGACAGGCCTTCGGCCGCCACGGCGAAGACCCAGTGGTACGACCCGCGGGCGAGGACCGGGCTGACCGTCTCGCCACGGCCACCGCCGATCGCATTGCCACCGTGCAGCAGGAACGGGACGTCGCTGCCGAGCGACGCGGCCACCGGCTCGAGGTCGTGCCGGGAGTAGCCCAGCCCCCACGCGTCGTTGCAGGCCACCAGCGCCGCCGCCGCGTCGGCCGAGCCGCCCGCCATGCCGCCGGCCACGGGGATGACCTTGCGGATGGCCAGCTCGATGCCGGCCTCGATGCCGGCGTGCTCGCGCAGCGCAGCAGCCGCACGGACCGCGATGTTGTCCCATCCCTCGGGCACCAGCGCGGCCTCGGCCTCGGCGTCCTCGACGTCGATCCTCGTGGTCACGGTGATCTCGTCGGAGTCGACCACGGTGGCGCGCAGCTCGTCGTGCAGGTCGACGGCCTGGTACACCGTCGCGAGCGGGTGGAAGCCGTCCTCGCGCACGGGCCCGACGCCGAGACACAGGTTGATCTTGGCGGGCACGCGCACGCTGACGGAAGTCACCGCCCCAACCTACAGACGGGCCGAGCGCGGCGCCGTGGCAACGGGCCCACCGGTCGAGGGCTCAGCCGAGGACCGTCGCGATGCGGGCGAAGTCGGCGACGTCGAGCTGCTCCCCGCGCGCCTGCGGGTCGACGCCTGCGGCCCGCAGCGCCTCCTCCGCCGCCGCACCCGAGCCGACCAGTCCCGAGAGGGCCGCGCGGAGCGTCTTGCGGCGCTGGGCGAACGCGGCGTCGACGACCCGGAAGGTCGCGCGGCGGAGGGTCTCGTCGCCGGGCGTGGGCCTGCGACGCAGGGACACGAGGGCCGAGTCGACGTTCGGGACGGGCCAGAACACCTGGCGTCCGATGGTGCCGGCCAGGGCGACGTCGCAGTACCAGGACGCCTTGACGCTCGGCACCCCGTACGTGCGGGACCCGGGGCCGGCGGCGAGCCGGTGCGCCACCTCGGCCTGCACCATCACCAGCACGGACTCGATCGAGTCGAAGCGCTCGAGCAGGTGCAGCAGCACCGGCACCGACACGTTGTACGGCAGGTTGGCCACCAGCGCCGTGGGCGCCGGGCCCGGCAGGTGCTCCACGCGCATGGCGTCGGCCTGCACGAGATGGAGCCGGTCGGCGTGGTCGGGCGCGTGCTCGGCCACGGTGATCGGCAGTCGCCCTGCGAGGACCGGGTCGATCTCGACGGCCACCACCTGGCTGGCCACGCCCAGCAGCTCGAGCGTCAACGAACCCAGTCCGGGGCCGACCTCGACGACGACGTCGTCGGGACCGACCCCGGAGGTGCGGACGATGCGCCGGACGGTGTTGGCGTCGACCACGAAGTTCTGGCCACGTTGCTTCGTGGGGCGCAGGCCGATCGCGTCAGCGATCCGACGCACCTCGGTCGCGCCCAGCAACGAGGGCGGGCGCGACGACGACGGCGGGAGCGCCGGGCCGCTCAGCCGACACCGACCTTCGCGGCGCAGGACCACTGGCCCCAGCCGGACCGCTGCTGCAGGATCTTGGCGTACTTGATCTGCACCTCGCGGCTGTGCTCGTGCGGCAGGCCGGGCCCGCCGACGCTGCGCCAGGTGGCCGCCGAGAACTGCAGTCCGCCGTAGTAGCCGTTGCCGGTGTTGATGCTCCAGTTGCCGCCGGACTCGCACTTCGCGATGCGGTCCCACACGCTGCCGTCCTCGACGGACGGGGCCTCGGCGGTGCCACGCACCACGACGCGCGGCGCGCCCTTCTCGAGCGTCTTCGAGGTCAGCACCAGGCGGTGGCGGACCTTGCCGTCGGCCTTCGTGAGCAGCACCTGCTGCTGGACCTCGCTGGGGCTCCCCTCCTCCAGGACCTTCTCGGTGCCCTTCTCGAGGGAGTCGTCGTCGCGGTACTCGACCTTCAGGTCGCGCTCGAGCTTCTCGGTGGTGTCGACCATCTCGATGCGCACGACCTCGACGTCGTCGCCGGGCTTCACCAGGGCGGCGCGACCGATCGCGTCGCCGGCCGTGACCTCGTCGTTCTCGTCGAGCCGGACGCCGGCCTCCTCGAGCACGCCCTCGGCCGTCGGGGCCGCGCTGGTGACCGAGCGGTCGTCACCGTCCACCGAGACCGTGAGCTTCTTGGGGTTGGACACGACGACCTGCGAACCCGTGTCGTCGAGCCGGGTGTCACGGTCGGCGCTGACGTCGGCACCGGGAGCGGGGTCCACGTCGAGCTCGTCGAGGACGTCGCCGACGGTGGCGGCGTGCACGGTCTCGCGCTTCACCGTGCCGTCGACGGCCAGCACGACGTCCTTGGCGTAGCGGACCTTGATCGTGTCGCCGTCGGAGACCGAGGCGGTCGGCTCGACGTTGACCGCGGCGTCGGTGGTCCGGACGTCCTGGCTCTTCAGCAGCGACCCGACGGAGGCGCCGAACGTGCGGACGGTGTCCTTGCGGCCGTCGACGTCCAGCGTGACGGTCTTGCCGAGCGTGCCGTAGGCGGCGACACCGGCGCCGATGACGAGCAGCACGGCCAGGTTGAGCGCGATGACGACACGCTTCTTCGTCTGGCGGTGGCGACTGCGGGAGGGGGTCGCCGCGGGGGTGGCCGAGGAGCCGGTCTGGGGGATCTGGGGGGACTTCGAGAAGGGGTGACGCACTGCTTTCCTCTGGTCGGGGACAGGGACGGCTGGAGATGGGCAGCCTCACCACCCTGCGACAGGAGGCCCGTGCCGTCAAACAGCGGAGCCGTGCTGCTGCCAGGATCCGCCGAACGCGCGGTCGGTGTTCTCGTCGATGGCCCGGCAGAGGTCGTCGACGGATCGGCCCAGGAACTCAGCCATGAAACGCACCGTCAACGGGACGAGGAACGAGGCGTTCGGGCGCCCGCGGTGCGGCATCGGTGTGAGGAACGGCGCATCGGTCTCGACGAGGATCCGATCCGTCGGCGTGATCGCGAGCGCCTCGCGCAGCGGCTCGGCGTTCTTGAACGTGACGGTGCCCGAGAACGACAGGTACGCGCCGCGGTCGAGGCACCGACGGGCGACGTCGGCGTCACCGGAGAAGCAGTGCATGACCGTGCGCTCGGGCACGCCCTCGTCGTCCAGGAGCGCGAGCACGTCGTCGTGGGCGTCGCGGTCGTGGATGACGAGCGTGCGGTCGTGGCGCTTCGCCATGGCCACGTGGGCACGGAACGAGCGGTGCTGCGCGTCGCGACCGTCTGGCCCGGTGCGGAAGTAGTCGAGCCCGGTCTCCCCCACCGCCCGCACCTGAGGGTCCTGCGCGAGCGCGTCGATCTCGGCCAGGGCCGCGTCGAGCGTGCCGTCGGCGTCGAGCAGTGGCGCCTCGTTGGGGTGCAGGGCCACGGCGGCGACGACGGCCGGGTGGGCCCGGGCCGTCTCGACCGCCCACCGGGACCCCTCGAGGTCGCAGCCGACCTGCACGATGCGGTTCACGTTGACCGCGGCAGCACGGTCGAGGGCGTCGTCGACGTCGATGACGAGGCCACCCTTGATCCGGTGGTCGAGGTGGCAGTGGTTGTCGACCACCGGCGACGGCAACGGCTCGGGCGCGTCCGGCCAGGGCCAGCGGGCCGAGCCCGCGTCGGTCACTCGGCGTCCTCGATGCGCGGGAACAGGCTCGGGACCTTCGTGATCACCGAGCCCTCGGGCAGCCGGCCCCAGGCCGCTGACGCGGCGATGCGCTGGTCGGCCAGCGCACCCAGCGCCGGCTCGGCACCCAAGGACTCCCACAGCGACGCCGACGCCTTCGGCATGACGGGGTTGAGCAGCACCGCCAGCACGCGCAGCCCCTCGGCGGCCGTGACGAGGATCGTGGCCAGGCGCTCGCGCTGCGTCTCGTCCTTCGCCACCTGCCACGGCGCCTGCTCGGTGAGGTAGCCGTTGAGCGCCTCGACGATCCGCCACACCTGGGCGAGCGCGTCCTGCGGGGCGATCCGGTCGATCGCGCGGTCGGCCTCCAGCACGGACTCCTCGACCAGCGCGACGAGGGCGTCCTCGGCCGGGCCGTGCGGGCCGGCGGCGGGCAGCGTGCCGTCGAAGTACTTGCCGATCATGGCGGCCACTCGCGAGGCCAGGTTGCCGAAGCCGTTGGCCAGCTCGGCGTGGTACCGGGCCCGCATGTCCTCCCAGGAGATCGAGCCGTCGGCTCCGAACGTGAGCGCCCGCGCGAAGTAGTAGCGGTAGGCGTCGGACCCGAACACGTCGACCAGCTCGTCGGGACGGATGCCGTTGGCCTTGCTCTTGCTCATCTTCTGCCCGCCGACCAGCAGCCAGCCGTGGGCGAACACGCGGTGCGGCACCGGGCGGCCTGCGGCCATGAGCATGGCCGGCCAGATGACGGCGTGGAACCGGGCGATGTCCTTGCCGACGAGGTGCACGTCGGCCGGCCAGAGCTCGCCGAAGCGCTCGTCGTCGACGCCGTAGCCCGCCGCCGTCACGTAGTTGAGGAGCGCCTCGATCCACACGTACATGACGTGCGAGTGGTCCCACGGGACCTTGATGCCCCAGTCGAACGTGGACCGACTGATGGAGAGGTCCTTGAGCCCGCGGCGCACGAACGAGACGACCTCGTTGCGCGCCGACTCGGGCTGGATGAAGTCGGGGTTGCTCTCGTAGAGCTCGAGCAGGCGGTCGGCGTACTTGCTGAGCGGGAAGAAGTAGTTCTCCTCGGTCATGTGCTCCACCCGGGAGCCGTCGAGCGCGGAGACCTTGTGGCCCTCGTCGTCGCCCTCGCCGTCGGCGACGTCGTCCTCGGCCACGAACTCCTCCGACCCCACGGAGTACCAGCCGGTGAACTCGCCCTTGTAGACCTCGCCGCGGTCGTAGAGGTCCTGCCAGAACGCCTGCGACCCCGCCTCGTGGCGCGCCTCGCTGGTGCGGATGAAGTCGTCGTTGGCGATGTCGAGCGTCTCGAGCAGCGGCTTCCACTCCGTCTCGACCAGCCGGTCGGTCCACTCCTGCGGCGTGACGCCGTTCTGCTCGGCCTTGCGGAGCACCTTGAGGCCGTGCTCGTCGGTGCCCGTCAGGTACCAGACGTCCTCGCCGCGCTGCCGGTGCCAGCGGGTGAGGATGTCGCCGATGACCGTCGTGTAGCCGTGGCCGATGTGCGGCGCGTCGTTGACGTAGTAGATCGGCGTGGTGACGTAGTAGGACACGCCACGATCCTAGTGACCGCGGCCCGGAGGTCCGGCGCTGCGTCGAGCAGGCGGGGGTCGGGGTGCGTCGGCCGGGGCGGGGTCGGCAGGCGGCTGGTCAGCGCGCGTGGGCGGCGTCGTAGACCACGCGCTTGCGCACGCCGGTGTCGGCGACCACCTGGGCGACGGCGTCCTTGCGGCTGAGCCCGGTGGACTCGGCGGCGGCGACCAGGGACCGGAGGGCGTCGTCGTCGAGGTCGGCGGCGACGGCCACGTGGCCGGACACCACGAGCGTGACCTCGCCGCGGACGCCGTGCTCCTGCTCGTCGACCCAGGCCACCAGCTCGGCGAGCGTGCCGCGCGCGACCTCCTCGTAGGTCTTGGTCAGCTCGCGGCACACGGCGGCGGGACGGTCGTCGCCGAGGGCCGCGGCCAGGGCGGCGAGCGTGGCACGGGTGCGGTGCGGCGACTCGAAGAACACCATGGTGCGGGGCTCGGTGGAGAGTGCGGCGAAGGCGCGGTCGCGCTCGCCGGCCTTCCGTGGCGGGAACCCCTCGAAGCAGAACCGGTCGACCGGCAGCCCGCTGACGGCCAGGGCCGTGAGCACCGCCGAGGGGCCGGGGATGGCGTGCACGTCGACGTCGGCCTCGAGTGCCGCGACCACCAGTCGGTAGCCCGGGTCGGAGACGCTCGGCATGCCGGCGTCGGTCACGAGCAGCACGTCGAGCCCGTCCTGGAGGTGCTCCACCAGCTCGGGGGTGCGCTCGCGCTCGTTGCCCTCGAAGTAGGAGACGATCCGCCCACCGACCGTCGCACCGAGGTCGGCCGCGAGCCTGCGCAGACGTCGCGTGTCCTCCGCCGCCACGACGTCGGCCGACCCGAGCGCAGCGACGAGCCTCGGCGACGCGTCGTCCGCCCGCCCGATGGGAGTCGCCGCGAGGATCAGCATCCCCCCATCCTCCCACCCCCGAGCGGTGACTTCTCCACCGAATGCGGCATGCCTGCCGCGGCGGGTGCGGATTCCACCGTCTCAGCGCTGAGACGGTGGAATCCGCACCGCTCGAGCGTGTCCACAGGGGCAATGAGGCCGACGCCTGGCGTTCTCCACAGGCTCGCAGAGCCCCCTCGCCTCCTCGCCTCCAGCCGAGTCGGATGGAGGAATGCGCCACCCCAGCCCTCTTCCGGACACCCTCGTCGGACGTGCTTTCCACCGCGACGAAGCCATGGCCGTCGGCGTCACCGCTCGCATGCTCGAGCACAGGCGCTTCGTCGAGGAGTTCCCGCGGGTCTACCGGCACCGCGACACGGTTCTCGACGCCAACGCCCTCATCGCTGCGGCTCGTCTGGCTCTTCCCGACGACGCCTGTCTCAGCCACCTGACCCGGCTGGTGCCGCTCGGACTGGAGTTCGACGACCTCGTGCCACTCCGCTTCACGCTGGCCCGCGACCACCACCTCCGGTTCCAGCGGATCTTCGTCCACCGCACCTCCCGCATGCCACCCCACCGGGCGGGATCGGTCGACGTCGAGGGCGCCTTCCTGATGGCCGCGGCCGAGCTCACCCCGCTGGAGATCGTCCAGGTGGCCGACTGGCTCCTCCATCGGGGTCACCTGCGGCTCGACCTGCTCCGTGACCTCCTGCGAGATCAGCACTGGCGCGCCGCGAGCGGTCGGGTCGAGCAGTGGCTGCCGATGGTCGACGGACGGGCAGCGAGTCTCCCGGAGAGTCACCTGCGGTGCCTCTTGGTCGCCGCCGGGTTGCCCGTCCCCGAGGTGAACGCCGACGTCCACGACCACTCCGGTCGATTCCTCGCCCGCGGCGACCTGGTCTACCGGTCGATCCGTCTGGTCGTCGAGTTCGAAGGTCGGCAGCACGCCCTGAGCACGCAGCAGTTCCAGCGAGACATTCACCGCTACGGCGGCCTGCGCGACGGTTCGTGGCACTACGTGCAGGTGACGACGAGGATGCTGACCCAGCCGCGGACCACCGTCCTCGAGGTCCACCGCGCGATGGTGCGGGCCGGCTACGAGGGTCCCCCGCCCGTGTTCGGCGACCTGTGGGAGGCACTGACCGCCGAGCCGCTGGTCCGCCTGAAGGGGTTCGACGGCATCGAGCCCGTCGAGCGGTGAGGGTTCCACCGTCTCAGCACTGAGAGCGTGGAATTCTCACCGCCGGTGCCCGAACACGCCATTCGGTGGAGAAGTCACCGCTCGTGGGGGCTGGCAGGATGGGCGGGTGCGAGGGTGGGAGCGGGAGCGCGTCGTGGGGTGGGTGGGCCCGCTGTCCGTGGCGGTGCTCGCGCTGGTGCTGCGGCTGTGGCACCTCGGACGGCCGAACCTGCTGGTCTTCGACGAGACCTACTACGCCAAGGACGCGTACTCGCTGCTGCAGCACGGCTACGTGCAGGACTTCGTCGAGGACGCCAACGACAAGATCGTGGCGGGCGACCTCGCGGACCTGATGACCGGCCAGCCCGCCTACATCGCCCATCCCGACGGTGGGAAGTGGCTCATCGCGCTCGGTGAGCAGCTGTTCGGCATGGACTCCTTCGGGTGGCGCGTCTCGGCCGCCGTCGTCGGTGCCCTCACCGTCCTGGTGCTGGCCCGGCTCGTACGCCGGCTCACCGGGTCGACGTGGGTGGGCTGCCTGGCCGGGCTGCTCCTGTGCCTCGACGGCATGCACCTCGTGATGTCGCGCACCGCCCTGCTCGACGTGTTCCTCGCCTTCTGGGTGGTCGCCGCCGTGGCCTGCCTCGTCGCCGACCGCGACGCCGTCCGCGCACGGCTCGACCGCCACCGGCCCTGGCGACCCTGGCAGCTCGCCGCCGGACTCTGCTTCGGCATGGCGACGGCCACGAAGTGGAGCGGTCTCTACGCACTCGCCGCGTTCGGCCTCGTCGTCGTGGCGTGGGAGGTGCTGGCCCGACGCAGCCACGCACGGGAGACCGGGTCGTCGGGACCACGCTTCGGCTGGATCCGCACGACCCTGGTCACCGGGCTGCCGGCCTTCGTGACGATCGTCGGCGTGACCCTCGTGGTCTACCTCGTGTCGTGGACCGGGTTCCTGCTGCACCACGAGCTGTACGCCGAGCGCTACGGCCTGGGCGATCCGTCGTGGGGCGCCTACGTCGCCTCGCCCACCCCCGGCGCGCTCGGTGCGGTCACCGACGCCTTCCGGTCGCTCTGGCACTTCCACGCGATGCTGTTCGACTTCCACACCGGCGACTACCTCGCGGGCAAGACGCACCCCTACGCCTCGAACCCGCTCGGCTGGCTCGTGCTCGAGCGGCCGGTGGCCTTCGACGCGCAGAACGACCTGCCCGCCGCCACCTGCGGCGCTCCGGCCGACTCGTCGTGCATGCGGGTGGTGACCGCCCTCGGGAACCCCGCCGTGTGGTGGACCGGGTCCCTCGCGGTGATCGCCTCGGTCGTCGCGTGGTTCCGGACCCGCGACGGTCGCTGGGCGGTGCCGGTGGTCGGCGTCGCCGCAGGATGGCTGCCCTGGTTCCTCAGCACCGACCGACCGATCTTCAGCTTCTACGCCGTGGTCGTGCTCCCGTTCATGATCGTCGCCGTCTGCCTGCTGGTCGACGAGGCGCGGCGAGCGGCCACCACAGCGCGTCAGCGCTACGCCGTGGGGCTGGTGGTGGGCCTGCTCGTGGTGGCCACCGTGGCCCTCTTCTGGTTCTTCCAGCCGATCTGGACCGACGCGCTGATCTCCTACGACGCCTGGTACCGCCGGATGTGGTTCAGCCGCTGGATCTAGGCCCCGGAGCCAGGAGCAGCCACCGCGGAGCCCGACGCCTCGCGCCCGGCGATGGCCAGACCCAGCATCCAGGCCACCTCGTCGGCCGCCTCGCGGGCCGGCTTCGACGGTCGCGTGATCGACGAGAGCACGAGCCGCACCACCACCTCGACGGCCACGTCGAGCTCGGCGTCGGCGAACGGCAGCGGCGAGAACTGGTCGACCAGCTCGGCCTTGACCACGGCCGACGCCGCCTCCACGATCTCGCCGGACTCGGTGGTGAGGATCGCCAGCAGGTCGCCGTCCTGCTCCGAGGGGACCGACGTGACGATCGTGCGGACGAGGACGCTGCGCTCCCCCAGCTCGAGGGCACCCCGGCAGGCCGCCCGGACGCCGGACACGATGTCGTCGGCCTCCCGCAGGCGGTCGCGCACGACGGCGAGGAAGCGGTCGAGCTCACGCAGCGCCAGCGCCTGCGCCAGGGCGTGCTTCGTGCCGAGCTCGTTGTGCACGGTCTGACGACTCACCCCGGCCAGCCGGGCGATCCGCGACATCGTGATCGCGCTCCACCCCTCGGACTCGACGACCTGCTGGGCCGCGTCGAGGAGGCGTTCGCGCATGGAGGGCACGACGGCACCGTACGTCGCTGCGCCAAGGTCGGCGGCGACGGTCACGCCGGTACCTCGGTGAGTGCCTCCGCGAGATCGTCGGACTCCACGAGCAGCCCGGCCTCGGGCCGCGCACCTTCGGCGATCCAGCGGCGCGCGAGCCGCACGTCGGCCGGGCGGCCGAGCGCCACGGCACCGCGCAGCACGCCGCCGTCGAGGTAGAACGCGGTGAAGTCGCGGGCCTCGAGCGAGCCGCGCAGGGCGACGTCGTGGCCGGCAGCCGGCCAGCCCGTCACCTGCAGCGTGTGCCCGTACTGGTCGGACCAGCACCACGGGACCTCGTCGAAGGCCAGGTCCTGGCCGGCCACGACCTTGCCGACCGCGGCGCCGTGGTTCTGCGCTCCCTGCCAGTGCTCCACACGGTGCATCCCACCGAGCACCCCGCTCGGGAGCAGGGCGACGTCGCCGGCGGCGTACACGTCGGGGGCGTTGGTGCGGCCGTGGTCGTCGACGACGATCGCACCGCCCTCGACCTCGATGCCGGCCTCGACGGCGAGCCGGCTGTTCGGCGCCATGCCGACGGCGACCACCACGACGGGCGCGGACCACGCACGACCGTCGGCGGCGGACACGACGGTGTGGCCGGCGGCGTCCCCGGTGCCGGCGTCGATGGAGGTGACCTCCACCCCGCAGTGCAGATGGGTTCCCTGCTCGGCGTGGAGCGCGGCGTAGAAGTCGCCGAGCGCCGGCGGCAGCAGGTGCGGCAGCGGCGACGCGGCGGCCTCGAGAAGTGTCACCTCCGCACCTCGCTCCCGTGCGCTGGCGGCGATCTCGGACCCGATCAACCCGGCGCCGACGACCACGACGGGCCGGCCGGGCCCGAGGGCGGAGACGATGCCGTCGACGTCGGCGAGGGACCGCAACGTCCGCACGCCGGCGGCGCCCGCCTCGGTGGTGACGGCGTCGAGCGTGCGCGCCGAGCCGCCGGTGGCGAGCAGGAGGCTCCCGTAGCCGATCACCTCGCCCGAGGCCAGCGTGACCTCGTGGTCCTCCACGGAGACGGACGCGACCGCCTCGTCCGTGCGGAGGTCTATGCGCTGCTGCTCGTACCACTCCGCCTTGCGGATGCGGATGTCGTCAGGACCCTTCTCGCCCCGCACGACCTCCTTCGAGACCGGGGGCCGACGGTAGGGCAGCTCCGGCTCGTCGCCGATCAGGACGATCTCGCCCTCGAAGCCGGCCAGGCGCGCTGCGCCGGCCGCGCTGACGCCCGCGATGCCGGCGCCGACGATCACGAAGCGGTCCGTGGTCACGGTCATCGACTCAGCCGACCTGCGTCATCGTGAAGTCGGCCTTGGCCGCGCCGCAGTCCGGACAGGTCCAGTCGTCGGGGATATCCTCCCACTTCGTGCCCGGTGGGAAGCCCTCCTCCTCCCAGCCCTGGGCCTCGTCGTAGATGAATCCGCACTGCTGGCACTCCCACACCTTCACTGCTGCGCTCCTCGCTGTCCTTGTTCGATCCGGGCCTGCTCCGCCTGCTCGCGGGCCCGTGCGGCCCGCGTCTCGGCACTGATGATGTCGCCGTCCTGGTCGTTGCCGGTGAACTCGGCCTCGGGCACGAAGTCGACCTGCTCGCGCACGCCGCAGTCGGGGCACGTCCAGTCGGCGTCGACGTCGGCGAACGCCGTGCCGGGCGGCCACCCCTCGCGAGGGTCCCCGACGGCCTCGTCGTACACGTACTCGCAGTTCGGGCAGATGAAGCGGGCCATGTCAGGCGGCTCCCTCGAGATCGGTGGCGGTCGCGGTCGCGGAACCGTAGCGCGCCCGGTACCGGTCCGCCATGCGCGGATGCAGGTTGGCCTGGTTCACGTCGCCGTCGTAGTGCGACAGCACGCGCTCGTCCATGACCCGACGCCACACGGCCGGGATCCACGTCGCGACGATCATGCCGGCGTACCCGGTGGGCAGCACGGGAGCCTCCTTGAAGTCGCGCAGGGCCTGGTAGCGACGCGTCGGGTTGGCGTGGTGGTCGCTGTGCCGCTGCAGGTGGTAGAGCAGCACGTTGGTGCCGATGTTGTTGCTGTTCCAGCTGTGCGACGGGTTGACCCGCTCGTAGCGGCCGGACTCCAGCTTCCGACGCTTCATGCCGTAGTGCTCGAGGAAGTTGACCGACTCCAGCAGCCAGATGCCCAGGACGGCCTGGAGCACGAGGTAGGGCAGGATCTCGGGGCCGAAGGCGACGGTCAGCGCGCCCCACAGCACCACGCTGAACGCCCAGGCGTTGATGACGTCGTTCCTCAGGCTGAACGGGCTCTTGCCGAGCCGGGCGAACCGCTTCTTCTCCAGCGACCAGGCGCTCTTCAGGCTGCCCAGGACGGTGCGCGGCATGAACTCCCAGACCGTCTCGCCCAGCCGGCTGCTGGCGGGGTCCTCGGGGGTGGCGACCCGGACGTGGTGGCCCCGGTTGTGCTCGATGTAGAAGTGGCCGTAGAAGGTCTGCGCGAGGGCGATGCGGGCGAACCAGCGCTCGTGCTCCTCCTTCTTGTGGCCGAGCTCGTGGGCGGTGTTGATGCCGATACCGGCGACCATGCCGAGGCCCGTGGCCAGCCCGATCCTCTCGAGGACGCTCAGCGGGTCGGGGATGCCGGGCAGCGTGCCGCCGCCGAGCAGGTAGGCGCCCCAGATGAAGCCGACGAGCTGGAGCGGGATGAACGCGTAGGTGACCCAGCGGTAGTAGCGGTCCTCCTCCAGCGCCTCGATGAGCTCGTCCGGCGGGTTGTTCGGGTCGAGCCCGGCCATCAGGTCGAAGAGCGGGATGAGGACGAACACGAAGAACGGGCCGAAGAACCACACGCCGCTCCACCCGGTGGCGGCGTACATGCCCCACATGGTGAGCGGGATGAGCGGGATGATCGCGCCCATGATCCACAGATGGCGCTTCCTGTCGTTCCACTCGACGGTGCGGCCGTCGACGGTGGCCGAGATCGTCATGATGTACCTCCTGCTGCCGGTCGCGACGCTGCGGGGTGCGGCGCGGATCACTTGACAGAACGGTACTAACTGTCAAGCCACTTGACAACCCCCCTGCTCCTGTCAAGTGGCCGGCGTCACGTGCGACCGGTGGACGCGCCCGGACGGCAGGCGCGGAAATCAGAGCGAGCCGCCCCCGACGGGAGTCGGGGACGGCCCGCTGAGGCCCCGGACCGGGGCAACAGGGAAACCGCGGTCCGGGGAGCTTGTGGGGCCGGCGGGAGCCGGCGTCTTCAGTTGTGGTCCGAGTGGTCAGTTGACGGCGTAGGCGTAGACGATGGCCGGGCCCAGCACGATCGCGAACAGCACCGGCAGGATGCAGGTCATGAGCGGGATCAGGATCTTGACCGGGACCTGCTGGGCCTTGGCCTCCGCCCGACGGCGCCGGCTTATCCGCATCTCCTTGGCCTGGCTGCGCACGACGCTCGCGATCGAGACGCCGAACTCCTCGGCCTGCACCACGGCCTTGCAGAAGGCGCGCAGCTCGTCGACCGACGTGCGGTCGGCGAGCGACAGGTAGGCCTCCTTGCGCGACATGCCCAGGCTCATGTCCTGCATCAGCCGCACGAGCTCGTCGTTGAGCGGACCCCTGCCGCGCTCGCCGGCCTTGGCCAGCGCCGCCTCGAAGCCGACGCCGGCCTCGAGCGAGATGACGATCTGGTCGAGCAGGTCGGGCAGGGCCTTCTGGATGTCCTCCTGGCGCTTGACCGCGTAGTTGTACACGAGCAGGTCCGGGACGAAGTAGCACAGGACCACGGACCCGGCCGCCGCCAGCGGCATCAGCGGGTGGTCGAACCGGCTCAGGAGCATCGACCCGAAGAGCAGGCCGAAGAGCGCGCCGGCGGGCTTCATGAGCACCACCCGCTCGCGCGTCCACCCCTCGGGGTGGCCGGCCAGCACCATGTTGCGCTCGAGCCGCTTGAGCAGGGTGCTCGGCGTGAAGCGCTCCCACAGGTCGGCGCGCGTCTCGTCGACCTTCTGCACGCCGCTGTCGGCCACGCTGTCGGGGACGCGGGTCAGGGTCTTGACCCGCTTGCGGACGGCTCCACCCCCGGGCGCGGCCACCACGCCGGCGCCCACGAGGGCCAGGCCGAGAGCCATGAGCAGGAGCAGTGCTGCGAGCAGGACCATGTCAGAACTCGATCCGCACGATGGACCGCATCCAGAAGCCACCCAGCACGTACATGACGCCGCAGCCGAGCATGATGAGCTTTCCGATGCCCGAGTCGATGAAGACCCCCATGCGGTCGGCCGCGACCATCGAGTAGTAGATCCCGATGCCGATGGGCAGGGCCATCAGCACGTAGGCCGAGATCCGGCCCTCGGCCGACAGCGCCATCACCTGCTCGCGGATGTGGTGCCGCTCGCGGATGGTCTCGGCCACCTGGTCGAGGATCTCGTTCAGGTTGCCGCCGGTCTCGCGCTGGGCCTCGATGGCCTGGGCGATCCAGCGGAAGTCGTCGGACTCCATCCGGTCGGCGACCTGCTCCATCGCGTCCACCAGGTCACGGCCGATGCGGTACTCGTTGACGACCCGCGTCAGCTCCTCGGCCATCGGCGAGTCCGCGTCGCGCGACGCCGCGTCCATGGCCGTGGGCAGGCTCTGGCCGGCCCGCAGCGAGGACGCCATCATCTGCAGCAGCGACCCGAGCTGCCCGGCGAACCGCTTGCGTCGCCGACCCACCTTGGTGCGCACCACCACCTTGGCCACGACGGGCACCAGCAGCGAGGCCACGAAGGAGAGCAGCACCGGCTGCTGCAGGGCCACCAGCCCGAAGAAGGTCCCTCCACCGAGGGCGAGGACGAGCACCACGAGCGCGGCGACCGACGACCTCATGCCGGCCAGCTCGAGCTCGTCGGAGGTGAACGGCCGCCAGCCTCGACGGCTCAGCACACCCTCCACCGTCGAGACGGCACCGTCGTTCATCCGCCTGAGCAGCGGCTTGCGCTCGAGCACGGCGTACTCGGCCACACGGCCACGCGTGCCTCGCGTCTCCGGCATCCCGACCACGGCCAGGTAGCCGCAGAAGACCGCGGCGAGCACGAGGACCGCTCCGATGATCAGCATCGGGTCACCCCACCCTCGCCTGACGCACCAGGTTCTCCAGGTCGAACGCGATGCCGTGGTCCTCGAAGCGCTCGCTGAACCGTGGACGGATCCCGGTCGGGATCGCGTGGCCGCGGAACTTCCCGTGCTCGTCGACCCCGGCGGCGAAGTCGAACGTGAACACGTCCTGCAGCACGACGGTGTCACCCTCCATGCCGAGCACCTCGGTCACGTTCACGACGCGGCGCGTCCCGTCGCGCAGTCGCTGGATCTGCACGATGAGGTCGACCGCGCTGGCGGCCTGCTCGCGGATCGCCCGCAGCGGCAGGTCCATGCCCGCCATGAGCACCAGCGTCTCGAGCCGCGACATGGCGTCGCGGGGCGAGTTGGCGTGCAGCGTGGAGAGGGAGCCGTCGTGGCCCGTGTTCATGGCCTGGAGCATGTCGAGCGCCTCGCCGCCACGACACTCGCCGACGACGATGCGGTCCGGACGCATGCGCAGCGAGTTGCGCACCAGGTCACGGATCGTCACCTCGCCGCTGCCCTCGATGTTGGCCGGCCGCGCCTCCATGCGCACCACGTGCGGCTGCTGGAGGTTGAGCTCGACGGCGTCCTCGATCGTGACGATCCGCTCCCCCGCCGGGATGAACCGGCTGAGGACGTTCAGCAGCGTCGTCTTGCCGGTGCCGGTGCCGCCGCTGACCAGGATGTTGAGCTTGGCCTGCACGCAGGCGTGCAGGAGCTGGGCCATCTGCTCGGTCATGCTGCCGAAGCCGATGAGGTCGCTGACCGTGAACGGGTCCTTGCTGAACTTGCGGATGGTCAGCGACGAGCCGTCGACGGCCAGCGGCGGGATGACGGCGTTCACGCGGGACCCGTCCGAGAGCCGCGCGTCCACGAGCGGCGACGACTCGTCGATGCGCCGACCGACCTTGCTGACGATGCGCTCGATCACGCGACGCAGGTGCTCCTCGGAGGCGAAGCGGGTGGCGACCTGGGTCAGCCGGCCGCGACGCTCCACGTACACCTGGTCGAAGCGGTTGACCATGATCTCGGTGATGGACTCGTCCTCGAGCATGCGCTCCAGAGGGCCGAGTCCGATCGCGTCGTCCTCGACGTCGCGGACCAGTCGACGTCGCTCGTCGGAGCTCAGCAGCAGCTGCTGGTCACCCTCGATGACGGCGGTGAGCTCCTCGCGCACGAAGGTGTGCAGCTGCTCCTCGGTCAGGCTCGGGTCGTTGATGCGCGCCCCGATCCGGTCGAGCAGCGCCTCGGAGGCGCGGGCCTTCATGGTCGCGTAGGCGTCACCGAGAGCACCGGTGGCCTCGACCTCCTCCAGCTCCTCCTCGACCACGGACGAGGAGAAGGTGCTGGTCTCGCGCGCACTCGCGAGGCGGTCGCTCAGCCGCATGGTCACGCCACCTCCAGCCGCTTGTGGCCCTGCTTGCCCTCGGTGGCGCGCGCACGGTCGTAGATCTTCTTCGACAGCGACTTGACCGCCTTGGCGAACGGGTTCGACTTGCTGGTGACGACGAGCGGCACGCCCTTGTTCGACGCGACCGGCACCTCCTTGGCGCGCGGCAGCACCAGGTCCACCGGCACACCGAGCAGCGCCTCCACGTCCTTGACCTTCAGGCCCGACTGCTTGTCGGCGAAGTTGAGCACGACGTGGCGCGACGGCGGCATCAGCGACAGCTCGCCCAACAGCTCGATCTCCTTGCGGACACTGCGCAGGCAGGCGATGTCCATCGTCGAGACGAGGATCGCGTCGTCGCTCGCCTCGAGGGCTCCGAGGGTCGCCTCCTCGAGTCCGGCGGCCGTGTCCAGGACCACGTAGCGGAACTGCTCCTGCAGCTGTCGCACGAGCGCGCTCACCTGCTCCGCCGTGACGTGGTCGTTCGCGGCCGGGCTCTCGGCGCCGCAGAGGACGAAGAAGCCGGCGTCGTGCACCGTCAGGTACGTCTTGAGCAGCAGGTTGTCGTGCGCGCCGGGACCGAAGGCGTCCTCGAGCGTGTGCGACGGGCGCAGGTCCAGCACTGTCGAGACGTCGCCGAACTGCAGGTCCAGGTCGACCAGCACGACCTCCATCGGCGACTGCTGCGCGAGCGACACCGCAAGGTTCGTCGAGATGCTGGTCTTCCCCACGCCGCCCTTCGGCGACAGCACCGTCATGGTGCGGGACCGGAAGTCGACGGGCATGGTCTTGGGGGCCAGCTTGAGCGGGTCGCCCGACGCGGTAGGCGCGCGGGCGTCCAGCCGTGCCCGCAGTCCGGCCAGCAGGCTCGGGTCGTCGATGCTCGGAGCCACGTCGCGGATGCCTGACCGCATCGCCTCGAGCATGATCTCCTTCTCGGTCGCCGCGACCAGCACCAGGTCGACGTCGGGCCGGACGGCCGCGACCTCGCGCGCCAGGGCCATCGACGCGGCGAGCGGCACCGCGGACGTGAGGATCATGGCGTCGGGGATGACGGTGGGGTCGAGGCCGCGCAGGAAGCTGGTGGAGTCCCCCTGCAACGCGTCGGCACCGAGCGTCACGCACTGGTGGCCGATGGTGGCCTCCACCCGGGCGGCGAGCTCGTCGTCGCCGCCGACGATCAGGACGAGGCTCATCGGTCCAGCACCTCGTCGGACGTGATGACGCCACCGCCACCGTTGTCGGTGTCCTCGTTCTGCTTGGTGATCCAGACCTTGCCGAACTCCATGGCGTTGACGATCTTCGTGACGTCGGCGGTCTTGACCGCGACCGTCACGGTGGCGCCGGCCGTGCTCTGGCCGTCGCCGACCCCGGCGTCGACCTTGAGCACCGGCACGCCGTCGACGGCCATGGCGCTGCTCCCGCTGTAGCTGGCGACCACGCCGACCGTGTCGCCGGGCGCCAGGGCCCCGCCGACGATCCGCTGGCCCTCGAGCAGGATCGACAGCTCCTGCATGCCCTTGGGCACGGCGGCGTCACCCTTGACGTCGTCGGCCTGGGCGAACTTGGCGGCGGTCAGCTGGTCGCCGGGCACGAGCACGCCGCGCGTGACCAGACCCTCGAGCTCGGACAGGTCGGTGACGGCACCGGGCACGACGGCTGCCTTGGGCAGCTCGACGGCCTCGACGGCAGCGCTCAGCTCGGAGGCGGGCGTCTTGGACGCCACCTCCTGGGTGACCCGCAGCACCGTGGTGCGCTCGGTCCCCTCGAAGGCCCGGTCGTCGGCACCCTTCGCGTAGGCGAAGAGGGCGGCGAACCCGAGCACGGCCAGCAGCACGGCTGCACCGATGGCCAGAAGTTGCTTGTTCACGAAGATCTCCCTGTTCTCGTGAAGCGCACGGTCCATGACCCCGGACCGTGAGGGGTGGTGGGGACGCCAGACAGGACGCCCCGAGATGCCTGTGCACCCCGTCGCGGGACGGTCCCTCACCCTGTTGCTTGCTGTGCCGCCCTCCGGGCTCCCTCTCCGGTGGGTGGCGTGAGTCGATGCCGAGGCCTCAATTCCTCAGGACCGCTCGTGATGATCGAGCAGGCGGTGTCGCAAGCCCGAGCTCGCGACACCGCCGCAGGTTCTCGATCAGCCGTTGGGGTTGTTGTCGATGGCCGACTCGATACCGCCGAAGGCGTCACGGACGTCGCCACCGAGGAACCCGACCACGAGGATCAGGACGGCGGCGATGAGTGCCACGAGCAGGCCGTACTCGACGGCGGTGGCGCCCTTCTCGTCGCGGCGGTCCTTGAGGCCGGCGACGAAGGCGAGGACGGTGCTGAATGCGTACATGGTGTTCTCCCTCAGAATGGTGAGCCGCCGGTGACCGGCCGCTCCGCCACCCCTGTTGGTGGCGCTCCCTGAGAAGAAGGTAGGGCCTAAAGTCCCGAGCCGTCCTGGAAGTTACGGGCCATCTTTTCCTGGTCCCAACGAACTATGGTCTGACCGGACTCTTCGTGGATGCACTGTTCCCGACGAGGCGCCTCAGCCGGCGGCTGGGCGACTGAGCGGCGCACGATGTGCACTGCGCTTCCAGGCCTGATCGTTGGACAGAGGGCGACTCGAGATGCACTGTTTCGGCGGCATGATGGTCAGCGGACCGACCGTCCGTCGGGTCGTGGCCACCACGTCGGCGTCGAAGGACTAGTCCTTCCGGTCCCGGCAACCGGGTCCCGACCGACCGTCACACCGACGCGTCCGGGACCTTCGTCAGTGCAACGAGGACCAGCTGGGTCTTCGACAGACACGTCTGGAGGACCACGTCGGCCTCCGGTCGAAGGTCCTTGACGTATACGTTGCGGCGCTGGTGACGGTCGACGACCGAGACCTCGTAGAGCCCGGCGTCGACGCCCGGCCCGCCGAGCTCGACGGTGTCGCCCGGACCCAGTGCGGGGATCCACGCCGCACCTCCGCAGTAGTCGTGCTCGGAGACGAGGAGCGGACGCCCTTCTTCCTGCACGTCGATCGCCACCGGTCCCCGGCAGGCGTCGAGCGGTCCCGCGAAGGACGAGAGCGTGGCCGCCGCGAACATCGTGCGGCTCACGTCGGGCTTCGGTGGCTCCGGCACCGGCTCCGGTACGGCTTCCAGCAGAGGGAGTCGCGCCGCAGCGAACTGCTCGCCCCCGCCTGGGGCGGGCGGCGACCCGGTGCAGCCGGACAGCAGCACGGCGCCCACGAGCGCGACGGCGGCGGCCCGGGCGGGATGCATGGACCGATCCTAGTTCGGGCACGCGCGGTGCCGCCGGTGAGACGATGTGACGTCCACCGACACGTACCTGGTGTGACCACCCGTCAGGAGGCCCCTGTGAGCAGGCCCCCCGTGAACAGCGCCTCCGCACCCGACGTCGGCGCCGACCCCGACACGGACGTCGGCCTGCTCCAGCGAGCGAGCACCGGTGACCGCGACGCGTTCGGCACGCTCTACGACCGGCACGTCCGGGCCGTCTACTGGCAGGCCTTCCGCGTCGTGCGCGACGCCGACGCGGCCGAGGACGTCACGCAGGAGACCTTCGTGGTCGCGTGGCGTCGCTCGCGCACGATCCGACTAGTCGACGAGTCCGTGCTGCCCTGGTTGCTCGTGACCGCTCGCCAGGTGGCCCTGAACGCGGCCCGCAAGGCGGCGCGACGCCGCACCGTGGAGCTCGACGAGGACCTCCCCGCCCGGCACGACGTCGAGTCGACGGTGGAGGCCGAGCTGGCTCGGGTCGAGATCGACGCCGCGGTCGCGGCCCTCGGCGAGCTGGCCCAGCGGCTCTACGCCCTGTGCATCGACGGTGACCACAGCTACGAGCAGGCGGCCCGTGAGCTCGGCGTGACCCACGCCGTGGTCCGCAACCGTCTGCACCGACTGCGCGGCCGGCTCCGCGCCGACCTGCGCGCGATGAGGGAGACGTCATGACCGGACGTGGGGACGAGGAGCTGGACGGCCTCGGCGACGAGCGGATCGGCCGGATGCGCCAGGGTGTGATGCACCAGGTGGACGCCGACGTGACGCGTCGCGGCCGTCGCGCCCGGCGCGTGGTGGGGGGCGCGGCCGCCGCGTGCGTGGTCGTCGTCATCGGCGGCCTCGGGACGTCGCTGCTGGTCGCCCCCGACGGTGGTGACGCGACGAGTGCCGACAGCAGCGCCGACGTGGCCGCTGCACCTCAGCAGCCCGAGGACGCCGCGGGAGGCCTCCGCGCCGAGGTGGAGACCGACGAAGCCACTGCACAGGAGCTGCCCGACGTCGAGCAGTCCGAGCGCCAGGTCGTCACGACCGGCTCCGCCACCGTTCGTGTCTCGGCGCCGGCGGAGGTGGCGGACGCCCTGGCTGCCTGGGTCGATCGAGCCGGAGGACGCATCGACCAGCGGGCCGAGTACACGAGCGACGAGTCCGACACGCGCGGGCGGGTGACGTCGGCGTCCCTCGTCGTGCGGGTCCCGGCCGACGCCGTCGACCGCACGGTGGCGCAGCTGCGCACCTACGGCACCGTCACGGGGCTCGACGTCGCGCGTGAGGACGTGACCGACCGGGTGGCCGATCTCGACGCCCGCATCCGCAGCCTCACCACGTCGGTCGATCGTCTGCTCGAGATCCTCACCGACGCCGACGACGCAGAGGCACTGCTGGCCGTCGAGCGGGCGCTGTCGGAGCGCCAGGCGGACCTGGAGTCGCTCCAGGCCCAGCGGCGCGCGGTGCGCGACCAGGTGGACCTCTCGACGCTGTCGGTCGAGCTCGTCACCCGCGACGGCGCCGAGTCGGTCGACCCCGGCGGCTTCGTCGGCGGCCTGCAGTCGGGCTGGAACGCGTTGGTCGCCGTCGTCAACGCGAGCGTCGAGGCGCTCGGGGCCGTGCTCCCCTGGCTCGGCGTCGCGCTGCTGGGGTGGCTGCTCTGGCGCCTGGTCGGCTGGCTGCGCCGCAGGCGTTGACCGCTGTCAGGCCCGTTCGAACCAGGTGACGAGAGCCCCGTTGTCAAACGCGACCGAGTCCGTGGGGCGGAACGCCGTCGGCCGGAAGGGGCCGTCGACCACGGGCCGCCCGGACCCGGCCACGACCGGGTACCGCTTGAGCACGATCTCGTCGATCTCCGGCAGCAGGCTCCCGGCGAGCCGCCCGCCCCCGCACAGCCAGATGTCCTGCCCGTCCTGCGACTTCAGCTCCCGGACCCGCTCGACGACGTCGCCGCGGACGACCTCGAGGGCGGGATCGGGCGCGTCGAGCGTGGAGGAGACCACGACCTCGCGCAGGTGCGGGTAGGGCCGGGTGATGCCCACGTCCATGGCCGGCCGATAGGTCCCGAGTCCCATCAGCAGCGTGTCGAAGTGCTGGTTCGGCGCGTCGGCGAGCCCCAGCGACTCGCGGAACGCGTGCGGCAGGGTCTCGGGGTACTGCTCGCAGATCCAGGTGAGCATCTTCTCCGAGAGGGCGAAGAAGTCGACCTCGTGCTCCGGTCCGGCGATGTAGCCGTCGAGCGACGTGCCGACGTAGTAGACGAGCTTCCGCATGGGGTCCCCCTGAGTACTCTGTTCGTAGTGGTTCGACTGTAGCACTACGGATGGAGTGGTCTCACGTGGCACGATCCAACCCGGCTCGACGGGCTGCGCTCCTCGACGCCGCGATCGAGACACTCGCTGCCGAGGGAGCACGTGGCCTGACGTTCCGAGCGGTCGACGCCGGCGCCGACGCCCCGGCCGGGACGGCGTCGAACTACTTCCGCAACCGCGACGACCTGCTCACCCAGGCCGGGGAGCGCGTCTACGAGCGGCTCCTCGACGGCGCGAGCCAGGTGGTGGTGCCCGCCGATGCTCCCCGCGACCGCGACCTGCTGGTCCGGCTCATGGTCGACACCGTGCGCCGGATCGTGGACTACCGCACCGGCTTCCTAGCCCTGCTCGAGCTTCGGCTCGAGGCCACCCGGCGCGAAGGCGTCCGAGACGTGCTGACCGATCGCGTACGGGCCGACCTGCTGAGCAACATCAGCACCCACGAGCAGTGGCACATGCCGGGCGACGCCGTCACCGTGCGTCTGCTCTACCAAGCCCTCAACTGGCTGGTGGTCGATGCGCTCACCCTCCCCGGCCTCGTCGACGACGCCGAGCTCGACGCCTACGTGGCCGAGACCGTCGAACGACTCGTGCCGTCCGACCGGCCCGGTCCCCTACCCGCCTGACGCGTGGCCGGGACCGCTGCGGGTACCTCTCGTACGAACCGCGACGAGGAGGCGACCGTGAGCGACGACAGTGTGAGCGACGACGGGCGAGAGCAGGACGACTGGAGCGGCAGCATGAAGCGGCCTTGGTACAACCCGCCTGCGCGGCGTGGGGGCAGCGGGACCGGTGAGGGCTGGTGGCGGTGGACGATCGCGGCGATCACGCTCGTGGTGGTCGCCGTGGTGGTCGTCCTCGTGCTGGTGGACCGGGACGTGCTCCCCCGACCCTGGGCCTACGCCGTGCTGCCCGTCGCGATCTTCGCCGCGGGTCTCTCGAGGGTGGTGACGATCCTCAAGGCCAGGACGGCGGACCGGCGGGACCTCCAGGAGCGGGACAGCCCGCCCGACGACACCCGCTGAGCTCAGGTCGTCGACTCGTCGGCGTCCGGACGGACCGGGGCGAGACCTCGCGTGGCGGGTCCCTCGATGAGTCGACCGTCGGCCTCGAAGCGTGACCCGTGGAGCGGGCAGTCCCACGACCCCTCGACGTCGTTCCAGCGGACGATGCCGCCGAGGTGCGGGCACACGGCGGAGACCGACCGGGTGCAGCCGTCCACGACGGACGTGGCGACGGGCGGTCGACCTCGCGCGACCAGACCCTGCGTCTCCCCGGGTGTGACCGGAGCGCGCCCGAGGGCGCCCAGCCAGCCGGACGTCATGTGGGCACCGACCTCGGAGTTCCATCCGAGGACCGCTGCTGCCGCGCGGACACCCAGGAGCCGGCGCGGAGGCACCACCGGAACCTCGTCCCCCTCTGCGACCGCTCGGGCGAGACGACGTGCCGCGCCCACCCCCGCCACCAGGCCCCATCCGCCGAACCCGGTGATCACGTGGACCCGCGACGACCCGCGCGTCCGTCCGACGATCGGCACCTCGTCGGGTGTCTGGTAGTCCTGCGCCGACCACGCCGCGACCTCCGGTCCGACGTCCAGGTGCTCCCCGGCCCAGCCCCGCAGTGCCTCCACGTGCCGTCCGGCCGGCATGGAGCGACCTACCGCGTGCCCGTGCCCACCGACCAGGACGAGCGGGCGTCCGTCGGCGTCCGTCGCACCGCGTACCGTCCACGACGGCGAGCCGACGGAGACCGCCATCGGCTCGAGCTCGTGGTCGCTCTCGAACGCGACGATGTAGGAGCGGTGCGGCTTCGTCGTGGCGAACGCCGCGCTCCGGTCGAGCACGGGCAGACCGGTCGCGACGACCACCTGCTCGGCGACGAGCTCGGTGCCGTCGTCCAGGGTCACGACGGGCCGCTCCCCGCCTCCGACCGACCTGGCACGTCGGCCGACCTGCACGTCGACCCCGGCGTCGACGGCTTCCTGGGCCAGCGCGGCGGTGTAGGCCAGGGGGTCGACCTGCAGCTGGTCCTCGAGCACCACGGCGCCGTACCCCGGAAGACCGCCCGGGACGGCGCGTTGCCAGCGCGTGGCCAGCCCGGCGCGTCGCGCAGCCGCGTCCTCGGCACGCGTGGCCTTGATCTCGCGCTCGTGCGCGGCCCAGCTCACGGCAGGCCTCCGCTGGAACGGCACGTCCCAGCGCTCCAGCACCTGCCCGATCCACGCGAGAGCCTCCTGGCAGGTCTGCACGTACGCGGCGGCCGCGCTGGTGCCGTGGTGACGCTCGATCGTCGACAACCGCGTGCCCTGGAGCAGGCTCAGCTTGCCGGTGGAGCGTCCCGACGTCCCGCCGCCGATGACGGGACGAGCCTCGACGACCACGACCCGCCGTCCGCGGTGGGCCAGCTCGGTGGCCACGGACAGGCCCACGGCCCCTCCTCCCAGCACCACGTCGTCGTACACCGACCCCGGGGCGGGTCGGGACTGCGGGACGTGGCCGGGGCGCTCGATCTCCCAGAGGCTTCGGGCGGTCATGCGTGCTCCTTCGTCGACGGACACCGTCGAACGACGAGTACCCGGACCGCGCTCGGGCATGCGTCACGCTGCTCGGGGTACGAGGGTGACGTGGACGAGACGACGGCAGCCTCATTGGACGCCTCCGCGAACGACGCCCCTGGGCGGCGCAGCGCGCTGGTACTCATCGACCTGCAGGAGGACTTCCTCGACGCCCCGGGCATGTGCGAGCGAAGGCCCGCGCTCTTGCGGGCGGTGCGGCACTGGGTGGACCTGGCCGAGGCTGCAGGCGCCCTGGTCATCGAGGTGCGGACCGAGCTGCCCGAGGACCCCGAGGCGTGGGCCCTCAACATGCGCGAGGACGGGCAGCCGGTCGCGCTGGCGGGGACACCGGGCGCGTCCCGGGTGTCCGAGCTCGCGGACCTGGAGATGACCACCGTCCTCAAGCGACGGGACGACGCCTTCCTCGGCACCGGGCTGGCCGCGCTGCTGCGAGGACACGGCATCGACCACCTCGTGGTCGCCGGCGTCTCGACCCAGGCCTGCGTGGCCATGACGGCTGCCAGCGCGTACGCCCACGACCTGTCCGTCGTCCTGGCGGGCGAGGCGGTCGCCTCCGACGACGCCCATGCGCACACCGAGGCGATCCGCTGGCTGGCGGACGAGTACCGGCAGCCCGTCGCGGATCCCTCCGACGGCTGGCCACACCGGTGAGCGCGGGCCGGCGCCGGCGTCGGCGCACCCGCCTCGCCTGGCACCCCGCTCCTGCCGATGACAGTCTGGGGTCGTGGCGGACGCGGTCGAGATCGAGGTCGACGACCGGCTCGTGCGCGTCTCCAACCCTGACCGCGTCTACTTCCCCGAACGAGGATGGACCAAGCTCGACCTCGTCGAGTACTACATCGCCGTCGGCGACGGCATCGTCAACGCGCTGTCCGAGCGACCGTGCATGCTGCACCGCTTCCCCAAGGGCCTCGCGGGCGACAAGGTGCACCAGAAGCGCGTGCCGAGGGGTGCTCCGCCGTGGCTGGAGACGGTGCGTCTGACCTTCCCGCGCTACGACCGGACCGCGGACGAGCTGTGCGTCACCGAGCTCGCGGCGGTGGTGTGGGCCGTGCAGATGTCCACCGTGGAGTTCCACCCCTGGAACAGCCGCCGCGCCGACCCCGAGAAGCCCGACGAGTGGCGGATCGACCTGGACCCCGGCCCCGCGTGCGACTTCGCCACGGTGCAGCGTGTCGCGGCCGTGGCGCGCGAGGTCCTCGACGAGCTGGGCGCCGTCGGCTTCCCCAAGACGTCGGGAGGGTCCGGTCTGCACGTGTACGTCCGCATCCCGCCCGAGCACGGCTTCACCGACGTCCGGCGCGCGGCCCTGGCCTTCGCACGGGAGGTGGAGCGGCGCACGGACGAGGCCACCACGACCTGGTGGCGCAAGGACCGCGACCCGTCGCAGGTGTTCATCGACTACAACCAGAACGCCCGCGACCACACCATCGCCGCGGCGTACTCGGTGCGCGGCGTACCTGACGGGCGGGTCTCGACCCCGATCACCTGGGACGAGGTGCCGGACGTCGATCCGCGCGACTTCACCCTCGAGACCGTGCCGCCCCGCTTCGCCCGGCTCGGCGACCTGCACGCCGGGATCGACGATGCCGTCTTCGACCTCACCCCGCTGCTGGAGTGGGCGGACCGCGAGGGTGTCGAGGTCGACGGCGACCCCGACGCCTGACCCGCACGGACGGCACGCACACACGGGACGATCGTGCGTCCGGCGCTTCACCCCCGCCGGCGCGGGTACCCCGCCTGGGCACGGGTCCGGCATCGTGGACGGGCCAGCACCCACGCCGACCGGTCCCGACGACCTGACGAGGAGCAGCACGGATGACGATCCGCAGCATCGGCGTGGAGGAGGAGATGTACCTCGTCGACCCGCTCACCGCCCGGCCGGTACCCCGGTCCGACGGCGTGCAGGAGGTCGACGACGACCGGGGCGACGACGCCCCGCAGGACGTGACGCAGGAGCTGTTCCTGGAGCAGGTCGAGACGACGACCGAGCCCGCCCAGAACCTCGCGACCCTGCGCGCCCACGTCGTCGAGGCCAGGCTGCGCGCTGCGGCGGACGCGCAGGCCGTGGGTGCCGTGCTGCTTCCCTCCCCCACCCCCGTGGTGGGCCGCCCGCAGCAGGTGACGCCCCACGAGCGCTACCGGTGGATGGCCGACCGGCACCGTGACCTGTTCCCGGCGGTCGCGGTCTGCGGGATGCACGTGCACGTCGACGTCGAGGACGACGAGGAGGCGGTCCGGGTGATCGACCGCCTCGGGCCGTGGCTGCCCGTCGTGACCGCGTTGTCGGCCGGTTCCCCCTTCAGCGAAGGCACCGACACCAGCTTCGCGTCGTGGCGCGCCCGACAGTGGGACCGCTGGCCCACCGCCGGGCCCACGGAACCGTTCGGCGACCTGGCGGCCTACCGCCGTGAGGTGGAAGCCGCGGTGGCGTCGGGCGTGGCGGTCGACGACGGCATGGTCTACCTCGACGCCCGGGTCGGGCGGGCGACCCCGACCGTGGAGGTCCGGGTGATGGACGTGCAGCTCGACGTGGACGACGCCGTGGCCCTCGCTGGTCTGGTCCGTGCCCTCGTGACGACCGTCGCGGACCACCCGGACCCGCCAGGCTGGTCCGTCGCCCGCCTGCGGACCGCGCGCTGGCTCGCGCACCGCGACGGGGTGACCGGTCGGCTCCTCCACCCTGTCGACGGGACAACCGTCCCCGCTGCCGAGGCGGTGGAGGCCCTGCTGGATGCCGTCGACGACGCGCTCGGGGCGGCGGGCGACCGCACCCTGGTCCGGTCACACATCGACGCGCTCCTGGCGGACGGCGGGGCGGCAGGCCGCGCACGACGGGTCGCGGCCGGGGATCCTCAGCGGTGGGCCGACCACGTCGTCGCACGGACGCAGCAGTCACTGGCGGACGCGGGCGCGTGAACGCAGCAGGGTCCCCGTCACGAGGACTGGGAGCCTTGTCTCATCCGAGTGGAGCATAGGAGACTCCCTCCCTCGCTGGCGCTCGGTCGTCCCCGAATCCCTAGCCTCGATTCGTAGGACAGAAGGCCCCCGACTCACGCGCAGAAGGCCCCCATCACGAGTGATGGGGGCCTTCTGTCCTACGAGTGGAGCATAGGAGATTCGAACTCCTGACCTCTTCGATGCGAACGAAGCGCGCTACCAACTGCGCCAATGCCCCAGGACGATCCAGGTTAGCACCAGGGCCGGGCGCTTCCGCACCGACCCGGCGAGCACCGGGACCTACTGGCCGGACGCCCGCCGCGGCTGCTCGGCGACCGTCTTGCCGGCCGTCCGGCCACCCGGCAGCTCGACGTCCTCGCCCTCGACGTGGCCCGACGTCCAGGTGCCCGGAGCGTCGAAGTCGATCGTGCGGACCGTGCGTCCGACCCGCGGCTTGGTCACGTAGGTGGGCAGCGTGACCGGGAGCGGGTCCCACAGCGGCGTGCCCGACGTGGACACCGACGGCACCGCGATCTGCAGCTTCTCCTCCAGCGCGTCGGCCGGGAGCTCCGTGCGCTGCATGACGTGCTTGCGGTCGGGCTCGACGTCCTCGAACTGGCCGGAGACCACGATCGTGTGCTCGTCGTCGACGGTGCGCTCGGGGGTGGCGCGACGCGACGAGCGCGTGGCGACGTCGGACGCCGCCGACTGGGCTGCACGCTTGAGGGAGGGCAGCCGCGAGGCGAGGGAGGCGCGCTCACGGCGGGGGCTGCTGATGCCACGCTCGGCGCGCACCTGCACGCGGCAGGCCACGAGCCAGGCGACGACCAGCAGGGCGGGCAGACCCACCCAGACCGGGGAGACGACCGAGAAGGCGGCCAGGCCGCCGACGAGGACCAGCGACGTGAGGAGGGTCAGCAGCGTGCGACGGCGGCGACGGGCGGCCACGATCGCGGCCCGACGCGTCGGCGCCGAGGATGCAGGCTGCGGGGCGGCGGGCCGGTCCGACTCGGCCGGGACGACGGGTTCGTCGACGATCTCGTCCACGGAATCGACCTCCTCGGGCTGTGCGGCCTCGCGCCGCCTGGAGACGACCCGACTCAGGGGGCTCAGTGACTCGAGGGACTCCGAGGAGCTGGCCTCGTCGTACCGACGCAGGACGAGCGGCACGAAGTACGCCGCCCACACAGCGACGACGAACGCGACGATCAGTCCATTGGCACCCACGCCGCAACGGTAGGGCGGACGCCGAACGAATCGGCGCAGGTCACACCGTGTGTCGCGCGAAGATTGTGACGGGTGTGACTCAGGTGACCGGCTCGCGGGCGTCGTCCGTGCCCGTCACGCGGGCCAGGAGGCGCCCCGGGCGGTCGTCGGCCAGCGCCTGGAAGATCCGGTGGTCACGCCACGCGCCGTCGATGTGCAGGTACTCCCGGGCGAGCCCCACCTCGTCGAGCCCGAGCTTCTCCACGACCCGCAGGCTCGCGGTGTTCTCGGGTCGCACCGAGATCTCGACGCGATGCAGACCCACGGTGTCGAGCAGGTGGTCGGCCACGAGCGCCACCGCCACCGGCGTGATGCCGTGGCCCGCGTGCCGCCGCGAGATCCAGTAGCCGATGCTGCCCCAGCGCGCCGACGCCCACGCGATGCCGTTGACGGTCACCTGGCCGACCATCTCGCCCTTCCAGGTCACGGCGAACGGCATGGCCTTGCCCTGACGGGCCCGACGGCGCTGAGCGCCGATCATGGCCCGGTAGGACATCGGCGCCGAGCCTCCGCCGGGCGGGAGGGTGGCCTCCCACGGCGCCAGCCACGCCACGTCGGCGCGCCTCAGCCGTGCCCACGCGCCCGCGTCGGACCGCTTGAGCGGCCGGACGCCCACGTCGCCGTGCGACAGCTCGACCGGCCACCCCTTCACGTCCGGACCCTCACGTGTGGGCCTGCGGGTGGTCGGGACCGCCGTGGTCGACGCCCGCGAGCTGGTCGACCGCGTGCCCGACCACGGGGGCCAGGACCTCGATCGCGTCCTTCACGCCTCCACGGGACCCGGGCAGGTTCACGACGAGCGTGTTGCCGGCCACGCCGGCGAGTCCGCGCGACAGCACGGCCGTGGGGACGCCCTTGGCGACGCCGGCCGCCCTCAGGGCTTCCGCGAGACCCGGGAGCTCGCGGTCGAGCAGGGGTCGGGTGACGTCGGGGGTCCGGTCGGTGGGGCTGATGCCGGTGCCCCCGGTGGTGAGGACCACTGCGGCGCCGGCCGCCAGCGCGACCGAGATCGCGTCGGCCACGGGCTCGCCGTCGGGTACCACGGCGGCGTCGTCGGTGTCGAAGCCCCAGGAGCGCAGCGCCTCCACGAGCATCGGACCCGTCTGGTCCTCGTAGACCCCGGCGGACGCGCGGTTGGAGGCGACGACGACCGCGGCACGGCGCCCCTCGACAGGCTCGGGGACCGAGGTCACGACGTGCTCCAGTCGCCGCTGCGACCGCCGGACTTGGCCACGACCTCGACGTCGGTGATGCGCGCGTGCTTGTCGACGGCCTTCACCATGTCGACGACCGTCAGGGCCGCGACCGTGACGGCGGTCAGCGCCTCCATCTCCACGCCCGTGCGGTCGGTCGTGCGCACGCTGGCGCTGATCTCGACGGCGTCGTCGGCCACGACGAGGGACACGTCGACGCCGCTGATGGCTAACGGGTGGCAGAGCGGCACGAGGTCGGGGGTCCGCTTGGCCGCCATGATGCCCGCGACCCGCGCGACGCCGAGCGCGTCACCCTTCGGCACGCCCTCCCCGCGCAGCAGCGCGACGACCTCGGAAGAGACCTCGACGCGACCCTCCGCGGTCGCGGTGCGCCGCGTGACGTCCTTGTCGCCGACGTCGACCATGCGCGCAGCGCCCGTCTCGTCCACGTGCGTGAGCTGCGCGCGTCCATCGTCCGCCCGCGGCCCGGGTCCTGCCTCGGACACGCTAGAACGGCCTGTCGAGCACGAGGGTGCGCACGGTGTCGCCCAGGTTGAGCGCCGTCTCGTCCTCCCCCACCACGATGAGCGCGTTGGCGTGCGCCAGCGACCCGAGCAGGTGCGACCCGTGGCCGCCGAGCGGCGTCACCTTCGCCCCGCGGTGCGTGACCTCGAAGACGCCGCGCACGTACTGGCGACGCCCCGGGGACGACACCACGTCCTGCGTGAGCACCGCGTGCACCATGGGCCGCCGGTACGGCGTGAGGCCCATGAGTCGGCGGATCGCGGGCAGCACGAACACCTCGAAGGACACGTAGGCCGAGACCGGGTTGCCGGGCAGCGTGATGATCGGCGTCTGCTCGTCGAAGATCGTGCCGAAGCCCTGCGGCTTGCCGGGCTGCATCGCGACCTTGGGGAACGAGACGGTGCCGAGCGCCGAGAGCGTCTCCTTGACGACGTCCTTCTCGCCCTCGCTGATGCCACCGCTCGTGACCACGAGGTCGGCGCGCACCAGCTGGTCCGACAGCGTGCGACGGAACGTGCGGGGGTCGTCGCCCACGGCGCCGACGCGGTAGGCGATCGCGCCGGCCGCGCGCACCGCCGCGGCCAGCATGTAGCTGTTGCCGTCGAAGATCGAGTCGTAGTCGAGGTGGGAGCCCGGCTCGCGCAGCTCGTTGCCCGTGGACAGCACCACCACGCGGGGCCGGGGACGTGCGGCCACACGACCGAGACCCAGCGACGCCAGGAGTCCGGCCTCGCGCGGACCGACCACAGTGCCGGCCGGCAGCACCAGGTCGCCCTCGCGGACGTCGTCACCGGCACGACGCACGTTGGCGCCGACGCGGGGGGCCGACGTGAACCGCACGCGGGCGTTCCCGCGGTCGGTGTCCTCGAACGGGACCACGGTGTCGGCGCCACGCGGCACCGGGGCGCCGGTCATGATCTTGACCGCGGTGCCCGGGGAGATGGCGAACGGACGAGCGGTCCCGGCGTGGATGTCACCCACCACGGGGAGCTCGACCGGCTGGGCCGTGCCGGCCTCGGCGAGGTCCTCGGCACGCAGGGCGTAGCCGTCCATCGCGGAGTTGTCGAAGCGCGGCAAGGAGATCGGGGCGCGCACGTCGGCGTGCAGCGGCAGGCCGAGCGACTCGACCACCGGCTGGTCGTACGGCTCGAGCGGTCCGATGCCGCGCAGGATCTGCTCGAGGTGGTCCTCGACCGTCAGGAACCCGTCGGGCACACTCTGCGGACGCACCCGAGGGCGGGGTCCACGGACGGGAGCGGCGTCGCCGGTCTGCTGACCGGTCTCGTTCCCCACGTCGGACGACATGCGCGTCAGCCTAACCGGGTGCCCGCCGGAACGCTGCGGGCCGTGCCGTCGTCGTCGAGCCGGGCGTCACCGACCACGACCACGTCGCGCTCGAACCGCCAGTCGCCGCGCACCGTCAACGACGACGCTCCCGACAGCGACGGGACGTGCGGCACCCGGGCGTCGAAGTCGGCGATCGTCGTGAAGAACCGGCGGTCGAGGTCCACGAGCGGGCGCGGGTCGACCGTGGCCCGGAGGCGGGCGTCGTCGCCGAGGCCGTACACGTCCGAGCGCAGCAGCATGAGGTCGTTGGTGGTCTTGACGGGCAGGAAGCGCGACCGGTCGACCTCGATGGCCGTGGCCCCGTCGAAGACCTCCACGGCCGCGCCCATCGCGGACTCGATCTGCACGACCTTCGGCGAGGTGGGATCGGTCGGGTCGACGGTCTTCTCGTTGCGGATCAGCGGCAGCCCCAGCACGCCGTTGCTCGAGCGGAGCGTCTCGAGCAGGCGCGGCAGGTCGAACCAGAGGTTGTTGGTGTGGAAGAACGGGTGCACCGTCAGGTCGGCGGCCCGCTCGACGTCCTCGTCGGCCGTCTGTGCCGTCTCGCGCAGCACCAGCCGGCCGTCGGACCGGCGGACCACGAGGTGGCCGCCCTTGACGTCGGCAGGGGTGCGCCGGCACACCTCGGCCGCGTACGGAGCGCCTGTGGACGCGAACCACGCCATCATCGCCGGGTCGGGCGCGGCGCCGAGGTTGTCGGCGTTGGAGACCGTGGCGTAGCGGTACCCGGCTTCGACCAGACGCTCCAGGACACCGGAGACCAGCAGCGCCGTGTACAGGTCGCCGTGCCCGGGCGGGCACCACTCGAGCGAGGGGTCCGCGTCCCAGGTGACCGGGGTGAGGTCGTCGGCGCGCAGCTTGGGCTCGCGGTTCTGCAGGAAGTCCAGCGGCAGCCCGTCGACCTCGAGCCTCTCGTGCGCGGCGAGCGCCGCGAGGGAGTCGTCGCGGGTCCGGAAGCTGTGCATGAACAGCAGCGGGAGGGACACGTCGTGGTCGCGCCGCACCTGCTGGACCTGGCGGGCGATGACGTCGAGGAAGGTGAGGTCGGCCCGCACGGGCAGGAGGGTCTTGGCGCGGTCCATGCCCATCGACGTGCCGAGCCCGCCGTTGAGCTTGATCACCGCCGTGACGGCGGCGGCGTCGTGCTGGGCCTGCTCGTCGAACTCGACGTCGGCGGCGCGGTCCACGTCGACGAGCGGGTCGACGTCGGCTTCACGCACGAGCCCCGTCGCCCCTCCCTCGAGCTGGCGGTAGAAGTCGCTGAAGACCTCGATCGCCGGTGCGGCCACGTCGGCCCGTTTCATCTTCGTGCGCGCCAGCTCCAGTCCGTCCACCCGCCTAGGCTAGTCACATGGGCCGGTCGATCGCAGAGGCGAAGCACGCCGCGCGCCGCCCGTTGCTGGAGTCGCGCCGTCGTCGGACCCCCGACCAGCGGGCCGTCGTCGCGGAGGCGCTCGCCGCGCACCTGCTGGCGCTGCCGTCGATCGCCCGCGCCGGCCGCGTGGCGGCCTACCGCTCCATGGCCGACGAGCCCGGGACCGCGGTCCTCCTCGACGGGCTCGTCGCGCGTGGGATCACCGTCCTGCTGCCCGTCACCCACGACGACGGGACGCTCGCCTGGGTCGAGCACGACCCGACGGCGGCCACCCGCAGGTCACGGCTCGGGATCGACGAGCCGGTGGGCCCTGCCGTCGGCGAAGGGGCGCTCGACGGGGTCGACGTGGTCGTCCTTCCGGCCCTCGCCGCCGATCACCACGGACGTCGTCTGGGGCGCGGCGCCGGGTACTACGACCGCGCGCTCGCGTCGTTGTCCGGGACGCGGCGCCCCCTCCTGGTCGCGCTCGTGCACGCCGACGAGCTGGTGCCGGAGGTGCCGCACGAGGACCACGACGTGCCGGTCGACGTGGTCGTCACCGAGAACGGGGTCTTCCGGGCCCCGTGACGCGCGAGCCCGAGCCCGAGCACCGAGCAGCGCGTACCGAGCAGGACTCGGTTCAGAGCACGGCCTGCCCGATCGGTCCCGGGTTGTGCGCGACCTCCCAGCGGAAGCCGGCGGGATCGGCGAAGTAGCCCGAGTACCCGCCCCACTCGCGGTGCTCCCCCGCCGCCACGTGCACGGCACCGGCCTCGCGGGCGGCCGCCAGCACGGCGTCGACCTCCTCGGGCGTGCCGACGTTGTGCGCCAGCGTGATCGGTGCGACGCCCTCGCCGCGACGTATCGGGCCGACCTCGGCCTCGAAGCCGGCCTCGGACCACAGCGACAGCACGACCTTGTCGGCCACGCGGATCATGATCACCTCGCCGTCCGCCTCCAGCTCGACGGGCCAGCCGAGGCCGTCGACGTAGAAGCGGCGCACCGCGTCGAGGTCCGGCACGGCCAGGGTCACGAAGCTGAGACGGGGATCCACGGGTCAGACCTCGAGGCGCTCTGCGTCGCGGATCTCGCCGACGAGCTCCTCCAGCACGTCCTCGAGCATGATCACGCCCAGCACGGCGCCCGACTCGTCGGCCACCCGTGCCATGTGCGAGCCCTTGGCCTGCATCACCCGCAGCGCCTCGTAGAGGCCCGAGCCCACCCCGACCGTGGACAGCGGTCGGAGCCACTTGTCGGCGATCGGCTCGTTCCGGGCGGTCTCGTCGGTCTCCAGCACGTCCTTGATGTGCAGGTATCCGGTGAGGTCGCCGCGGGCGTCGGTGACCGGGAAGCGCGAGAAGCCGGTGCTCGCGCACGCCTGCTCGACGTCGACCGGCGTGGCGGACGGCGCGATGGTCATGAGGCTCTCGCGCGGCAGCAGCACCTGGTCGACCCGACCGTCGTGGAACTCCAGCGCGCCCTGCACGAGGCCGTACTCGTCGTCGTCGAGCAGCCCCTCGCGACGGGACTCCTCGACCAGCCCTGCCACCTCGTCGTGGGTGTAGGTGGACGCCACCTCGTCGACCGGCTGCACGCCGAGCAGGCGGACCGAGAGGTTCGCGATGCCGTTGAGCGAGACGACCAGCGGCTTGAGGATCGCGATGACCACCAGCATGAAAGGACCGAGCACGAGCGAGGCGCGGTCGGGCTTCACGAGCGCGAGGTTCTTGGGCACCATCTCGCCGAAGACGACGTGCAGGAAGACGATGATCGACAGCGCGATGACGAACGAGATGGGGTGCACCAGGCCGTCGGGGACGTTCGCGGCCTCGAACGCCGGCTCCATCAGGTGGGCGAGCGCCGGCTCGCTGATGGCGCCGAGCCCGAGCGAGCAGATGGTGATGCCCAGCTGGGCGGCCGCCATGGCGAGCGTGACGTTCTCCATGGCCTTCAGGGCGAGCTTGGCGCTGCGCGAGCCGGCCTGGGCCAGCGGCTCCAGCTGGGTGCGCCGCACCGAGATGAGGGCGAACTCCGCCGCGACGAACAGGGCGTTGAGCGCCAGCAGCACGACGGTCAGTCCGATGCCGAACCAGTCACCCATGGTCGATCTCCTCGCCGTCGGCGGGCCGCTCGATCGTCAACGTGACACGGTCGATGCGTCGCCCGTCCATCCGGTCGATGGTGAGCGAGACGGGCAGCGGCTCCGGGTCGTCCTCGTCGTCGTCGGGCGTGGGGTCGACCTCGAGCCGGACCACGTCGCCGCGGACGCCCAGGCGGCCGAGCTCGGCGTGCATGAGGCCGGCGATGGTCTCGTAGTCCTCGCTCTCGGGCAGCGCCACCCCGGTCTGCTCGAGCACCTCGTCGGGCCGCAGCAGGCCCGACAGGGACCACGTGCCGTCCTGGCGGTGGCGGCTGGGCGACGACAGGCGGTCGTGCTCGTCGAGCACCTCGCCGACGATCTCCTCGACGAGGTCCTCCAGCGTGACGATGCCGTCGGTGCCGCCGAACTCGTCGACGACGACGGCCATCTGCATGCCCTGGTCGCGCAGGAGCACCAGCAGCGGGTCGAGCTCGAGGCTGTCGGGGACGGTCGTCACCGGGCCGGCCAGGTCGGACAGACGCACGCTCCTGCGGCGATCGGGGTCGACGCCCACCGCCTGCTTCACGTGGACGATGCCGATCACGTCGTCGGGCGAGCGCCCCGTGACGGGGAAGCGGGAGTGACCCGTCTGCCGGGCGGCCTCGATCACGTCGAGGGCCGTGTCGCGCGCCTCCAGGAAGTGCACCCGGACGCGCGGGGTGCGCACGTCGGCGGCGGTGCGGTCGCCGAAGGCGATGCTGCGGGCCACAAGGTCGGCGGTCTCGTCGTCGATGGCACCCTCGCGCGCCGACCGGAGCACGAGCGAGCGCAGCTCGAGCGGCGAGCGGGCCGACCTCAGCTCCTCCTGCGGCTCGACGCCGAGCGCACGGAGCGTGCGATTGGCGGTGCCGTTGAGGAACCGGATGGGCCAGGCCATGACCGTGGTGAACAGCCGCTGCGGCAGCTGGGTCACGGCCGCGGTGCGCTGCGGGAGCGCGAGCGCGAGGTTCTTCGGGATCAGCTCGCCCACGAGCATCGTCACGACGGTGCTGACGAACAGGGCGATCGCGTACGAGACCGCGCTCTGGGCCCCGCCGGTGACCCCGACGTCCTCCAGCGGTCCCCGCACGAGCCGGCCGATCGCAGGTTCGGCCAGGAAGCCGATCGCCAGGTTGGTGATCGTGATGCCCAGCTGTGCGCTGCTCAGCTGGGTCGAGAGCGTGCGCAGCGCCTTGAGGGTGCCGACCGCTCCGGCGTCGCCCTGCTCCGCGTCGCGCTCGACCGTGGCCCGGTCGACGGTCACGAAGGAGAACTCCGCAGCCACGAAGACGCCGCAGGCGAGCATCAGCAGGAAGGAGAGGCCCAGCAGCAGAAG
Source organism: Aeromicrobium sp. WCS2018Hpa-31 (assembly GCF_031843905.1). Lineage (NCBI taxonomy): Bacteria > Bacillati > Actinomycetota > Actinomycetes > Propionibacteriales > Nocardioidaceae > Aeromicrobium > Aeromicrobium sp. WCS2018Hpa-31. The sequence goes on along the minus strand of NZ_JAVTJF010000001.1, from coordinate 37,668 downwards.
CTCGGTCATGCGGTCATTCCGGCTGAGTCGGGGTCGGTCACGATGCACTGAACTGTACCCTTTGCCCGTCAGGAGTTCCTGCCGGCTCAGCACCTGAGCGCCGGCATGACGTCAGGAGAGAAGACCCGTGCCGACCTACCAGTACCAGTGCACCGACTGCGGTGAAGCGCTCGAGGTGCACCAGTCGTTCACCGACGACGCGCTGACCGAGTGCCCTGTCTGCCAGGGCCGGCTCCGCAAGGTGTTCAACGCGGTGGGCGTGGTGTTCAAGGGCTCCGGGTTCTACCGCAACGACAGCCGTGGGACGACGACCTCGTCGGAGACCTCGAGCTCGTCGAGCGCATCGGCGAGCAAGGACTCCGGCGGCGTCAAGGAGAAGACCTCGACCAGCAGTGCGACGTCGGGCAGCTCGACGTCCTCCGGAGGCTCTGCCTCCTGACCCCGGCTCCCCGTGCTGCGTCGTGGTCCGCACCACGTGAGCCGCGCCGGGGCTGTGGACGACTAGTGGAGCGCAGGCCGCTCGCTTCCTAGCCTGCACGGATGGACCGACTCCGCTCCGCCGTTCTCGACCACCGCCGACTCCTGGCCGCGGTGTGCACCGGCCTCGCCGTGCTCCTCACGGTGGTCGCGGTCCGCCAGCCCGGCGACACGGTCACGGTCGCCGTGGCGGCGGCCGACCTGCCCAGCGGGCACGCCCTCACCGACGCCGACGTCACCATGGCCCGGCTCCCCCGCACCGCGGCTCCCACCCGTGTCGTCACCGACGTCGAGACGCTCCTGGGTCGACGCGTCGGCGGCCCCATGCGCGCCGGCGAGGTGTTCACCGACGCCCGCGTGCTCTCGGCCGGCACGGGCGACCAGCTGCCCGACGGCCACGTGGTGACCACGCTCCGCCTCGCCGACGCGGCGGCCACCCAGGGGCTGCGGGTCGGCGACCGGGTCGACGTCGTGGCCGTCGCCGCGCGCGACGACGGACCGAGGGCCACGGTCGTCGCGGAGTCGGCGCAGGTCGCTGCCGTGCCCGCGCCGGACGGCGCCGAGGAGGCCACACTCGCCGTCCAGACGCCACGCGAGACTGCCCTGACCCTCGCCCGTGTCGGTCTCGAGGCGCAGCTCAGCGTCGTGGCGGTGTCCCCCGGCGCCGCCTGAGGCACCCACGGCGACGGTGCTCGGAGCCGCGCACCCGGTGCCCTACGCTCGGGGACGACCCTTCCAACCGTCCTAGGGGGACACCATGATCCAGGGATTCAAGGACTTTCTGCTGCGCGGCAACATCGTCGACCTCGCCGTCGCGGTGGTCATCGGCACGGCGTTCACCGCACTCGTCAGCGCCTTCACGAACTCGTTCATCAACCCGCTGATCGGGCTGGTCAGCGGCGGTGGCACGGCGGGCGGCAGCTTCGAGGTGAACGGCCAGGTGTTCACCTACGGGGCGTTCATCACCGCCATCATCACCTTCGTGCTCACCGCGGCGGTCGTCTACTTCGTGGTCGTCGTGCCCATGAAGGCCGTCAACGAGCGCATGGCCCGCGGCAAGGAGCCGGAGCCCGAGGGCGTCAGCGAGGACATCCAGCTCCTCCGCGAGATCCGCGACTCGCTGCAGCGTCCGATCGGCTGACCTCTGGTCTAGCCGCCGTGATGGGGCGGGACGTCCCGCATCAGCTCGTCGTCACGACGAGACGGTGCGGGCGTCCCGCCCTTCGTGCGCGGGGGTGGCGACACGTCGTCGTCGCGCTCGTCGCGCGTGGTGTCGGGCAGCAGGTCCCCGAGCAGCAGCGCGGCACGGCGCCGGCGCTCCTGCTCCGCGCGCCGCGCCTCGTCGTCAGCCGACACCGTCGAGCCAGTCCGGGGTGAGCTTGGGGAACAGGGGGTGCCAGCCGGCGCGGTCGCCGAAGCGCTGCGAGCTGATGCGCTGCGACCGCGAGAACGTCTCGAGCCGCACGCCGGCGACCCTCTGGGTGATGCGGTGGTGGAAGCGCCCGCCGCGGCGCCCGCCCGCGAGCGCGAGCTGCTCGGCGAGGTCGGCGCGACGGCAGGGCTCGGCGCCCACGTTGTACGTGCCCACCGGCGCGGTGAGGGCCGACTCCGCTGCGGTGCCGACGTCGTCGACGTGCACGAGGTGCACCCACGACTGAGGGTCGCCCCAGCCGGTGGGCCGGCCGGACCGAGCACGGCGCACCATCCAGCGCGAGCTGGGATCGGGGCCGACGATCTGGCCGAAGCGCAGCACCACCACGTCGGCGCCGTGCCGGCGGACCGCCTCGGCGTGCTGCTCGGCCTCGGCCACCGTGTCGGTCTCGCGCGTGATCTCGACGGGGGCCTGCTCGTCGATCCAGTCGTCGCCACCGTCGGCGTAGATGGACGACCGGCTCTGCTGGACGAGCCGCGGGACGCCGGCCGTGAGGGCCGCCTGGGCCACCCGCTGCGAGCCGATCGCCCGGATCCGGTCGTTGGCCCGCCACGCGCCGGGGCGCAGCATCGACAGGCCCACCGGCATCCGCCCGGCGAAGTTGATGACGACGTCGCAGCCCCGCATGCCCTCGACGAGCGCGTCGGCGTCGAACACGGTGCCGCGGTGCGGGCGGCCGCCGTGGGCCTCTACGACGGAGGCGGCCCGGTCGGATCGGGCGAGACCGACGACGTCGTGTCCTGCGTCGACGAGACTCGTCATCGTCGAGCGGCCCATGACTCCGCTGGCTCCGGTGAGAAAGACCTTCACGTTCTGGCTCCGTGACGTCGGGTGGTGTACCGCCGTGTGTGGACTGGTGTCGACCGCCGGTCGGGCGATCGATCGGACCAGGATAGCGGAACCGGGCTCAGGGCCCTCAGACGTCGCTGTCGGCCAGCTCGGAGACGAGGGGGACGACGTCGGCGATCGAGTCGACGACGCGGGTGGGCCGGAACGGGAACCGGTCGACCTGGCCCGGGGAGGTGGAGCCGGTGAGCACCAGGATCGAGCGGAGCCCGGCCTCGAGCCCCGAGAGCACGTCGGTGTCCATGCGGTCGCCGATCATGACCGTGGTCTCGGAGTGCGCCTCGATGCGGTTCAGAGCCGTGCGCATCATGAGCGGGTTGGGCTTGCCCACGAAGTAGGGCTCGACGCCGGTGGCCTTCGTGATGAGCGCCGCGACCGATCCGGTGGCCGGCAGGCTGCCCGACGGAGAGGGACCGGTGGGGTCGGGGTTCGTGGCGATGAACCGGGCCCCGCTCTCGATGAGCTGGATGGCCTTGGTGATCGCCTCGAAGGAGTAGGTGCGGGTCTCGCCCAGCACCACGTACTCGGGGTCGCGGGTGGTCATCACGTAGCCCACGTCGTGCAGGGCCGTGGTCAGGCCGGCCTCGCCGATCACGTAGGCGGTCCCCTCGGGACGCTGCTCGCTCAGGAACTTGGCGGTGGCCAGGGCCGACGTCCAGATCGCCGACTCCGGGATGTCGAGCCCGGCGGCGTGCAGGCGGGCCCGCAGGTCGCGCGGGGTGAAGATCGAGTTGTTGGTGAGCACCAGGAACGGGCGCTCCTGCGTGCGCAGGGCGGCGATGAAGTCGGCCGCACCGGGAATGGCGCGCTCCTCGTGCACGAGGACGCCGTCCATGTCGGTGAGCCACGAGACGACGGGCTTGGTCATGGCTTCTCCTGGTCGATGGAGTGCGTGCGCACGAAGTCCCAGATCAGCTGGGTGGCGTCCACGTCACCCTTGGCCGGTCGGGTGCGGGGCGAGTCGACGGTGGCGCCCGGGGCGTCACCACCGGGCCAGCGGTGCTTGCCGGCGCCCAGGAAGTACGCCTCGACGTCGGCGCCGCCCGCGCACGGCGTGTAGGCGAGGTGGACGACGCCACCGGGCAGCTTCGTGCGCGCACCCGGCAGGCACCCGTTCTGCTGGGCCCAGCGTGCGGTCGTCAGCACGGCCGACGGGAGGCGCCCGATCTTCGTCTTGGCGGCGCCCTTGAGCGGGACGACCTTGTCCTTCATGCCGTGGAACACGATGAGGGGCCGCGCGGGCGCCTCGGCGCACTCGGGGGTGCGGTAGGGGCCGGCCACCGACGCGTACGCGGCGAAGCGGTCGTCGTCGCGGCACGCGAGCGCCATGGTGAGGGCGCCACCGTTGGAGAAGCCGACGGCGTAGGTGCGCGACTCGTCGGTGCAGGTGGTGCTGCGGACGTCGTCGAGGAGCGCGTCGACGAAGGCCAGGTCGGCCCCGTCGCGACCGTCGACCTCACGAAACCGCCACGCGGGGACCTTGCCGAGCGCCTGGGGTGCCACGACCACGGCGTCCTCGGTGTCGGCCAGCTGGTCCATGCGGGTCATGCGCAGCATCGACTCGGGGTCACGACCGAGACCGTGGAACAGGACGACCACCGGCAGCGGGCGACTGCCGTCGTAGCTGGCGGGCACGTGCACGAGGTAGCGCCGCTCGACGCCACCGAACGTCATGGTGCGCTGGCTCGTGCCGATGATGCCGGGCGCAGGCGTGCTGCACGGACCGTCGGCGACGGGCGGGGCCGCCGGCTCGTCCGAGCGCGCCATGGTGGTGCCGGCGAGCACGAGGGTCGCCGTGAGCACCGATGCGAGGAGGACGAGGAGCGGTCCCGAGGCATGCGTGCGAGCACGACGGACCAGGGACACCACGGGCACATCCTACGCGGCGCGTACCCCGGCCTCGGCATCATCGACGCGTCGGCCGTCACACGTGCTCCGGGGTGCGCACCCCCTGCGGGCGGTCAGCCGTCGGCGGGAGCGACCACGGAGGCGAGTCCCGCGGGCTGCGGGTGCTCGCTGGTGCACCGGGCGCCGGGGTCGATCTGGTGCACGACGGCGTCGACCAGCCACTGGTCACCCGCGCCCCGGCACTCGACGACGACGTACACGCTGTGCCCGTTGTGGGTGCCCAGCGCGACCACGCCGCTCATCGCCGCGGTGTGGAAGTCGGCGAGGATCCGCTGCTGCTCGCGCACGCCGCTGACCTCGTACACGACCACGGTCCAGGAGCGTTCGTCCATCCGTGACATGAGGCCTCCGAGGTGCGCCGGCGTGCTGCGTGGTGCGGTGAGCGTACGACCGATCTTTCGTCGGCGCGCGTCGGTGGTGCGCGACCTCGCCCGAACCCGCGTCATCCTGCTCGTCGCCGACCTCCACGTCCGCGTCGTCGACGCCGCCACCGGCGAGCTCCTCCGCGACCTGGAGATCAACCCAGAACGGGACTACCAACCCCAGAAATGACGACACCCGGACCTGTCTGTGCAGGACCGGGTGCCTCCGATCTCTTGAGAGATCACAACGTGCCCCCGGCAGGATTCGAACCTGCGACCTGCGGTTTAGGAAACCGTTGCTCTATCCCCTGAGCTACGGGGGCGGGGCGCCGAGCCCCGCGGGGTGACGACGCACCCCCATCTTGGCAGGCGCGGCAGGAGCGGGGCGCAGCCGACCCGACCTCGGCGGGTCAGCGGTAGATCATGCAGGTCGTGGTGCCGTGGGCGACGAGCCGGCCGGAGGCGTCGACGATGGAGCCCTCGGCGGTGGCCACCTGGCGTCCGACGTGGATGGTGCGGCCGGTCCCGACCAGGCGTGCACCGTCGACCGGGACGGTCCGGATGTAGTTGACCTTGAGCTCGAGCGTCCCGTACCCGACGCCCGCCTCGAGCGTCGAGTGGATCGAGCAGCCCATCACCGAGTCGAGCAGGGTCGCGCAGATGCCCCCGTGCAGGGATCCCAGGGGGTTAGCGAAGGTGGGCTTGGTCGGCACCGAGAACACGACCGTGCCCTCCTCCAACGACTCGACCTCGAGGCCGAGGAGGTCGCCGATGAAGGGCGGCCTGTCCTCGGCCGCGAAGGCGGTCCGGAGGAACTCCAGCCCGGTGAGCTGCTTCAGGTGCTCCAGCTGCTCGGCTGACAGCGACGTCATGACGGACCCTCTCGATCGACGAGGACCCACTATAGACCGATCGGTCTATAGTGGGTCGATGGCCACCGGAGCGAAGGACCGCATCGTCACCGCCACCATCGCGCTGGTGCGCGAGCGTGGGGTCCACGGCACCGGTGTGGCCGAGGTCCTCGAGCGCAGCGGCGCGGCGCGCGGATCGATCTACCAGCACTTCCCGGCCGGCAAGCCGGCCCTCGTCGCCGAGGCCGTCCGGGTCGCAGGACAGCACCTGGAGAGGCTGATGACCGACGGTGCCGCGGCCGCGCCTGAGCAGCCCGCCGTCGCGATGCTCGAGGCGCTGCTGGACTGGTGGGAGCGGGAGATCCGTCGCCACGGTGGAGCACTGGGATGCCCGGTCGCGGCCGCAGCGGTCGACGACGACCCGGTGGTGAACGCGGCAGCCCAGGCGGTGTTTGAGCGCCTGCACGCCCTGCTGTCCGAGACCACGGGCGACCCGAGCGGCGCCAGCGTGGCGCTCAGTGCGGTCGAGGGCGCCATCCTGCGCTCACGCGTGGCTCGGGGCCCGGAGGCTCTCGACGACGTCAGGCGCCACCTGACGGGGCTGCTCGGGGCCTCCCCCCGCACCTAGGCCAGTGGCCTTCCAGGGGTCGGCACGGGGGGAGGTCGTTCCAACGTAACGGCTCAGCCGCGTCGCGCAACGACAGCAGCGCGCAGTCTCCGGGACCGAACGCGTCCCCGCTCTCACGTCACTGCGGAGGCAGGGTGCGCGTGTGCTCCATCCCTCGCTCGACCCAGTCGGCCAGTCCGTCGTCCACGCACCCGTCGGCCCCCACCCGGACCCAGCCCCTGACCTCACGGCCGGACATGACCATCGGCACCACGTGTGGCAGCGCCAGCAGCGCCTCGGTGTCCTCGGCCGGCACCCGCACCATCAGCCCGCCCTGGCCACTCACCGCGAAGGCCATGGAGCCGTTCACGCAGAAGGCGACGCCGCCGAACATGCGGCGCTCGGAGATGCCGTACTCGCTGCCCACCAGCTCACGGGCCCGCTCGACGAGCTCCTCGTCCATCGCCATGACGGACCCTCAGTCGCCCAGCCCGAAGAACTCGACCATGAGGTCGGTCGCGTCGATCGAGGACGTGGTCTTCCCCAGCACGGGCACCTCGAAGTCAGCCCCCGGCCAGGTGTGCCCACCGTCGTCGATCACGTACGTCTCGAGGCGCGCAGAGCCGTCGCAGTCGCGCCACCGCTCCAGCTCCACGTCGGAGGCCACCTCGGTCGTGCGCGGCTTCGTGGCGCAGCCGTCGTGCTTCGCCCAGTCGGCCATCACGGCGTCGACCGAGCGGACGGGGAACAACGGGGTCTCCCCGCCGTCGAACGGGACCACCTCGTCGCCCGTGCCGTGGAAGTAGACGACCGACGCGGGCGGGGCGTCCCCGCAGGCGGCGTCGTCGTAGAACGTGGCGGCCACGCCGCCGTAGGCCTTGAACGGGAACTCCCCCGAGCAGGCCATCGCGAAGACGACCGCCGACCCGTTCGACATGCCGGCCGCGTACTGCCGGTCGCCGTCGATGCACCACTCGTCGCCGAGCGACGTCGTGAGCTCGAGCCAGAACGCGGCGTCGGAGCCGGCCGTGGAGGCCGGTGTCAGGACGTCCCACGTGCTGGGCGTCCCGGTGGCCTGCGGCGAGACGAGGATGAAGTCCCGGTCGTCGGCGGCCGCCGGGAACGACGCGTACGTCGCGACCTCCGCGGCGGAGCTGCCGAGACCGTGGAAGAGGTACACGACGGGCAGGGGGCGTGAACCGTCGTAGCCGGTCGGCACGTGCACGATGTACTGCCGCAGCGTGCTGTCGACCGTGATCCTGCGGGTCACGTCGCGCGTCGCCCCGGTGACGTCGTCGGGCACGGACCCGCAGCCGGGAGACGTCCCCGCGGACCCGGCTGTCGACGGCGTGCCGGTCGGTCGCGTCTCGGTGCCTGCCGAACCGCGCGTGCAGGCGCCCAGGGTGAGGGACAGGACGACGACCGCGACGAGAGCTCGCACGCCCCTAGTCTGCCGGGTCCCGCCTCACACCGAGGTCGACACCTCGTGATCGACCCCGCGGCGGCGCTCGGCTCGAGTCGCGGCGGCCACGGAGGCGACCTACCGTCGCTGCATGGTCCGGTTGCGTCGCGTCTCCGCCTCGATGGACGGCTGGTCGCGGGTGCGGCACGGCCGAGGCTTCCGCTACCTCGACCAGGACGGCGCCCCGCTGCAGGAGATCGACGTCGAGCGCTGCAAGCAGCTCGTGATCCCGCCGGCCTGGGAGCGGGTCTGGATCTGCCCGGTGCAGAACGGCCACCTGCAGGCGGTCGGCACCGACGACGCCGGCCGACGTCAGTACCTGTACCACCCGGCCTGGCGCGAACGGCGCGACGCCGAGAAGTTCGTGCACATGGAGGGCTTCGCCGCGGCACTCCTCGACGTCCGCGACCGCGCTCGCGACGAGGTCACCGACGAGCCGACGCTGCGCAGCGTCTCGGCGCTGGCCTTCGGCCTGCTGGACCTCGGGATCTTCCGGGTGGGCTCGGACCGCTACGCCGACGAGAACGGCAGCTACGGGCTGACCACCATCGAGAAGCAGCACGTCCGACGTGACGGCGACACGCTCGTGTTCTCCTACGTGGCCAAGAGCGGCCAGGACCTGGAGGTCGCGCTGCGCGACGAGAGGCTCATCTCGGCGCTCGAGCCGCTGCGTCGCCGCCGCACCGGCGGCCACGTCCTGCTGGCGTACCGCGGCGACGACGGCTGGTCGACCCTCGGGGCGTCAGCCGTCAACGACTACGTGAAGGAGATGCTGGGCGAGGAGTTCTCGGCGAAGGACTTCCGCACGTGGCGCGGCACCGTGATCGCGGCGGCCGCCCTCTCCTCGTCGGACGCGTCGACCAAGACCGCGCGCAAGAAGTCGGTGGCCGCTGCCATGCGCGAGGTCTCCGAGCACCTCGGCAACACCCCGGCCGTCGCACGCTCGTCGTACGTGGACCCACGGGTCGTCGACCTCTTCGACGACGGGGTCGTGGTGGCCGGCGGTCACCGTCCCGTCGCTCCGGGCGAGCCGGTGAGCCGCACGCTGGAGAAGCAGGTCCTCGAGCTGCTCGGCAAGGGCTGAGGGCTACTCCGCCACGTCCTGCAGCACGCTCTCGACCGCTCGCCAGAACGTCGGGTAGGCGAACACGGAGTTCCGCAGCGTCGCCACCGGGACCTCGGCGCGGACCGCCACCGCGAGACCCGAGACGGTCTCGCCCCCGGCGGGTCCGACCACCGTGGCACCGACGACGACGTCGCGGGCGGTGTCGACGACGATCTTGACGACGCCCTCGGCGCCCGGGCCGTGGGTGAACCCGCGCGAGCTCTGCGCGAGGTCGGTGGTGGAGACGGCCACGTCGAGACCACGGTCGCGCGCCTGCTTCTCGGTGAGCCCGACGCCGCCGACTTCCGGGTCCGTGAAGGTCACCCGCGGGAACGACGTGTCGTAGTCGGGCAGGTCCTCCCCGAGAATCGCGCGGGCCGCGCGGTCCGCCTGGTACATCGAGACGTGGGTGAAGGCGCCGCGCCCGGCCACGTCGCCGACGACCCAGACGCCGTCGGTCGCGAGCATCGCGTCGTCGACCTCGATCGACCGGGCGTGGGGGTCGAGCCCGACGGTCTCCAGCCCGAGGTCGCCGATGGACGGCTTCCGTCCGGCCGCCACCAGCACCTGCTCGGCGTGGACGGTGCCCGAGGCCAGGTCGAGGGTGAACTGCGTGCCGTCGTGGGAGACGGAGGTGATGCTGTCGCCCTCGCGCACGTCGATGCCGTCGCGCTCGAACGCACCCCGCAGCACGTCGGAGGCCTCCGGCTCCTCGGGGCCCAGGATCCGGGGTCCGACCTCGACCACCGTGACCTCGCTGCCGAAGCGGGCGAACGCCTGCGCCAGCTCGAGCCCGATCGGCCCACCGCCGATCACCACGAGGGAGCTCGGCAGGACGGTGGCCTCGAGGGCCTCGTGGTTCGTCCAGAAGGGCGTGTCGGCGAGGCCGTCGATCGGCGGCACCGCGGCCCGGGTCCCCGGGTTGAGCACGACGCCGCGCCGCGCCTCGATGCGCTGCGTGGCCCCACCGGCGACGTCGACCTCGACCACGCCGGGACCGGCCAGCCGACCGTGACCGCGGACCAGGCGCGCACCCGACTTCTCGAGCCGCTCGGCGGCCACGGTGTCGTCCCAGTCGTCGGTGGCCTGCTCACGGATGCGCTTCGCGACCACGGAGAAGTCGGGCTCGACCGTCGCGGCGCCGGCCAGCTCGACCGCGCGCCGGGTCTCCGCGATCGCGCCGGCGGCGCGGATGAACATCTTCGACGGGATGCAGCCCCAGTAGGGGCACTCACCACCCACCAGGCCGGACTCCACCGCCACGACCTCGAGCCCCTCCCCCGCCAGTCGGGCCGCCAGCGCCTCGCCACCGGGTCCGAGACCGATCACCACCACGTCGCACGTCGTCATGACGCCATCCTGCGTCATGGCACCCACGGGGGCGAGTCCCGTCAGCGAGGACCGTGGGTCTGGAGGTAGAGCACCGGGCCGTCGAGGGCGCTCCCGCGGATCGCGGCGAGCGCCTTGGCCGTGTAGACCGGCTCGAGCTCCAGCCCCTGGTCGGCGGCCCAGGCGCGGGCCTCCTCGGCCTCGGGCGTCAGGGCACCGTAGGTCTCGCCCAGCCACGACGCGTCGGCGACGAGGTCGCGCGGACCGATGCGCTCCTCCACGAGAGCGCCGCGGGTGCGCAGGAGCGCGGCCGTCTGGTCGGCCAGCCGCGCGATGGTGACGGCGTCTAGGCGGAAGGCGTCGTTGACGACGATGCCCAGCACCCGCGAGCGCAGACCCGCCATGCGCAGCCCGAGCGTGAGGCCGGCGGCCGTTCCACCGGACCCGACCGCCGTCACGACGGTGGCCGGCTCGGGCAGCAGACCGGCGCGGACCTGGTCCGCGATCTCGAGGGCGGTCTCGACGTACCCGAGGCTGCCGACCGCGGTCGATCCGCCGGCCGGGACGTAGTGCGGCAGACGCAGTCCGTCGGCGTAGCGCGCGAGCAGGAGGGGCGCGGTGCGCCTCAGGCTCCGCACCGATCGGAACCGGTGGATGTCGGCACCGGAGGCGTCGAGGCGACGTGTCTGCTCGCGCACGTGGTCGTCCACCGGCTGGTCGACGAGGCCGAGCACCACGCGCAGCCCGTGCTCACGTCCGTAGAGCGCGGCGGCGAGACCCCAGTGGGTCCCGATGCCGCCCACGGTGAACATCACGCCGCGGCGCCGGCGATGGAGCTCGGGGATGATCCACTCGAGCTTGCGGACCTTGTTGCCACCCCACCCGCCGTCGCCGAAGCCAGCCTCGTCCTTGACCCAGAAGCCGTCGAGCTCCCGCACCGGTGTGGGGCCGGTCCCGAGCCGGACCCACGGCAGGTCGGCGTCCGGGAAGCGGCGTGCGAGGAAGGTCATCCCACCAGGGCCCTCACGTCGAGCAGGCCGGCGCCGTACGTCCGATCCTTGCCGCGGGCGCCGAGGTCGCGGGCCGTGCTCTCGAGACGCGCGGCCACCGTGCCGGCGCTCCAGCCACGCCGGCTCATGGCCATCGCCGCTGCGGCGGCCACGTGCGGCGCCGCCATCGACGTGCCGCTGAGCGAGCAGTAGGAGGTCCCGGAGCAGCCCACCCTGTTCCGCGTCGGCACGGTGGACCAGATGCCGCCCCCCGGAGCGGCGACGTCGACCCAGGATCCGCAGCTGCTGAAGCGCGAGGCGGCGAGCGAGGAGTCGAGCGACCCGACCCCGACGACTCCTGCGTAGGCGGCGGGGTACTGCGTGCGTCCGAACAGGCCGCACCCGGTGTTCCCGGCCGCCGCGACCACCAGCACGCCCCTGCGCTGGGCGTAGGCCACGGCCCGCCGCACGGCGGGGTCGTCGCCGGGGATGCTCAGGGAGAGGTTGATGACGTGAGGCCGACGGTCGGCCGCACGCACGATGCCGCGCGCGACCGCGTCGCTCGTGCCGCGGCCCGCGGAGTCGAGCACCCTGATCGGCAGGACGGCCGCGCGGGGCGCGAGTCCGGCCACCCCACGACGGTTGCCCGCGACGGCGGCCACGATGCCGGCCACGTGCGTGCCGTGGCCGTTGGGGTCGGCCGCGCTGGTGCCCGGAGCGAGCACGTCGTAGCCCGCCCCGACGTTGCCCCTGAGGTCGCTGTGCGTGGCGTCGACCCCGGTGTCGAGGACGGCGACGACCGCACGCCTCGTGGTCCTGGTGGCGGCGCCGTTCGCCCGCGTCCAGACGGTCTCGGCCTGGAGCCGGGTCAGGCCCCACTGCCGGGGGCGGAGGGTGTCGTTCGACGCGGTCGTGCGCACGGGCAGCGCGACCGACACCGCGTCGACGTCGCGGTCACGCAGCGCACGGGCAACGAGCAGCCTGGCTCGACTGCGACTGGACACGACGGTGGTGCTGATCTCAGGTCGACCCTGGGGTCCGACGGTCGTGGTGACCACGCGCAGCGGCTGACCATCCACCGCGCGGGCGACGATCTGTTCCGCCGTCCGGTCCACCGGCGCCTCGTCCGACGCGGCGACCGGAGTGATCCCGGACGCCAGCAGCCCGGCGACCGTCGTGGCGAGGACGATCACGGCGACAGGGGGACGACGACGTCGGGGCGTCACGGGCGAAGACTACCGCGTTCGCCAGCGCCGCACGCTGTAGACGAGCAGACCCCACGCCACCACGGCGGAGGCCATCAGCCCCAGGCCCGTGGCCCATCCGGCAGCGGGGAGCCGGGGTCCGAAGCCGACACCGAGCACGCTGAACTCCGGGATCGTCGGCGACATCCACCACACGACGCCGAGCGCGAACAGCCACACCCCGCCGAGGGCGCTGAGGATGATGCGCGGCCAGGTGGCGACGCCGAAGCGCGCCGCCTCGACTGCTCGCTCCTGCACGGGCCCGAGCGCCCGCCGCGCCCAGGCGTGCTGGCGCGAGAGCACCGTGATGCCCGCGAGGATGATCAGGAGGCCGGGGCCGGGGAGCGGCCACAGGATGATCCCCACCACGACCAGGACCCAGCCGAGCGTCTCGGTGACGACACGCTCGAGCACGCCGCGCTCACGACGCTGCTGCTTCATGGCCACAGGATGCCCTAGTCCACCCACATCGTGGCACGGACCTCGTGCGGTCATGGACACACCGATCCACGGTGGCCGCGGCCTCGAATGGTTCTCGCGGACCCCGGATGGCGGGTCCACGCCGACCAGACCAGGATTGACCCATGAACAAGGCCGCCGCCCTGCTGTCCCTCGCCGAGGACGCCCTCGACATGTCCCTGCCCGTCCGGCTCCGGCTCTGGGACGGCAGCGAGGCCGGACCGGCCGACGCTCCCGTGCTGGTGCTGCGCGACAAGCGCGCCGTGCGGCACGTGTTGCACTCCCCCGGGGAGCTCGGCGTCGCCCGCGCCTATGTGCAGGGCGACCTCGACCTCGAGGGCGACCTGGCCGAGGGCCTGCGCACCATGTGGGAGGCCGTGCGCGTGGCCCGCGAGGCCGACGGCAAGGCCGGGCGGCCGAAGATCAGCCTGCGCCTCAAGCTGCGCGGCGCCTACCTCGCGGTGCGTCTCGGCGCCATCGGCCGACGCCCCGCCGCACCGGCCGCCGAGTCGAACCTGACCGGCGAGCTGCACAGCCGCGAGCGCGACCGGGCGGCCATCAGCCACCACTACGACCTGTCGAACGACTTCTACGAGCTCATCCTCGACCCGCAGATGGCCTACTCCAGCGGGTTCCACGCCGATCCGTCGATGTCCCTCGAGGAGGCGCAGACGGCCAAGCTCGACCTCGTCTGCCGCAAGCTCGGACTGCGACCGGGCATGCGGATGCTCGACATCGGCTCCGGCTGGGGCTCGCTCAGCCTGCACGCCGCCGCGCACTACGGCGTGCACGTCACGGGCGTGACGCTGTCGTCGGAGCAGCGCGACTACGTCATGAAGCGCGCCGCCGAGCGTGGGCTGCAGGGTCGCGTCGACGTGAGCCTGCGCCACTTCCGCGACCTCGCCGGAGCGGGCGTGGCCGACGGCACCATCGACGCCATCGCCTCCATCGAGATGGGCGAGCACGTGGGCGACGAGGAGTACGTGGTGTTCACCGAGTCGATCCAGCGCTACCTGCGCCCCGGCGGACGTGTGCTCATCCAGCAGATGTCGCGCAGCAACGACGCGCCCGGCGACCGTCCCGGCGGCGGACCGTTCATCGAGACCTACATCGCCCCCGACATGCACATGAAGCCGATCGCGAAGACCATCGGCCTCATCGCCGGTGCCGGCCTGGAGATCCGCGACGTGCAGGCCATGCGCGAGCACTACCCGCAGACCGTCGCCGGGTGGGCCGCCAACCTGGAGGAGAACTGGGCCACGGCCGTGGCCCTCGTCGGTGAGGAGACCGCCCGCGTGTGGCGTCTCTACCTGGCCGGCGGGTCGCTCGCCTTCGAGGAGAACCGCATGGGCGTCGACCAGATCCTGGCCGTGAAGCCCTCCCCCGCCGGCCGCAGCGACATGCCGGCCAGCCCCCTGGAGTGGTTGGCTTGATCGCCAACGACACCTCGCACGCGCTGGTCACGCTCGGCTTCGGGCTGCTCACGGTCGTCGTCCTCATGGCCGTCTGCATGGCCATCTCGGTGCGCATCCAGAAGCTCACCGTGGTCGACACCGCGTGGCCGCTGGGCTTCGTGGCGGTGGCCGTCGTCTCGGTGTTCGTCACCGGCTACGGCGACGGGATGCCGGGAACCCAGCTGCTGCTGCTCGTGCTCACCGCCGTGTGGGGCGTGCGGCTCGCGGTGTACCTGCACCACCGCAACAGCGGCAAGGACGAGGACCCCCGCTACGCCGAGCTGGCCGAGAAGGACGGGCGCTCGTTCGGACAGGTCGCGCTCACCCGCGTGTTCCTCCCCCAGGGCATCGCGATGTTCCTCGTGGCCACGCCGGTGATGGTGGGCATGAACAACGTCGGCACGATCGGCTGGCTCGGCTGGCTGGGCGCGGCCGTGTGGGCCGTCGGTCTGTTCTTCGAGGCCGTGGGCGACTGGCAGCTGGCCCGGTTCAAGAAGAACCCCGAGAACAAGGGCCAGGTCATGGACCAGGGTCTCTGGCGCTACACCCGGCACCCGAACTACTTCGGCGACGCCTGTGTGTGGACCGGCATCTGGATCGTGGCGGCGTCGTCGTGGGCCGGCGTGGCCACGGTGATCAGCCCGATCGCCATGACGATCTTCCTCACGAAGGTCACCGGCGCCTCGCTCAACGAGAAGGGCATGAAGCGCACCAAGCCCGGCTACGACGACTACGTCCGTCGCACGAGCGGCTTCATCCCCCTGCCCCCGAAGAAGGCGTGACCATGGCACCGGTGCTGGTCACCGGGGTCACCGGTTTCGTCGGGGCGCACCTGGCCGAGCGGCTCGTCGCTCGCGGCGACGAGGTGCGTGTGCTCGTCCGCGACCCCGCACGACTGCCCGACGCCAAATGGGTCGACGCGGTCGAGGTGGTGCAGGGCGACGCGAACGACGCCGACTCCCTGGCTCGCGCGATGGACGGCGTCCACGTGGCCCACTACCTGCTGCACGCGATGTCCGACGGCGACGACTACGCCGCCGCCGACCGGGTGCTCGCCACCACCTTCGCCACAGCGGCTGCCGAGGCCGGTGTGCAGCGCATCGTCTACCTGGGTGGCCTGCTGCCGCCCGCGGACAGCGAGCTGACCGAGCACCTGGCCTCGCGCGACGAGGTCGCCCAGATCCTCCTCGGCGGCAGCGTCCCCGCGGTGGTGCTGCGCGCCGGCATGGTGATCGGCCGCGGCTCGGCGTCGTTCGACCTCATGGAGGTCGCCACCCGCCTCCTGCCCGTGGTCGTCGGGCCGACGTGGCTGAAGCACAAGATGCAGCCCGTGGGGCTCGAGGACCTGCTGCACTACCTGGTCGGCGTCACCGACCTCGAGGGCGAGGTGCGGCGCAGCTTCGACGTCGGCGGGCCCGACGTCGTCACGTACCGCGAGCTGATCCAGGCCCACGCGCGAGCCGCGGGCCGACGCGTCCCGTCGACGCTGCTGTTCCCCGTGCTGCTGCCGCACACGTTCAGCCTGCTCGTCGGCACGGTCGCGCCGGGTCCCAGCTCGCTCAACGCCGCCCTCGTGCACAGCCTGTCGCTCGACATGGTGTGCACGGAGCACGACATCGACGACCTCGTGGGGCTCCCGCCCGGCGGTCGGACCTCGGTGGAGGCAGCGCTCCGCCAGGCCACGCAGCGTCCCTAGCGCTGCGGCAGCTCTGGGGCGGCGACTACTCCGAGACGAAGATGTGCGCTGCGGCGTCGGAGTCGATCTCGGCCGTCTCGCCCTGGCGGGCGACGACCACGCCGTCGTGACCGCGCGAGACGAGCACGTCGTTGCCGGGCAGCGCGCCGACGCGGCGCAGGACCGACATGACCTCGGTGTCCTTCTGCAGCTCCTCGGCGATGCGCCGGACGATGCGGCGGACGGGCTCGTCGGAACGGCCGGCTGCCTTGGTGAGCGGCTCGACCCCGTGCAGGAACCGGGAGTCGTCGACGACCTCGCCGAGCTCCTCGAGCCCGGGGATGGGGTTGCCGTAGGGCGACTCGGTGGGGTGCTCGAGCAGCTCGACGAGCCGACGCTCGACCTGCTCGGACATGACGTGCTCCCAGCGGCAGGCCTCTTCGTGCACGAACTCGATCTCGAGCCCGATGACGTCGGTGAGCAGACGCTCGGCGAGACGGTGCTTGCGCATCACCCGCGTGGCGAGGGCACGCCCCTTGTCGGACAGCTCGAGGTGGCGGTCGCCCTCGACCGTGAGCAGGCCGTCGCGCTCCATGCGCGCCACGGTCTGGCTGACCGTGGGCCCGCTCTGGTGGAGGCGCTCGGCGATGCGTGCGCGCAGGGGGACGATGCCCTCCTCCTCCAGCTCGAAGACGGTGCGCAGGTACATCTCGGTGGTGTCGATCAGCTCGCTCACGCGGCCATTGTTCCATGAGGTGCAGACACCGCGTGCACGCGTGAGGATGGTGCCCGTGCCGACCTCCGTGATGTGCTTCCGATCCGACTTCCGGCTGAACGACAACCCGGCCCTGCGCGAGGCCATCGAGGCCGGTCCCGACGGCGTCGTGCCGATGTTCGTGCTCGACGACCACTACTGGGGGCCGAACGGTCGGACCCGTCTGGCGTACCTCATGGGTCTGCTGCGCGACCTCGACGAACGCGTCGGTGGGCTCGTGGTGGTGCACGGCAAGCCCGAGGAGGTCGTGCCGCGGGTGGCGCGCGCCGTGGAGGCCTCGAGCGTGCACGTGGCCGCCGACTACGGACCGTACGAGTCGGGCCGGGACGAGCGCATCGAGAAGGCCCTGGCCGACGACGACGTGGCGTTCGTGCGCACCGGCTCGTCGTACGCCGTCGCGCCCGGACGGGTGACCAAGGACGACGGCACCCCGTACCGGGTCTTCACCCCCTTCTACCGGGCGTGGCAGGCCCACGGATGGCGTGCTCCGGCCCCGGGCGTCCGCTCGGTGCCGTGGATCCAGGCCGACGTGCGCACCACCCAGCTTCCCGACGTGGACCCGCCCGAGGGCGTCACCCTCCCCCCGCTCGGCGAGGAGGCGGCCCGGCGCCGCTGGCGCGACTGGATCGACCAGGTCGACGAGTACGACGACCTGCGCGACGTGCCCGGCCGCGACGCGACGTCGCGCATGTCGGTGCACCTGAAGTGGGGCACCATCCACCCGCGCACCATGCTCGCCGACCTGGCCGAGCGGGGCGGCAAGGGCGCCGAGGCCTACGCGCGCGAGCTGGCGTTCCGCGAGTTCTACGCCGACGTCGTGCACCACCGGCCCGACACGCTCGAGGGCTACTACGACAAGCGTTTCGAGACGATGGAGTACGACCACCCCGGCGGAGACCTGCAGCTGTGGAAGGACGGCCGCACCGGCTTCCCGATCGTGGACGCCGGCATGCGGCAGCTGCAGGCGGAGGGCTGGATGCACAACCGCGTGCGGATGATCGTGGCCAGCTTCCTGGTGAAGGACCTGCACCTGGAGTGGACCGTGGGCGCCGACCACTTCCTCGACCTGCTCGTGGACGCCGACCCCTGCTCCAACCAGCACGGCTGGCAGTGGGTGGCCGGGTGCGGCACCGACGCCGCCCCGTACTTCCGCATCTTCAACCCGACGTCGCAGGGCAAGAAGTTCGACCCTGACGGCACGTACGTGCGTCGGTGGGTGCCGGAGCTGCGCGACGTCCCGGACCGGTTCGTCCACGAGCCATGGCGCCTGGACGAGCCGCCGGCCGACTACCCCGGCCCGATGGTCGACCACGCCGAGGAGCGCAAGGAGTCGTTGCGCCGCTACGAGGCCATGCGTTCCTGATCCGGGCCGCCGGCGACCGGACTCCTTGCGCGAGAGCTTCGGGACCGGGGTCGTCGCCCGGACCGCGCGGCGTGGTTACGGTGGTCCCGTGACCACGATCCCCCGCAGGTTCAACGGCCCGGAGCACTCAGGCAACGGCGGCTGGGTGAGCGGCCTGCTCGCCGCGCAGCAGCAGGAGCGGCACGGCAGCACGGTGGTCACGGCCACCCTGCGACAGCCGCCCCCGCTGGAGGTCCCGCTCACCTGGGAGGACCACCCCGAGGAGGTGCGACTCGTGACGGCCGGTGGCGCTCTCATCGGCGAGGCGACGTCGGGGTCGTTCGAGCACGAGCCGCTCACCGCCCCGAGCGTCGACGCGGCCGAGCAGGGCGTGGCGTCGTACCCGGGGTTCGCGTCGCACCCCTTCGACCTGTGCTTCACCTGCGGCACGGCCCGCGAGCCCGGAGACGGCCTGCGGCTCTTCACCGGTCCGGTGGGCGACGGGCGCACGGCGGGCACCTGGACCCCCCACCCCGCCGTGGCCGGGAGCGACGGCCTGCTCGACGTCCCCACCACGTGGGCGGCGCTGGACTGCCCCGGTGGCTGGGCCGCCGACTTCACCGCGCAGCCGATGGTGCTGGGCCGCATGACGGCCGAGGTGCTGCGTCGTCCCGCCGCGGGCGAGGCGCTGCTCGCGTCGGGCCTCCTGCGCGAGCGCGACGGCCGCAAGTTCCGCACCGCCACCGCCCTGCACACCGTCGACGGCGAGCTGCTGGGTCGGGCCGAGCAGGTGTGGATCGAGATCGACCTCGCCCGCTTCTCCTGACCCCTCCTCGTCACCTCCGTGCCCTCGTCAGAGGTAGGTAGCGCACCGGACACCGCCGTCAGAGGTAGGTGTCGCACCCCATCGACGGCGCATGAGGTGCGAGACCTACCGCCGACGCGCCCGTTCGGTGCGAGACCTACCTCTGACGAGTCGAGCGACGCGTCGAGCCGGACGTACGAGGCGCGCTACGGCGTGGGTTCGCGCGCGTCGTAGGCCCGGAACCCACGCGACCGCAGGCCGAACCACACCGTGGCGGCCATGCACAGCGCCCCGCCGATCGTCATCGCCCAGGCCTCCCCCGCCAGACCGGCGAGCGAGCCCATCACGAAGTCGCCGAGTCGCGGACCACCGGCGACGACGACGATGAACACGCCCTGCATGCGGCCACGCAGCTCGTCGGGGGCCGCGGTCTGCAGGATCGTCGACCGGTAGGCGGCGCTGACCATGTCGGCCGCACCGGAGCACGCGAGCATCAGCACGCACAACCACAGCAGGCTCGCGCCGGAGAAGACCGACACCCCCGCCGCCGACACTGCGGCACCGTAGACGCACACGGCTGCCACGACGGCGACCCCGTGCCGGTGCACGCGGCTCACCCAGCCGGACACGAGGAACGCGATCACCGCACCGATGCCGGGAGCGGCCTGCAGGAGTCCGAGGGTCTCCGGGCCGGTCGCGAACACGGTGACGGCGAGGGCCGGAAACAGGGCGCGTGGCTGTGCGAGCACCATCGCGAACAGGTCGATCACGAAGGTCATGCGCACGTTGGGTGCGGTGCGCAGGAAGCGCAGGCCCTCGACGACCGACCGGAGGCCCGGGACGGGCTGGCGGGTGAGCGGCGGCAGCGCCGGCAGCCGGAACAGGGAGTAGAGGGCGGCCACGAAGAGCACGACGTCGACGAGGTAGGCGGCGTCGACGCCCTTCCAGGCGATGAGCAGCCCGCCGAGCAGCGGCCCGGCGGTGAAGGAGAGGTTGGTCCCGGCCATCCCGAGGGCGTTCGCGGCCGGGAGCAGGTCGGCCGACAGCAGGCGTGGCAGCATGGCCGACCGCGCGGGCTGGTTGACGGCGAAGAGCGCCGACTGCACGGCGACCAGACCGTAGAGGAAGCCGACGGAGTCGACACCGGCGAGGCTGTGGGCGACGAGGGCCATCGAGCACAGCCAGAGCCCGAGGGCGGACACGAGGGCGACCCGACGCCGGTCGAAGGCGTCGGCGAGCGCGCCGCCGTAGAGCCCGCCGAGCACGAGGGGCAGGAGTCCGGCCAGGCCGATGAGGCCGACGGAGAACGACGACGTGGTGAGCGAGTAGACCTCGTACGCGATCGCGACGATCGTCATCTGCTGGCCGAACGCGGAGACGGTCTGGCCGAGCCACAACCGTCGATACGCCGGTGACGCGCGCAGCGGACGCACGTCGGTCAGCACCGCACCGGCCACGCCTGACAGTCTCCCCACGCAACGATCTTGGCGCATGGGTGACCGACCCTCGCTGGCAGGATCACGTCATGGCCCGGCCACCGATGACGACGCAGCAGGTTCAGCAGTGGATCGTGAGCCTGCTCGTCGTCGCGGTGTCCTGCTTCCCCCTGGGAGCGCTGGCCGCCGCAGTCACGATGCTCGCCGGCGAGCGGCACGACGCCGCGATCGTGCTGGTCGTGATCATGGGCGCGCTCGGCACCGCCGCGGTCTCGGCCGGACGGCTGGTGCACCGGCTCTCGCCGGTCTCACCGTGGACCCTGCTGGGGGTGCTGCCGGCGGTGGTGACTGCAGCCCTCGTGCTCTGACGTCTCGTCGGTCTCAGGGTTGAAGGCGGGTGCGGTGCCAGCCGCCGCCCTCGTGGCGGAACAGCAGGCGGTCGTGGACGCGGTTGCGCCGGCCGTGCCAGAACTCCATCGTCGTCGGCACCAGGAGGTATCCGCCCCAGGCGGAGGGCCGGCGCACCTCTCCGTCCCCCGCACGCTCGGTCGCCTCGCGCACCTGCTCCTCGAGGGCTGCGCGGTCGGCGACCGGACGCGACTGGTGCGATGCGACCGCGCCGAGCTGGGCGCCCCGCGGTCGGCTCGCGAAGTAGGCGTCGCTCTCGTCCGCGGGGAGCCGCTCGACCCGTCCTTCGAGCCGCACCTGGCGCTGCACGGGGTGCCAGAGCAACGTGGCCGCGGCCCGGGGGTTGGCGGCGAGCTCCACGCCCTTGCGGGAGGAGTAGTGGGAGAAGAACGTGATGCCCCGGTCGTCGAGTCCCTTCATGAGCACCGTGCGGACCGACGGAAGACCGTCCGGCGTTGCGGTGGCGAGCGCCATCGCGTTGGGCTCGGGGACCTGCGCGTCGACGACGTCGTCGAGCCACCGCCTCAGCAGGTCCATCGGGTCGTCACCGGCCGTGTCCTCGTCGAGGCCGGCGTTCTCGTACTCGCTACGCATGGCCGCGAGTCGTGCCGCGTCGAGGGAGCCGGTCATGACCACCACGGTAGTGCGGCTCAGGACCACCGGCAGGACGCGCCGCACACAGGCCCTGCGGTCCAGGGCACAATGCAGCCATGGCTGAAGACGTGAAGGTTCACCACGGGCTCGAGGGCGTCATCGCGTTCGAGAGCGACATCGCCGAGCCCGACAAGGAAGGGTCCGCGCTGCGCTACCGCGGCGTCGACATCGACGACCTCGTCGGCCGGGTGCCGTTCGAGAAGATCTGGGGCCTCCTGGTCGACGGCCACTACGAGCCCGGCCTGCCGCCCGCCGAGCCGTTCCCCATCCCCGTGCACTCCGGCGACATCCGTGCCGACGTGCAGAGCGCCATCGCCCTCACCGCTCCGGCGTGGGGCCTGCGCCAGCTCTACGACATCGAGACCCCCGAGCAGGTCCGCGAGGACCTCTCCCGCACCGCCGTGATGATCCTGTCGTACGTGGCGCAGGCCGCCCGCGGCGTCGGCAAGCCGATGGTGCCCCAGGCCGTCATCGACGAGCAGGCCACCATCGTCGAGCGGATGCTGATGCGCTGGCGCGGCGAGGTGAACCCCGACCATGCCAAGGCCATCGACGCCTACCTGGTCTCGGCCGCCGAGCACGGCATGAACGCCTCCACCTTCACCGCCCGCGTCATCGCCTCCACCGGCGCCGACGTGGCCGCTGCCCTCTCCGGCGCCGTCGGCGCCATGTCGGGCCCACTGCACGGTGGTGCCCCGTCGCGAGTGCTGCACATGATCGAGCAGGTCGAGAAGTCCGGCGACGCCGAGGCCTACGTGAAGAACCTCCTCGACTCCGGCGAGCGCCTCATGGGCTTCGGCCACCGCGTCTACCGCGCCGAGGACCCCCGCGCCCGCACGCTGCGCCGCACCGCCAAGGAGCTCAACGCCCCCCGCGCCGAGGTGGCCGAGGCGCTCGAGCAGGCGGCACTCGCCGAGCTGCGTGCACGCCGACCCGACCGCGTCCTCGAGACCAACGTGGAGTTCTGGGCCGCCATCGTGCTCGACTTCGCCGAGGTCCCGCCGAACATGTTCACGGCGATGTTCACCTCGGCCCGCACCGCCGGTTGGAGCGCGCACATCCTCGAGCAGTACACCAAGGGCCGGCTCATCCGGCCCTCCTCGATCTACACCGGCCCGGACCCCCGTGGCGCCGACGAGGTCGAGGGCTGGAACCCCAGCTGGGGCGCCTGAGCGGTTGGCGTGCGTGTCACCGGCACGCACCTACCGTGGAGGCATGACTGTTCGCGACATCGCCCTGAACGACGGAACCACCATCCCCCAGCTGGGCTTCGGTGTGTTCCAGATCGACCCTGCCGAGACGCAGGCGGCCGTCGAGAAGGCCCTCGAGGTCGGCTACCGCCACATCGACACCGCCAAGATCTACGGCAACGAGGAGGGCGTCGGAGCGGCGCTCAAGGCCACGGGTCTGGCCGACGAGGTCTTCGTGACCACCAAGCTGTGGAACGACGACCAGGGGCACGAGTCCGCGCTGCGAGCCTTCGACGCCAGCATGGGCCGGCTCGGGCTCGACGTGCTCGACCTCTACCTCATCCACTGGCCCACACCGGCGAAGGACCGCTTCGTCGACACCTGGAAGGCGTTCGAGCAGCTGAAGGCCGACGGCCGCGTGCGGTCCATCGGCGTCTCGAACTTCCGCGTCCAGGACCTGCAGCGCCTGGCTGACGAGGGCCTGACCACTCCGTCGGTCAACCAGATCGAGCTGCACCCTGCGCTCACGCAGGACGTGCTGCGGACGTTCCACTCCGAGCACGGCATCGTGACCGAGGCCTGGAGCCCGCTGGCCCAGGGCGCCGTGCTCGGCGAGCCCGCCGTCGTCGAGATCGCCGAGGCGCACGACGCCACGCCCGGTCAGGTCGTCCTGGCCTGGCAGCTGGCGCTCGAGAACATCGTGTTCCCGAAGTCCGTCACGCCCGAGCGTATCGCCGAGAACTTCGGCGCCACCGAGGTGCAGCTGGGCGACGACGAGCTGCAGCGCATCAGCGCCATCAACCGCGACGAGCGCGTCGGGCCCGACCCCTCCGAGATGAACTGACCGCACCTGCACGCACGCGACGAGACCCTGGCCATCCCCCCGAACGGCCAGGGTCTCGTCGTGTGTGATGGACCATCCCCCCGAGATGCTCCACCGTCCGGCCCGTCCCCCGACAGGCCGGAAGTCTCAGTGCGTCATGCGGCCGCCACCGTGGTGAGGGGCTGGATGCCATCGGTGTCGAGCGGCTGGATGCCATCGGTGTCGAGCGGCTGGATGCCGTCGGTGTCGAGCGGCTGGATGCGCTGGGTGACGAGCGGCTGGATACCGGCTGCCTGTGCGGTGGCCGGCACGAGCACCAGCGACGCGGCGGCGGCGAGCACGGCGACGCTCGAGGCGATCACCCTGCGCGTGCGGATCGTCGTCACTCCGGAGTCCTTTCGTTCGTCCCCTTGGTCACAGGAGACTACACGGAACTAGTTCTTTAGGACTAGACCTGACTAGTCACTCTTTTGTCCGGTCCCGCGACGGGACCTTCGGCGCCCGGAACCGGGCACGGCGCCACCTCGCCCGGACCGGTGGCGTCCGTCACGTCTCGTAGGGTGGACCGGTGACCACTGCCGAACTCGCCCGCGCAGCCGCGGAAGCCCTCGCCGACCGCACCGACGGAGCGACCCACGACGTCGCCCTCGTGATGGGATCGGGCTGGCTGCCCGCCGCCGACGCCCTCGGGACCCCTGACCACGAGATCGCCCTGGCCGACCTGCCCGGCTTCAGTGCACCGGCGGTCGCCGGCCACGGCGGCACGGTGCGCTCGGTCGAGGTCGGAGAACGCCGCGCCCTCGTGTTCCTCGGGCGCACGCACTTCTACGAGGGCAAGGGCGTGGCGGCCGTCGTCCACGGCGTCCGGACCGCGGCAGCAGCCGGCGTCCGCACCGTCGTGCTCACCAACGGCTGCGGCGGGCTCGACCCCAGCTGGACGCCCGGCACCCCCGTGCTCATCAGCGACCACATCAACCTCACCGCCACCTCACCGATCGAGGGCGCGAACTTCGTCGACCTCACCGACCTCTACTCCTCGCGCCTGCGGGCCCTGTGCCGCGAGGTCGACCCCTCGCTCGACGAGGGCGTGTACGTGCAGTTCCCCGGCCCGCACTACGAGACCCCCGCCGAGATCGCCATGGTGCGTGCCATCGGCGGCACCCTCGTCGGCATGTCGACCACGCTCGAGGCGATCGCGGCACGCGAGGCCGGCATGGAGGTGCTCGGACTCTCGCTCGTGACCAACCTCGCCGCCGGCATCTCCGGCGAGCCCCTCAACCACGAGGAGGTCCTCGAGGCCGGCAAGGCGGCCGCGAGCCGCATGGGCGCCCTGCTCGCCGACGTCATCCCCCGGATCTAGTCGGCGCCGCACCCGACCTGCACCGCTCCCACCAGCACCGCCCGCCAGGAGGCACCATGCCCGTCGTCGACCTCGCCCTCGACTGGATCGACCAGGATCCTGACCCGGTCACCCGTGCCGAGCTGCAGGCTCTCGTCGACGCCGACGACCTTGACGCGCTGCACGACCGCTTCGACGAGCGGCTGCAGTTCGGCACTGCCGGGCTGCGCGGTGCACTCGGTGGAGGACCGAACCGGATGAACCGGGTCATCGTGGCCAAGGCGGCGGCGGGTCTCGCGGCCTACCTGCTGCGCGAGACGCCAGACGACCCCTCGGTCGTCGTCGGCTACGACGCCCGCCACAACTCCGACGTGTTCGCCCGCGACACCGCCGAGATCATGCACGCCGCCGGCGTCCGGGCCTACCTGCTGCCCACGCACCTGCCCACGCCGGTGCTGGCCCACGCGATCCTGCACCTCGGCTGCTCGGCGGGCGTCATGGTCACGGCCTCGCACAACCCGCCCCAGGACAACGGCTACAAAGTCTACCTCGGCGACTCCAGCCAGATCGTCCCTCCGGCCGACACCGACATCTCCGCCCTCATCGACGCGGTCGGCCGCGTCGACGAGCTGCCTCGTAGCGACGACTACACGACGGTGGGCCCCGAGGTGGCCGAGGCGTACGTGCAGGCCGTCGTCGACCTCGCGCACGACGGGCCGCGCGACGTGGTGGCCGTCTACACCCCCATGCACGGCGTCGGGCGGGACACGCTGGTCGAGGTCGTGCGCCGTGCCGGCTTCGCGCCGCTCCACGTGGTCCGCGAGCAGGGCGACCCCGACCCCGACTTCCCCACCGTCGCGTTCCCGAACCCCGAGGAGCCCGGCGCCATGGACCTGGCACTCAAGCTCGCGTCGGAGGTGCAGGCCGACGTGATCGTGGCCAACGATCCCGACGCCGACCGCTGCGCCGTCGGCGTCCGCGACGGCGAGGGGTTCCGCATGCTCACCGGCGACCAGACGGGCGTGCTGCTCGCCGAGCTGCTGCTGCGGCGCGGCGCGGTGGGCACGTACGGGTCGTCGATCGTGTCGTCGGACATGCTCGGCCGCCAGGCTGCCGCGCACGACCGCCGCTGGCAGCAGACGCTCACGGGCTTCAAGTGGCTGGGCAAGATCGACGACCTCGTGTTCGGCTACGAGGAGGCCCTGGGCTACAGCGTCGCGCCGCACGTGGCGCGCGACAAGGACGGCGTCTCGGCGATCCTCGCGGTGCTCGAGCTCGCCGCCGAGCTGAAGGCCGAGGGCCGGACGCTGCTCGACCTGCTCGACGACCTGTACCGCGAGCACGGTCTGCACGCCACGGGCCAGCTCTCGGTGCGCGTGGAGGACCTGTCGATCATCGCGACGGCCATGAGCACGCTGCGCAGCACCCCGCCCCGCCTGCTCGCGGGTCTCGAGGTGACGTCCGTCGACGACCTGGCCGACGGGTACGCCGGTCTGCCCCCCACCGACGGCATCCGCCTGGGCCTCGGTGATGCGGCGCGCATCATCTGCCGTCCGTCGGGGACCGAGCCGAAGCTCAAGTGCTACGTGGAGGTGGTCGTGCCGGTCACCGACTCGGTCGAGGTCGCCCGCGAGGAGGCGTCGGCCACGCTCGAGGCCGTCAAGACGGACCTCGCCGTCGCGCTCGGCCTCGCCTGACCCACCCGCCCGACCCCACCCATCGGTGGATCCTCAACCGCAGGCGCACTGCTGCGGTTTGACGATCCACCGATGTGGGGCTCCGGACCTGGTCAGCGGGTGCGGTAGAGCGTGACCCCGGGCTTCACGCGGCGGTCGCCGGAGTAGACGAGGGTCAGGGTCCGCTTGCCCTTGCCGACGCCGGAGAGCCGCACCGAGGCCGTGCCGTCCACCACCTTCGCGACACCCACCGGGCGCCAGCCGTCGAGCACGAGCAGCACGCCACCGTCGGCCTTCACGTCACCTCCGGCCACCGTGGCCGTGAGCGTGACCTTGGGCGGTGCGGTGTAGCCGGTCACCGCGATGCGCGTGGGGCCGACCTGCGGCTCCTTCTGCTTCGCCGCGAACCCGACGATCGCCGGGTCGTGGTCGCTGGCGCGGTACGGGCTCGTGTCGTACAGCCGCGTGACGTTGTTGTCGTAGCGGCTGTACTCACGCCCCAGCGACTCGTCGGCGTTGATGTCCCACACGTCGGCTCCGGTGATCTTGTCCACCGCGGCCGGCGAGGCGAACACGTGGTCGAGCGAGCCGAGCAGGCCACCGAACTGGTACGTGGTCTTGTCGGTGTACTTCGCGGGGACGTTCACGTAGCCGGCGTCCTCGAGGACCGCGATCGGGTCCTCCTTGCTGTAGCTGTTGAAGTCGCCGGTCAGGAACACCGTCTCGGTGCCGGCCGCGGCCTTCTGCTCGTCGGCGAAGGCAACCAGTGCGGTGGCCTGGCGGACGCGCGACGCGTTCGACGCACCCTGGCCGTCGCCGGTGTCGGCGTCCTCGCCGGAGCCCGAGCCCTTGGACTTGAAGTGGTTCACGACCACCAGGAAGTCGTCGCGCTCCTTGCCGCCGACGGGCCGGAACTCCTGCGACAGCGGGTCACGGGCGTTGTCGAATGCGGGGTCGTCGTCGATGACGGACTCCCCCACCGGCTCGACGACACCGACGCGGTGGATGAACGCCGTGCGGATCACGTCCTCGCGCTCGGGAACCCGCGTGGGGGACGCGACGGCCGCCCACTCCTCGCGGCCGGCCTTCTCGTTGAGCGCCGCCACGAGGGCACGCAGCGCGGTGTCGCGGTCCATGCCGAAGGCGGCGGAGTTCTCGATCTCCTCCAACGAGACGACGTCGGCACCGAGGGCGTCGATGGCGTTGACGATCTTGGCCTGCTGGCGCTGGAGGTTCGCGTCGTCGGCAGCGCCGCGGGGTCCGTCGTTGGTGCAGGAGTTGACGGTGACCCGGTTGCCGTTGCGGTCGGAGTAGTAGGTGCACGTGCCGGCACCGGACTTCTCGTACGCCTCCCCGGTGAGGGTGAAGTAGTTGAGCACGTTGAACGACGCGATCTTGACGTCGCCGCCCACGTCCTTTGGAGCGGCGACCCGCGTGCTGCCGATGGTGATCGGCTCGTCGCCGCCGGCGGTCAGCTGCTGGGTGGGCTGGAGCCGCCACAGGCTGAAGCGGTAGTCGAGCACCAGGTCGTCGCCGGTGAACGTGACCGGAGCACCGGCGCGCACCTCGTTGTCGGGACGCAGCCACGGCACCGGCGTGTTCTTGCCGCCGCTCGTGAAGTTGATGCCTGCGCCGTCGTCGACGGTGATGAGGCGCCGCGCGTTGTCGGCCACGACGGCGTCGTACTCCGCCGATCCCGGGCGGGCGACGTCGGTGGGCTGCGGCAGCCCGGTGTCGCCGGCGGCGAGACCGATCTCGCCGAACGTGTTGGTGCCGAAGTTGTTGGTGATCGTGTAGCGACCCTCGGGCGCCACGAGCATGCCCTCGAGGCTCTCGCGCTGCGCCTCGCCCAGCGGCAGGGTGAGCGACGTGGGCTTCACGGCCTGGGCCGGGTCGGCGAGCTGCTTCCAGCCACCGGCCCCGGGCGACACCTGGGTGAGCCCGAAGCTCTCGGCCACCGTGCCGGTGACCTCGACGTGGTCGCCGATCTCGACGTGGGCCGCCATGGCGGCCGACGCGACGAAGACCCCGTCCGAAGCCGTCCGGTCCGCAGGAGCGGTGCCGCCCGTGCCCTCGGTCTGGAGGTAGAGCCCGTCGAAGCCGCCCGACGGGTACGCGGCGGTGACCACGCCGCTGGTGGTGACGGTCCGACCGACCAGCGGGCTGGCGGAGCCGGTGCCCTGGATCTCGGCGATCGTGACGTCGACCGGAGGCTCGGGTGGCGTGCCGCTCCCGTCGCAGTCGGTGCCACAGGCCTGCGGCGTCGGCGCACCGCCGCGCAGGTCGGCCGCGTTGTCGTCGGTGTCCTGCGCGTCCGTGCGCTGCAACGACGAGGTGACCGAGTACCCCGAGGGGGCCGGACCGCTCCCCTCGTAGGTGGCGGACGCGCCGTAGCCGACGAGGTCGACCAGCTGGTCGGAGCCGAGCACGCTCGCTCGGTCGCCGCTCAGCGCCGACGTGGAGCGGACGAGCGCCAGGGTGCCGCCGTTGGCGTTGCCCGAGAACGCGATCGACGACGTGACGTCGGGCGTGGGCAGCGCCTGGCCGTTCGAGGCGTTGGCGTTGCCCGAGACCAGCAGCGTGCCGCCGGGCTCCACGTGATGGTCGCCGAGGGCGATGACGCCGGTGAACGCGCCGGTCGAGGAGTACGAGCGGTACTGCAGCGACCAGCCGGACACGTCGATCGGCTCGTCGGTGGGGTTCTCGATCTCGACGAACTTGTTGAGGTAGGTGGCCCCGCTGCTGCCGCCGTTCAGGTAGGCCTCGCCGATCACGAGACCGTCGCCGTCGGGTGCGGCCTGGACCGGCGAGGCGGCCAGCAGGCCGGCGACCAGGGCGGCGCCCGCCGTCAGGACGGCTCCCGCGCGCACGCCGCGCATCAGCGCGTCTTCTTCGCGACGACGGTGACCTTCAGGTCACGCTCGACCGGGGCGTAGGTGTCGTCGCCGCTGTAGGAAGCCGTGAGCACCTGTGCGCCCGCCGGCAGCCGGCGGGTGTCGAGCAGCAGGACGGCGACGCCGCTGCGGGTGAGCTTCGCCGACCCGAGCTTCGTGCCTGCGGCGTCGGTGACCGTGAGGCTTCCGGTCGGGCGTCCCTCGCCGCCCTTGACGCGGGCCACCAGCAGCGACGGCGAGCCCTGCTTGACGAAGGGCAGGGTGACGACGTCGAGCCTGGCGTCGGCGCCGGACTGCTCGATCGAGAACGGCGGCAGGACCGCCGTGGTCCCCGTCGGGGTCGCCTCGACCTCGACGCGCACGTCGCCCGTGACGCCGTCGGGCAGGGCGCGCTCGACGGTGACGGCGCCGTCGCTGACCGGGAACTCGCCCAGGTCGTACGGGGTGTCGCCGGAGTAGAGCGTGGCGGTGACGCTGCGGGTCTGCGGGCTGCCGAGCGACGTCAGGTCGAGCTTCGGCAGCGTGAACGAGACCGTGCCGCCCTCCTCGTAGGAGGACTGGAGTCCCTCCACCTGCACGGCGTGCCGGGCGAAGCTGGGGGCGACGGGGCTGTTCTCGCCCAGGTAGTCGATCCAGACCTCGTAGTCGAGCAGTCCGGTGTCGACCGCCGTGCCCTCGGCGAAGGTCCGGAAGTTGTCACCGCCGGAGGCCAGGAACGACGGCACCGCGACCTTGTACGTCGTGTCGGCACCGACCTGCTCGCCGTCGACGCGCAGCGACGTGATGCGCTCGCCCTCGGGCCGCGTCGGGTCGAAGGTGTAGGCGACGTTGCTCGAGGTGCCGAGCTGCAGGTAGGGGCGTGAGGGCACGTTGCCCGCGGCGTCGCGCTGCCACTGCTCCTCGAAGACCTGCGTCAGCTGGGCACCCGTGAGGCTGACCGAGCTGAGGTTGTTGGTGAAGGGCAGCACCGCGTTCGCCTCGGCGAACGTGACCACGCCGTCGGCGTTGGAGCCGCCGGTGCCCTTGAACAGCAGGTCGCTGCGCAGGCCGCCGGGGTTGACGACGGACAGGTCGGCGCCGGCCGGGGTGTCCTTCACGCCGGCGAGCTGGGCGTCGGCGACCAGGTTGCCGAGGGTGGACTCGCTGGAGCGGTCGTCCCGGTTGCCGCCGGCGTAGGCCGTGGTGACGTCTGCCGTCACCTCGGCGACCGGCTTGCTGCCGACCTCCTGGGCGTTGGCGAGCGCGGCGTCGACGATGGTCTTGACCTCGGCCACGCGCGGGAACCGGCTCACCAGGGTGGCGTCGTCGGTGGTGGTGCGTGCCGCGTTGGTGGCGGTGCTGGTGACGTCGCCGGTGTCGCCGTCGACGGTCAGGTCGATGCTGCCGATGAACTCGCCGTAGCTGCCGGTCTGCAGCACCGGGCGGGTCTTGCCGGCCTCGCCGGGCACCGGGGCCTGCCAGGCGTACTGCTTGTGGGTGTGGCCGGTGAAGATCGCGTCGACCTCGGCGTCGGTCTTCTGCACGATGTCGGCGAAGGCGCCGCCCGCGGCCACCTCCTGCTCCAGGGTCGCGCCGTCGGGGGTCCCGGCCCCGGCTCCCTCGTGGTACGCGGCGACCACGACGTCGGGCGGGGTCGCCGACGCCTCGAGCTCGGCGACGGTGTCGTTGACCGCCTCGACCGGGTCGGTGAACTCGATGTCGGCGATGCCCGACGGCGAGACGAGCGAGGGCGTCTCCTCAGTGACCGCTCCGACGACGGCGACGTCGAGCCCGCCGACCTCGAAGGTCTCGTACGCGGGGAGCGCCGGCTCGCCGGTGGCCTTGGAGACGACGTTGGCGCCCAGGTAGGAGAAGTCCGCCCGGTCGGCGACCCGGCCGGTGAGGTCGGCGAACCCGCGGTCGAACTCGTGGTTGCCGACGGTCGAGACCTTCAGGTCGAGAGCGTTCAGCACGTCGATGGTGGGCGCGTCCTGCTGCGTGGCGGACGCGAACAGCGAGGCACCGATGTTGTCGCCGGCCGACATGAAGAGCGTGTTCGCCTCGCCCGCCTCGGCTCGCAGCTGCTCGACGGTGCCGGCGAACTTCACCGTGTTGGCGTCGATACGACCGTGGTAGTCGTTGATGTCGAGCAGCCGGATGGTGACGTCGTCGGCGGCCTGGGCCGGGGCCGCGGCGATGACGCCTGCTCCGAGCGCGAGGGTGGTGCCGAGGGCGAGAGCGGGTGCGGCCGCAGCGCGGCGCAGACGTGTCTTCACGTGAGAGCGATCCTTCGGGTCGTCGAGTCGGCCCCCCGATGGCACGACTGCGCCCGGACCAGCTCTGGAACGTGCCTCGATTCCACCCGACGACCACCTGCGGCGTCAACGCCCCCCACGTGACGAATGGGTGAAGTCGCGGTGTGGGCGCCTGCGTCGGCGTCTCGTAGGCTCACCCCTCGTGGGCGTCGTGATCGTGGCCGGGCCGTCGGGTGTCGGGAAGTCCCACCTCGGGCAGGTGCTGGGGTGGTCGGTGCTGCGCCTCGACGACTTCTACCGCGAGGGCCACGACCCCGACCTGCCGCGGTCGAGCCTGGGCATCCCGGACTGGGACCACCCCGGCTCGTGGGACCCCGTCGCCGCCGTCGGTGCCATCGCCGAGCTGTGCGCGAGCGGCGAGGCGGACGTGCCCGTCTACGACCTCGCCTCGAGCGCCCGTACCGGCACGCAGCACCTGGTGGTGGGCGACCAGTTCATCGCCGAGGGCCTGTTCGCGCCTCAGGTCGTGTCCGCCTGTCGCGAGGCGGGCCTGCTCGACGCAGCCATCTGCCTACGCCGGCACCGGCTGGTCACCTTCGCGCTGCGCCTGGCACGGGACCTGCGCGAGGGCCGCAAGAGCCCGTGGGTGCTCGTGCGGCGCGGCTGGCGCCTGAAGAACGACGACGACCGCGTCGTCGCGCAGGCCGTGGCCGCCGGCTGCGAGCCGATGACTCCCCGCCAGGCCCGGCGGATGCTCCGCTCTCCCGCTTGACCCGCCGAGATCGTCCGCCCTCGCCGGGCCGGAGGTAGGTGACGCACCGAACCCCAGTCACAGGTAGGTGACGCACCGAACCCCAGTCAGAGGTAGGTGTCGCACCTCATCGCGACCGGATGAGGTTCGAGACCTACCTCCGACGGCGTCGTTCGGTGCGTCACCTACCTCCGACGGCGTCGTTCGGTGCGAGACCTACCTCTGACGGCCCGGGTCCGCCGGTGGGGGCGGGGGCAGGGCGGGTCAGAGCGCGGCGTAGCGCGGCTTGATGACGTCGTCGATGAGGGCGAGGCGCTCGTCGAAGGGGAGGAAGGCGCTCTTCATCGCGTTGACGGTGAACCAGCGCAGGTCGTCGGCGTCGTAGCCGAACGCGTCGACGAGCAGCTGCATCTCGCGGCTCATCGACGTGCCGCTCATGAGCCGGTTGTCGCAGTTGACCGTCACCCGGAAGCCGAGCTCCTTGAGCAGGCCGATCGGGTGGTCGGCGATGGAGCGCATGCCGGGCACCGCCGACGTCTGCAGGTTCGACGACGGGCACATCTCGAGCGGGATGCGCTTGTCGCGGATGTAGGCCGCCAGCCGACCCAGCCGCGGGCCGCCCTCGGCCGCGAGGTCGATGTCGTCGATGATCCGGACGCCGTGGCCGAGCCGGTCGGCGCCGCAGCGCTGGATGGCCTGCCAGATGGACGGCAGGCCGAACGCCTCGCCCGCGTGGATGGTGAAGTGCGCGTTCTCGCGGCGCAGGTACTCGAACGCCTCGAGGTGCAGGATCGGCGGGAAGCCGTCCTCGGCACCGGCGATGTCGAACCCGCAGACGCCGCGGTCGCGGTACTCGACGACCAGCTCGGCGATCTCGAGCCCGTGCTGGGCGTGCCGCATGGCGGTGAGCAGCTGGCCGACGACGATCGGCGTGCCCTCGGCCGCGGCCTCGGCCCGGCCCTCGTCGATGCCGGCCTGGACGGCCTCGACCGTCTCGGACAGGCTCATCCCTCCGCGCAGGTGCTGCTCGGGCGCCCAGCGCAGCTCGGCGTACACGACGCCGTCGGCCGCGAGGTCGAGGACGGACTCACGAGCCACGCGGGCCAGGTCCTGCGGCCGCTGCATGACGGCCACGGTGTGCTCGAACGTCTCGAGGTAACGCGGCAGGGAGCCCGAGCTGGCGGCGTCGGCGAACCACAGTCCCAGCTGGTCCGCGGGCGCGGGCAGCGCGTGGCCGACCTCCTCGGCGATGGCGGCGACGGTGGCGGGTCGGACGCCGCCGTCGAGGTGCTCGTGCAGCGCCACCTTGGGCGCGCGTCGGATCTGGTCGGCGGTGAGGGTCACGAACCCATCGTGGCACGGGACCGGCGGCTCCGGCGTGCACGCGCCGTGCCCTCTGCGGTGGAGGCATGACCACGCGCGGCTCGAGGTGGCAGACTTCACGGGGTTCGACGGCTACCCCGCCGAACCGTCGCACCGGGCGGTTCCACCCGTCACCCGCCCGACCCCCGATCCGGAGAACCGTCCATGAGCCCCACCCCCGACACCACCGTCGACGTGTCCACCGACGACCTGCGCTCGACCGTAGGCCTCGGCGGCACCGACACCGCGGCGCTGCGCACGTTCCTGGACGGCCTGCCCGCCGTCGACCCCGTCGGCGTCGAGGCGCGGGCCGCCCAGCTGGCCACGCGGTCCATCAAGAAGGACACCAAGCGGGCCCTGATCGACCTCGCCATCTCGATGGTCGACCTGACCACGCTCGAGGGCGCGGACACCCCGGGCAAGGTCCGGGCCCTGTGCCGCAAGGCCGTGAACCCCGACCGTGAGGTCGAGGGCACGCCGTCGACCGCGGCCGTGTGCGTGTACCCCGACATGGTCGCCGTCGCGGCCGAGGCGGTCGCCGGCACCGGCGTCAAGGTCGCGTCGGTGGCCACGGCGTTCCCGGCGGGGCGTTCGTCGCTCGAGGTCAAGCTCGCCGACACCCGCCTGGCCGTCGAGGCCGGCGCCGACGAGATCGACATGGTCATCGACCGTGGTGCGTTCCTCGCCGGCGACTACGGCCTGGTGTTCGACCAGATCGCCCGGGTGAAGGAGGCCGCCGGCTCGGCGCGGCTCAAGGTGATCCTCGAGACCGGCGAGCTCGCCACCTACGACAACGTGCGTCGTGCGTCGTGGCTGGCCCTGATGGCCGGTGGCGACTTCATCAAGACCTCGACGGGCAAGATCTCGCCCGCCGCCACCCTGCCCGTCACCCACGTGATGCTGCAGGCCGTGCGCGACCTGCACGACCTCACCGGCGCCCAGCGCGCCGTCAAGCCCGCGGGCGGCATCCGCACCACCAAGGACGCGATCGCCTACCTCGTCGCCGTCCACGAGGTCGCCGGCCCGCAGTGGCTCGACCCGCACTGGTTCCGCTTCGGCGCCTCCGGCGTCGTCAACGACCTGCTGATGCAGCGCCGCACCCAGACCAACGGCCACTACAGCGGCCCCCGCTACGTGAGCGTCGACTGACCATGCGTCCGTCCGCCGCCCAGCACCACCCGAAGAGATGAGCAGCCCCATGGATCTCGACCTGACCTACGCCCCGGCCCCGGAGTCGGCGGCGATCGCCGCGATCAAGCCGCGCTACCAGATGTTCGTCGCCGGCGAGTTCGTCGACGGCGGCGGCGACGACCTGACGTCGCTCAACCCCGCCACCCGCGAGCCGCTGACCACCGTCAGCACGGCAACGGCGGCCGACGTCGACCGCGCGGTGGCCGCAGCCCGCAAGGCCTACGACGGCCCCTGGTCGCGCATGGGCGGGGCCGAGCGCGGCAAGTACCTGTTCCGCATCGCCCGCGCCATCGCCGAGCGTGCGCGCGAGCTGGCCGTGGCCGAGTCGCTCGACAACGGCAAGCCGATCCGCGAGACCCGCGACTTCGACGTCCCGACCGCCGCCCAGCACTTCTTCCACCACGCCGGCTGGGCCGACAAGCTCGGTCACCTCGGGCTCGGTCCCGCCCCGCGCCCGCTTGGCGTGGCCGGCCAGGTCATCCCGTGGAACTTCCCGCTGCTCATGGCCGCGTGGAAGATCGCCCCTGCGCTGGCCGCCGGCAACACCGTCGTGCTCAAGCCGGCCGAGACGACGCCCGTCACGGCGCTGATCCTCGCCGAGATCCTCGCGGACGCCGAGCTGCCGCCCGGCGTCGTCAACATCGTCCCCGGTGCCGGCGACGTGGGCAGCGCCATCGTCAACCACCCCGGCGTCGACAAGGTCGCGTTCACGGGCTCCACGCCCGTCGGCAAGCGCATCCAGTCCGAGCTGGCCGGCACCGGCAAGAAGCTCACCCTCGAGCTCGGCGGCAAGGGCGCGAACATCGTGTTCGCCGACGCCGCCGTGGACCAGGCCGTCGACGGCATCGTGTCGGGCATCTTCTTCAACCAGGGCCAGGTGTGCTGCGCCGGCTCCCGCCTGCTCGTGCAGGAGTCCGTGGCCGACGAGGTCGTCGAGAAGCTCAAGAAGCGCATCGAGACGCTGCGCGTCGGTGACCCGCTCGACAAGAACACCGACGTGGGCGCCGTGAACTCCCAGATGCAGTACGACAAGATCACGAACCTCACCCAGGTCGGCGCCGACGAGGGCGCCACGGTGTGGACGAGCAGCTGCGCGCTCCCGGAGAAGGGCTGGTTCGTGGCCCCCACGGTGTTCACCGACGCCACCGCGTCGATGCGCGTGGCCCGTGAGGAGATCTTCGGCCCGGTGCTCACGACGCTGACCTTCCGCACGCCCGAGGAGGCGCTCGCGAAGGCCAACAACACGCCGTACGGCCTGTCGGCCGGCGTCTGGACCGAGAAGGGCTCGCGCGCCATGGGCATGGCCGCGGGCCTGAAGGCGGGCGTCGTCTGGGACAACACGTTCAACAAGTTCGACCCCACCGCCTCGTTCGGCGGCTACGGCGAGTCCGGCTTCGGACGCGAGGGCGGCACCGCCGGCATGGCGGCCTACCTCGACACCGACGACGAGGGAGCACTCTGATGGCACGACTGTCCGTCGCCAAGACCTACAAGCTGTACATCGGTGGCGCGTTCCCGCGCTCGGAGTCCGGCCGTACCTACCAGGTGCACGACCAGAAGGGGTCGCTCATGGCCAACGCCGCCCTCGCCTCCCGCAAGGACGCCCGCAACGCCGTCGTCGCCGCCCGGTCCGGGTTCTCGAAGTGGGCCGGCGCCACGCCCTACAACCGCGGCCAGGTGCTGTACCGCGTGGCCGAGATGCTCGAGGCCCGCCGGGCCGAGCTCGTCGACCTCATCGTGCAGAGCCGTGGCGCGACCGCCGCCCAGGCGCGCGCCGAGGTCGACGCGTCGATCGACCGCGTCGTGCACTTCGCCGGCTGGACCGACAAGCTGCCCGCCGTCTTCGGTGGCGCCAACGCCGTGTCGGGCCCGTACTTCAGCTACTCGGCACCCGAGCCCACCGGCGTCGTGGCCATCGCGGCGTCGCCGACGTCGGCCCTGCTGCCCCTCGTGGCCGCCGTGCTGCCCGTGCTCGCCGGCGGCAACAGCGTCGTCGTCGTGGCGTCCGAGGCCGACCCGACGGTCGCCGTCACCTTCGCCGAGGTCCTCGCCACGAGCGACGTTCCCGCGGGCGTCGTGAACGTGCTCACCGGCCGGGCCGCCGAGATGATGCCCTGGCTCGCGAGCCACGCCGACGTCAACGGTCTCGACCTCACCGGCATGGCGGCCGACGACCGTGTGGAGCTGGAGCGGTCGGCGTCGGGCACCGTGAAGCGGGTCTACTCCCCCCGCCGCGAGCCCGACTTCACCGCCGCCCCCGGCACCGCCCGCCTGCGCGCGTTCCTGGAGATCAAGACCGTCTGGCACCCCGTGGGCGCCGTGTCGCTGGCGGGTGGGTCGGCGTACTGAGGTTCGTCGCGTCCTCCGGCTTCGCCTCCTCGGCCCAGCCTGACCTGCGGCTGCACCGCCCAGCCTGATCTGCTGCTCCACCCCTCCGGCTGAGTCCTGACCGGGGCTGCGCGGCCTCGGTCGGGCTTCCGCCTGCCGCTGCGTCGCTGCCGGTGGGCCTTCACGTGCTGCTGCGTCGCTGCCAGTGGGCCTTCACGTGCTGCTGCGTCGCTGCCAGTGGGCCTTCACGTGCTGCTGCG